>CAZRTZ010000004.1:55007-94103 GCA_964603155.1 uncultured Geobacteraceae bacterium | reverse complement strand
ACTCAACGACTCAACGACTCAACGACTCAACGACTCAACGACTCAACGACTCAACAGGTTCCCACTAATGACCGACCATGATTTCCAGTTTTTCCAGGAACTCGTCGAGGCCCCCAGCCCGTCGGGATTCGAGCAGCCGGCGCAGCGGGTGATCCGCAAGGCGCTGGACGGGGTGGCGGACGAGTTGCGCACCGATGTGCTCGGCAACGTGATCGCCACGCTCAACGGCCCGCCCGGGGCGCCGCGCCTGATGCTGGCCGGGCACTGCGACGAGATCGGCTTCATGGTCAAGTACATCGACGACCGGGGCTTCCTCTTCTTCGCGCCAATCGGCGGCGTGGATGCGCACCTGGTGCCGGGGCAGCGCGTCATGGTGCACACGGCGGCAGGGCCGCTCCCCGGCGTGGTCGGGCGCCGGCCGATCCACCACCTGGAGAACAGCGAGCGTGACAAGGTCATGCCGTTCAAGAACCAGTTCATCGACATCGGCTGCGTCGACAAGGCCGCCGCGCAGGACTTGGTGGCGATCGGCGACCCGGTCACGTTTGCCGTCGGCGTCGAGCGTTTGCAGGGGACGAAGGTCACCTCGCGGGCCTTCGACGACAAGATCGGGGCCTATGTGGTCGCCCAGGTGTTGCGCGAGGTGCGGCGGCGCGGTGATCAGCAGGTCACCGTGGTCGGGGTGAGCACCGTGCAGGAGGAGGTCGGGCTGCGTGGCGGCACCGCCAGCGCCTACGGGGTCGACCCCGATTTCGGCATTGCCGTGGAGGTCGGCTTTGCCAGCGACTACCCGGATGCCGACCACAAGCACGCCGGCGAGATCAAGCTGGGGCAGGGTCCGGTCCTTGCCCGCGGCCCCAACATCAACCCGGCGCTGTTTGAACTGCTCACCACAACCGCCCGCGACGAAGGCATCGCTTATCAGGTCATGGGTATTCCGCGTGCCTCCGGCACCGATGCCAACGTCATGCAGCTCAATCGCGGCGGTGTGGCGACCGCCCTGATCAGCGTGCCGCTGCGCTACATGCACACACCGGTGGAGGTTCTCGATCTCGACGATCTGCAGCGTACGGTGCAATTGCTGGCGGCCCTTTGTGCGCGGCTTGGTCCGCCGCAGGGATTTATCCCCGGTTAATCGGCGATTTTCCGGAAAAAGGGCTTGACACCCCCTGCGAATTTGGGTAACTTCCCAACTTCTGTGAGCCCCCGTTACCATCACGGAAACAGTCAAGAGAGGATTCAATGAGTACCATTACCGCCAAGAAGGCCGACTTGCAGAAGAGCTGGTTCGTGGTCGACCTTGAAAATCAGGTGCTGGGTCGGGCCGCGACCGAAATCGCCCGCATCCTGCGCGGCAAGCACAAGGCGATCTACACCCCGAGCGTGGATACCGGGGATTTCGTCATCGTGCTGAATGCCGAGAAGGTCAAGTTGACCGGCGACAAGCTCAACAAGAAGATGTATTACAGCCACAGCACTCATCCGGGCGGTCTCAAGGAGATTTCGGCCGGCAAGCTTCTGGAGAAGAAGCCCGAGGAACTGATCCGCAAAGCGGTCAAGGGGATGCTGCCGAAGAACAATCTCGGTCGCCTGATGTTCCGCAAACTCAAGGTCTACACCGGCGCCGAGCATCCGCACCAGGCCCAGCAGCCGCGTGAGCTGAAGCTCTAAGGCGATTCGAGGAGATAGATGCAATGATGGCTGAAAGCAAATTTTACGCAACCGGCAAGCGCAAGAGTTCGGTGGCGCGCGTCTGGATGAAGCCCGGCAACGGCAATATCGTGGTCAATCAGAAGTCGATCGATGAATATTTCGGTCGTGAGACCTCGAAGATGGTCATCCGCCAGCCGCTGGAGCTGACCGGCAACGTCGGCAAATTCGATATCTTCGTCAACGTCTGCGGCGGTGGCCCTTCGGGTCAGGCCGGGGCGATCAAGCACGGCATCACCAAGGCGCTGATGGAAGCCGACGCCGATCTGCGCGGCGCCCTGAAGAAGGCCGGCTTCGTCACCCGCGACAGCCGCGTCAAGGAACGCAAGAAGTACGGCAAGGCCGCGGCGCGCCGCAGCTTCCAGTTCTCCAAGCGCTAAGCTTCCCTTCGAGGAAGAAGCAGCAAATCGAAAGGGGAGCCCGCGAGGGTTCCCCTTTTTTCGTGAGGTGTGCGGCGTACAGTCGTTTCATTCCTGAGGAAGTGACGCCTCCCCCCTTACTCTTCACTCCTCACGGCTATAAAGGAGTTCGTCATGCACAGAGTTGCTGTCGTCGGTGCCAGTGGTTATACCGGAGTCGAACTGCTGCGCCTGCTGGCCGGGCATCCGGAGGTCGAAGTGACCTGCGTGACGTCGCGGCAGCAGGCCGGCCAGCCGCTGAGCGCCACCTTCCCCTCTCTGGCAGGGATTTACGATCTGAAATTCGAAGCGCTCGAAGCGGCGGAGTTGGCCGGCCGGGCCGACGTGGTCTTCCTGGCGGTGCCGCATCAGGCGGCGATGGGGATGGTCCCCGACCTGCTGGCTGCCGGCTGCCGGGTGGTCGATCTTTCCGCCGACTACCGTTTGCGCGATGCGTCGGTGTATGCCGAGTGGTATGAGCCGCACCAGACCCCGGAGTTGCTCGCCGAAGCGGTCTATGGACTTCCTGAACTTTACCGCGAGCGCATCAGGGAGGCACGGCTGATCGCCAATCCCGGCTGCTACCCGACCAGTGCCGCCCTGGCGCTGCTTCCGCTGCTGCGCCACCGCCTGATCGACCCTGCGACCATCATCATCGACAGCAAGTCCGGAACCAGCGGTGCCGGCCGGGCGGCCAAGGTCGATACGCTGTACTGCGAAGTCAACGAAGGTTTCAAAGCCTACGGCCTGCCGCGTCACCGCCATACCCCAGAGATCGAGCAGACTCTGAGCTGCGTGGCCGGGGTGCCGGTGACCATCAGCTTCACGCCGCACCTGGTGCCGGCCAACCGGGGGATTCTCAGTACCTGCTACGCGGCGCTGGCAGGCTCCTCCTCGGTGGACGACCTGCTGGCCCTGTACCGGCAGGAGTATGTCGATGAACCCTTCGTGCGGATCCTTCCCAAAGGGGTCCTGCCGAACATCAGCCAGGTGCGCGGGAGCAACTTCTGCGACGTTGGTCTAGCCGTCGATCCTCGCACCCGGCGGGTGATTGCCGTTGCGACGATCGATAACCTGGTCAAGGGCGCCGCCGGACAGGCGCTACAGAACATGAACCTGATGCTTGGGTGTGCCGAGGAGGCCGGTCTGCGCGGGGCGCCACTGTTTCCGTAACCAGCGCAACCGCAAGAGCGGTGGCCAGCTAATCGTAGGGGGGACCGAGCCAGGCTCGGTCCCCCCTACAAATTTGAGCTTCCTGCGGAGGTCGGGAGTTTAAGTGTCTTCTGTGGCCATGAACTCTTCCCAGGCCAGGGTGCGATTGCTGCCGGTGCTGCGCGCCTGGTGCAGAGCCCGGTCTGCCTGATTGATCAGTTCGTAGATATTCTTGCTGTCGGTGGGGAATTCAGCCACACCGAAAGAGAGCGTGACCTGTCGCGGCGCTTGGTCGGCCTCACCCCCCGGGACGAGCACCTTCTCCATGGTCTGGCGCAGTTTCTCGGCTGCGGCAACGCCCCCGTCCTTCCTGGTCTTGGGGAGGAGGATGGCGAAATCCTGGCTGCCGAAGCGGCAGACCAGATCGATCCCGCGTGTGTTGTCCAGGAGCAGGTTGCCGACCTGATGCAACAGCGCCTCGCCCCGGGCATGGCTGTGTTGCCCGATGTAGAGATCGAAGTCGTCAATGGTGCACATGATGACCGAGAAGGTGGAGTTGAAACGCCGCGCCTGGGCCACCTCACGTTTGAGGATCTCCTGGAAGTAGCGACGGTTGGCCAGACCGGTGACATCGTCGATGTTGGCACTGTCGCGGGCTTTCTCGATGAGGCGGGTGTTTTCGGTGACGATGGCCATCTGGTTGGCGATCGCCTGAACCATTTTCAGCTCCGAAGCCGGGAAGGCATTGGCCTCGCGCTTGTGCAGGTTGAGAACGCCGATCAAGCGCCCCTTGACGACCAGCGGGGTGGCGACGAACGATCCGCGGACCGCAACCTGGGCGTGATAGCTGAGGTAGCGCTGATCCTTGGTGACATCCTTGACATAAATCTGCTTCAGGCCGCTGGCGGCCAGCCCCGTAATCCCCTGGTCGAGGCGGAATTTGACCTCTTCGATGGTGTTGGCGCTCAGCCCGGCAAAGCGGGCCACTTCTAGCAGATTGTCGCGTGGATTGAAGAGCAAAACCACGGCATGGTCGCAACCGAGGGTCTCGATGATGGTCTGGAGGGCCCGGTCGAACATGACCTGCAGGTCGGCGTTCGCAACCATGGCCTGGTTGAGCTGGTAAAGTGCCGAGACTTCGCGCAGATGGGCGCGCAGCTCCTCGTTGACCCGTTCGACTTCCCGGTTCTTGTGATCGAGCAGGGCGCGCGCTTTGGCTTCCTGCAGGGCGATGACCGTCTCGGTGTCCTTCTCGGTCTTTTGCTGATAGATGATATCGATCTGCTCCGCCATCTGGTTGAAGGTGGTGGCGACCTCGCCGAGTTCGTCCCTGGGGAAGGCCTTGATGCGGTAAGAGAAATTGCCGCGACTGATGGCCTTGGCCGCAGCGACCAGTTCGCGTGCCGGTTCGGTAATAATGGCAATGGCGCGGAAATAGATGATGACGCCGAAAATCAGGGCCAGCCCGATGGTGATCGCCAGGCGCGTGAGCATGGCCGATTCGAATTCTGCGACAGCGGAGCCGGCGCTTTCGACGGAGAGCATGAGCAAGTCGCTGCTGCCGACCGGCAAGAGCGCGAACAGGTGGTTGATGACCCCCTCCGGGGAAGGATGCTCTGTGTAGAAGGTTCCCTTAGCGGCCAGCGCCTTGAGCTGCTCCATGGACAGCTCCATGGGCGAGGTGTGCTCAGAGCTGCTGGCCAGAGTCTTGCCGCTCAGGTCATGGAGCGATGCCCCGACGCCGAGGGGCGAAACGATTTTGTCGAGGAAATCGCTACCGAAGGAACTGGTCATCACCATTAGCATGGTGATCTGCCGGCCTTTGTAAAGGGGGGTGACCGCGACCAGCGTTGGCATGCCGCTAAGATCATTCAAATAGCGATAAGCCGTCTGCCCGCTGCGCTGCACCTGGGCGAGCAGCTCCGGCAGCGGTTTTGGCAGGGAGATGTCCTTGCCGGCGGGGTAGAAGGCGACGCTGATGCGCTCTTTTTCGAGGGCAGTGTAGACGCGATCCTGCAGGATTGCCGTTTCAGCGCGGCCGGCGCCCTCCTGGCTTAGAGCTTGAAACTGTTCCAGGAACGTGATGTACGTGCCGAGCAGCTCTTCCTGCTGCTTGAATTCACGAAAGATCACCTCTTTGACGGCGTTGAGCCGCTGGTGCTGGGTCGAGGCTGTGCTTTCGCGAATCAGCTGTATCGAGCCGAAAATCGATGCGACGGCCAGCAACGTGAGGATAAGGATCAGTGGTAGGGTCAGCTTGGCCGTGAGGCCAAGACCCCGCTTGAATCGCTTGGGGAGGGCTTCCGGTGGAGATTCGGCGGGAGAAGCCATCAATCAGGTTGGCAGCTGGCCGTCAGCGCACAGGGCGATGAAGGCCTCGGCCATTAGCGGGTCGAACTGCCGGCCGGCGTGGTCGCGAATCTCCTGGATGGCAACGTCCTGAGGGAGCGCCTTGCGGTAGGGGCGGTCCGAGGTCATGGCGTCGTAGGTGTCGCAGATCGCCAGGACTCGGGCTTCGGGGAGTGATTCGTCGCCGAAGAGCCCCTGGGGATAGCCCTGGCCGTCGTAGCGCTCGTGATGCTGCTCGATGATATTGCGGATCGGCGCAAGGAAACGGATCGGTTCGAGAATGCGCACGCCGATCGAGGGGTGCTGCTTGAGAACCTCGATGTCGGCCGGGGAGAGCTTCTCGCGCTTGTGGAGGAGATTGATGTCGATGCCGATCTTGCCGATGTCGTGCAGGACGGCGGCACGTTCCAGGCGGTGCAGAGCCTCGTCGTCGAGACCGACCTGCTTGCCCAGGGCCATGCTCAAGCGCGTAACCCGCTCGGAATGGCCACGGGTGTAGGCGTCGCTGGCTTCGATGGCGGAAACCAGGGCCTGCACGGTGTTGAGGTAGGTCTGCTCCTGCTCCTCGTAAAGGCGGGCATTGCCGAGGGCGACGCTCGCCTGGGCGGCGATGGTTACGAGCAGTTCGAGATCCTCATGGGTGTAACGCGAGCCATCCACCGGGTTGGAGATGGTGATGGTGCCAAGCACTTTGCCGTGATCGGTAATGGGCGCGCACACCACCGATTCCCGGGCGAAGCCGAGCCGGCTCATCTTGTTGAACATGTCGTGCTTGTCGACGTTTTCGATGACGATCGGCTTGTTGTTGGCGATCACCCAGAATGATACACCGCCCGGCTTCAGCGGGATTTCCGAGTGCTGTTCGAACTCCGAGGGGGTGCCGCAGGTCGCCCCGATCTTGAGCTGGCCGGTGGCCTCGTTGTGCATGAGGATATAGCCGACCTGCCCCTTCAGGGTCTCGGTGGCCTTCTGGCAGATGGTGTCGAGCAGTTCGCTGGTGCTGACCGTGGAGTTGATGGCCAGCCCCACCTGGTAGAGCGACTGCAAACGCTCGACGGTGTTGCCCAGGCGCAGGTTTTTCCCCTCGAGATCGCTGGCGAGGTCGGCGATCTTGAAGTTGGCCTCCTCGATCTCCTCGATGCGTTCCTCGAGGTTGATGTTCAGATACTCGATCTCCTTGAGGCGCTCCTCAAGGGTGGAGTTGAGCGACTGCACCTCTTCGGTGTGGGCCAGCTTCTCCTGGGTGATGGCCAGCTCGCGCTCGTGGCGTACCGTGGTTTCCATCAGCTCGCGCAGGCGCTGGACCATGAAGTTGAATTTGGCCGACAGCAGGGTCATTTCGTCGGAGCTGGTGACCGCTGCGCGGGCGTGGTCGAAATTGCCGTTTTCGGCGTACTCCATGGCGGTGACCAGTTTGCGGATTGGCGCATCGACATAAATCAGCAGGAAAGCGGTGATGCTCAGGACCAGCAGCAGGAGCATCGCACCGGAGGCAACCATGGTGGCGTTGCGGCTCTTCATCTGCAGCTGCTCCATGTCGGCCATGGAGAGCTTCAGGTTGAGGACGCCGATGACCGCCTTGTCCGACCCGTGGCAGGAATGGCAGGCGGGCCGGTTTTGAAAGGGGATGATGGTGCTGAAAGCCTCGGAGCCGTTCAGGGTGTCGGTATAGTTGAAGTTGCCGGTGCGATAGGCGAGGAGATCGACAGTGGCCACCAGATCGCCGATTTCGGCCGGGTCACTGGACATCACCACCCGCCCCGTTTCGTCGAAGATGCGCAGGCCGGAGATGGCCTGTTCCTGGCCGATCTTGGCAAGGGCGACGTTCACCTGTTCGTTGCGCCCGTTGGACATGTCGGTGATGACGCTGTTGCTGACCGTTTCTGCAACCATGTGGGCATGGTCGGCGGTCATCTTGTGGAGGATGCTGCGCTGGGTGTTGAGGTTGTACCAGGTGGTGCCGAGAATGGCAGCCACCAGGATGATGCCGGTCAAGCCGAGGAATTTGAGCTTGAGAGAATTCATCTTAACCTTCGATCACGACAGACCAATAAATACGTCAAATCACCGGTGTCCGGTCAAAAAACACAATTCTGACCAATGTCTAACGGTCTGCCTCGCAGGTGGCCGATCCGACCGGGCACGCTTTGCTTGACTCTCCCCGGCGCTGAAACTAGGATAGCGCGCTGTTCTCGCAGCTGTTGCGTGCGGCGCCGGCCAGTCAAAAAGACCGTTTCAAGGAAGCCATTATGCAACAAGATTGCCAAACAGGATGGAGTTTTCTCCTCGTCGTGCTCGGCGTGGTCATGATCGTCGAGGGGATCCCCTGGTTCCTGTCGCCGTCCGGGTACAAGCGCATGCTTCTGCAGCTGCTGCCGGTGAACGACGCCCTGCTGCGCCTGCTTGGGCTCGGCTGCATGCTCGGCGGCTTGTTGCTGGTCTACCTGGTCCGCTGAGGGGCACGAGCCATTTTAATCATCCTGGCGAGGATATGCAACGATTTAAAATTGCAAGCAAATGATGCGTCTTGCCGACTACAATTTTGAACTGCCGGCCGAACTAATTGCGCAGGAGCCCCTCCCCGAGCGCAGTGCTGCCCGGCTTCTGGTGATCGACCGCGCGTCCGCGACGATCCGGCATGGCGCTTTCGCCGACCTGCCGCAGTGGCTCGAACCGGGGGATCTGCTGGTCCGCAACGAGACCCGGGTGATCCCGGCCCGGCTGCACGGGGTCAAGGCCAGCGGCGGGCGGGTCGAGGTGCTGCTGGTCGAGCGACTGGCCGGAGCGGAGGAGGTGTGGCGCTGCCTGACCCGCAGTGCCAAGCCGGCCCGGGTCGGGCAGCAGATTACCTTCGCTGACGGGATGACCGCCGAAGTGACTGCCGACCTGGGAGAGGGGTGGCGCGCGCTCGCCTTTGCCTGCGCCGGTGATTTTGCGGCGCGGCTCGAAAATCTCGGCGAGATGCCGCTGCCGCCCTACATCCAGCGCGCACCGCGCGGCGCCGATCGCGACCGCTACCAGACGGTCTTTGCCCGGGAACCGGGGGCCGTTGCCGCCCCGACCGCAGGGCTGCACTTTTCTGATGAGACCTTTGCCGCCCTGGCGAAGCGCGGCGTCGAGGTGTGCGGCGTCACCCTGCACGTCGGCCCGGGGACCTTCCAGCCGGTGCGGGTCGAGTGCCTCGACGACCATCGCATGCATGGCGAGGCTTACTCTATCCCCGAGGAGACGGCGCAGGCGGTCAACCGGGCCAGGAGCGAGGGTCGCCGGGTGGTGGCGCTCGGCACCACCAGCACTCGGGCACTGGAGAGTGCGGTCGATGCGCGCGGACAGCTGTGCGCCGGCAGCGGCGTGACCGAGCTGTTTATCCGCCCCGGCTTCGATTTCAAGGTGGTCGGTGCGCTGCTGACCAACTTCCACCTGCCGCAGTCGACGCTGCTGGTGCTGGTCGCCGCCTTTGCCGGGCGGGAGCTGATCCTCGAGGCCTACCGGCAGGCAGTCGAGCAGAAGTACCGGTTTTTCAGCTACGGCGACTGCATGCTGATTCTTTAACGGGCGAGCAAAAACGCCCATCTGCGTTGTTGCCCTCGGTCGCGTCGCTGCGACGTACCTTTCGGTACGCCTCGCTCCTCGGCCATCGGGCGCCTAGCACCTGGGCGTTTTTGCTCGCCCTTGTGGAGAATTTAATAAGTAAGCGTGCGTGTCATGACACACCCCTGTGGCAGGAATATGACCCATGAGTGAGACATTGCCGGCAAGGTTCGAACTGCTTGCCACCGACCCGAATAGCGCGGCACGGCGCGGACGGCTGCATACCCGGCGCGGGGTGATCGAGACGCCGATATTCATGCCGGTCGGCACCCAGGGGACGGTCAAGGGGATGCTCCCCGAGCAACTGCTTGATGTCGGCGCCCAGATCATTCTGGCCAACACCTATCACCTGTTTCTGCGCCCCGGGCACGAGCTGGTCCGCACCCTGGGGGGGCTGCACCGCTTCATGCAGTGGGACGGCCCGATCCTCACCGACAGCGGCGGTTTCCAGGTGTTCAGCCTCGGCGCCCTGCGCAAGATCGACGAGGAGGGGGTGCGCTTCCAGTCGCATCTCGACGGCAGCGCCCAGATGCTGACCCCGGAAAGTTCCATCGCCATCCAGGAGGCGCTCGGCGCCGACATCATGATGGTTTTCGACGAATGCATCCCGTATCCCGCCGAGCGCGGCTACATCGCCGCTTCGACGGCGCGTTCGACCCGTTGGGCGGCGCGCAGCAAGGTGGCGCGCCATGATCCTTCGGCCGCGCTGTTCGGCATCGTCCAGGGCGGGATGGAAGAGGATCTGCGCCGGCAGAGTGCCGAGCAACTGCTGGAGATCGGTTTCGACGGTTACGCCCTGGGCGGTTTGTCGGTCGGCGAGGAGGCGGAGCTGATGTATCAGGTCATGGAGTGGACGCTGCCGGTTCTACCGGTGCAGCAGGCCCGCTACGTCATGGGGGTGGGGACTCCGGAAAACCTGGTGGAGGCGGTGGCGCGCGGCGCCGACCTGTTCGACTGCGTCATGCCGACCCGCAACGCCCGCAACGGCGTGCTTTTCACCTCTTTCGGCAAGGTAGTCATCAAGCAGGCCCGCTACCGCGACGACCCCGGGCCGATCGATCCGGCCTGCGACTGCATGGTTTGCCGTCGCTATTCGCGCGCCTACCTGCGCCATCTCTATCAATCGAACGAAATTCTCGCTTCGGTCTTGAACACCTGGCACAACCTGTATTACTATCTGCAGCTCATGCGGCGCGTCCGGGAGGCACTTGATGCCGGCAGTTTCGCGGCCTTCCGGAGCGAATTCCATCGCCAGCGTGTAGCAGCCGGTGAGGCCTGACCGCCCACCGGTTTCGTTCGCGCGGTGCGTTGGCCCCGCCGTGAACGGGAGTTGACGACCTGAGCAGACGGAAAAGCTACTTTTACTGAACCTGTCGCCGGCAAAATCGCCCGGCGGGATTTTGTCTGGCAATCATCCTTAGCAAAGGAGTTTTATCCATGTTTTTCGCAACCGACGCGTTCGCAATGGCCGGCAACGGCGGGCAGCAGGCCGGCGGGGGATCCGGCTTTGAAGGGATCATCATGCTGCTGGCGATGTTCGCCATCTTCTATTTTCTGCTGATTCGTCCCCAGCAGAAGCGGGCCAAGCAGCACAAGGAGATGATCGATGCCCTCAAGTCCGGCGATCAGGTGATTACCGCCGGCGGCATCCACGGCAAGGTGGTGGCGGTGCAGGACAAGGTAGTGATGCTGGAGATCGCCACCGGGGTGCGCATCAAGGTCAACCGGATTTCCATTGCCGGCACGACGACCGGTTCCGAAGAGTAGCGACGTCACACTGAGCGACTGCGGGCGGGCCATGGCGGCCGGCCCTGGAAAGGAGACGAATCGGATCATGCCACAAACCATAAAATTAAGGGCATTGACCGTGCTCTTCTGCCTGGTGCTGTCAGTTGCAGCCCTGGCCCCGACCCTTTTCCGCGACCAGCTTCCGGGCTGGTGGCAAAAGGCCTTCGACCCGATCCACCTCGGTCTCGACCTGCAGGGGGGGATGCACCTGGTGCTGGGAGTCGATGCCGACAAGGCGATCGAGAGCCGGCTCGACATGGTGACCGATCAGGCCGTGCAGGCGCTGCGCGAGAAGGATGTCGTCTTTAAAAAGGTCGAGCGTTCCGGCGACAACCACGTCATGGTTACCGTCTATGACGAGGCGGCCGCCAAGCAGGTCGATACGCTGATGAACGAGCAGTTCCGCGGCCTGGAGAGCGACAACCTCGGCGAGGAGGGCGGTTTTGTCCGCCGGGCCTATCGACTCAGTGCCGCCGAGGCCGAAACGGTGCGCGAATATGCGGTACGCCAGGCTCTGGAGACGCTGCGCAACCGCGTCGACCAGTTCGGGGTCAGCGAGCCGACCCTGCAGCGCCAGGCCGACAACCGCATCCTCATTCAGCTCCCCGGGGTGAAGGATCCGCAGCGGGCCGTCGATCTGCTCGGGAAGACCGCCCGTCTCGAATTCAAGATGGTGATCGACAACGCCAACCCGCAGGATGCGGTCAAGGGGATCCTCCCGCCGGGCGGCCAGCTGCTTTACGAGAAGAATGTCAATCGCCAGAGCGGTGTGGTGACCGAAACGCCGTTGGTGGTGGAGAGCAAGACCAGCCTGACCGGCGACCTCCTGGCCGATGCCCAGGTGCGCATCGACTCGCGCTTCAACGAGCCCTACGTGGCGATCGAGTTCAATGCGGTCGGTGCCAAGCGTTTCGAGCAGATCACTGCCGCCAGCGTCGGCCGGCGCATGGCGATCGTCCTCGACGACACCGTGTATTCGGCGCCGGTCATCCGCGAGCGCATCGCCGGCGGGAGCGCGCAGATCAGCGGCAGCTTCACCGAGCAGAGCGCTACCGACCTGGCCATCGTTCTGCGCGCCGGTTCGCTGCCGGCGCCGGTGCAGATCCTGGAGAACCGCACGGTCGGTCCGTCCCTGGGGAAAGACTCCATCAATCAGGGGATGATGTCCGTGGCTCTGGCAATCTTTCTGGTGGTGGTGGCTACTGTCGTCTACTATCGTCTGGCTGGCGTGGTGGCGACTGTGGCGCTGACCTTGAACCTGCTCTTTGTTCTGGCCTGCCTGAGCCTGTTCAAGGCGACGCTGACCCTGCCGGGGATCGCCGGCATCGCCCTGACCCTGGGGATGGCAATTGATGCCAACGTCCTGATCAACGAGCGCATCCGCGAAGAGTTGCGGATCGGCAAGACGGCGCGGGCCGCGCTTGAAGCGGGCTACGAAAAGGCCTTCTGGTCGATCATGGACGCCAACCTGACCACCTTGCTGGCCGGATTGATCCTCTTCCAGTTCGGCACCGGCCCGATCAAGGGTTTCGCGGTCACCCTTTCCATCGGGATCGCCACCACCCTGTTCACGGCGCTGTTCATAACGCGCCTGATTTACGATTACTTCTTGCAGCGCCGCCATATTGAGCGGCTCAGCGTTTGAAAGGGGACGGCTGATGGAACTGATCCGGCCCAATACGAATTTCGACTTCATCCGTTACGCAAAAGCAGCCATTACGGCATCTGTCATCGTGATCCTGCTGGGGATCGCTTCGCTGATATTCAAGGGCGGGCCGACCTATGGGATCGACTTTGCCGGGGGGACTCTGGTGCAGATCAAGTTCAGCAGTGACACCAGTGCCACTGACCTACGCAAGGCCCTCGGAGTGCTGGATCTACGGGGTTTGAGCATTCAGCAGTTCGGCGATCAGGCCAACGAATATCTGGTGCGTGTCCAGGAAGACAATAATCTCGCCATGTTGTCCGGGCAGATTCAGTCGACTCTCGAAGGGCAGTACGGCAAGGGCAAGCTGGAAATCCGCCGGACCGAGATGGTCGGCCCGCAGGTCGGCAAGGACTTGCGTGGGAAGGCGATCCAGGCGATCATCTTCGCCATTATCGGCATGCTGATCTATGTGACCTTCCGCTTCGAGTTCCGCTTTGGCGTCGGCGCGGTCATCGCTCTGGTGCATGATGTGCTGATCACCCTGACAGCCTTTAGCCTGCTCAACCTGGAGATTGATCTGACCATCATCGCCGCGTTTTTGACGATCGTCGGCTACTCGGTCAACGATACGGTTGTCATCTGTGACCGGATCCGCGAAAATATGGGCAAGTATCACGAATTGCCGTTGGCGCAGATCATCAACCGAAGCCTGAACGAGACTCTTTCGCGGACCATCCTGACTTCGGGGCTGACGCTGCTCTCGGTAATTGCCCTCTATCTGTTCGGCGGCAGCGTGCTGCACAACTTTGCCTTTGCGCTGCTGGTTGGCATGATTGCCGGGGTTTACTCGACGGTCTTTATCGCCAGCCCGATCCTGATCATCTGGGAAAATTGGCGCGGCAAGCGCCAGCCTGTCTAACTAAGGAGTGTTTGAATGAAACAGGAAACGATTCTCGTCATCGTCGTCACCCTGGTTGCCGGGGTGATTATCGGCTGGATGGTCGCAAATCAGGGGTCGAAGCCCGCCACTTCCACCGCACCAATGGCTCCGCCACAAGCCGGGGCGCCCGCCGCCGGTGGAGCCAATCTCCAGCAGCGCATCAACGAACTGAAGGCGGTGGTGGCCAGCGACCCGAAGAACCGCAACGCTTGGGTGGCCCTGGGGAACGACTACTTCGACTCCGACCGGCCGATGGAGTCGGTGGAAGCCTATCAGAAAGCCCTGGATATCAATTCCAACGATGCCAATGTGCTCACCGACCAGGGGGTCATGTTCCGTCGTCTCGGCTGGTTCGACCGGGCCATCGAGAACTTCACCAAGGCCAACCAGGTCGATCCGAAGCATTCGGTCAGCCTGTTCAACCTCGGCATCGTCTACCGTTACGACCTGCAGGATCTTCCCAAGGCCAAGGCGGCCTGGCAAAAGTTTTTGGCGGTCAATCCCAACGGCAACGGTTCCGACCGGGTGCGCCAGGAGTTGGAATTCCTGGAGAAAAATCCGGAAACACCCAAATAGTGATGCGCTGCGGGCCGGGAGATTCTCCCGGCCCGTTGTCTTTCCCTTATTGATCCCCGACGTAATCGATGTGTAGATCCTTCTCCCTCATCGCCCTGTTTTTTCTGGGGACACTCCTGGCCGGTTGCCTGCACCCGCCCGGCCCCCTGACGGTGCATGGCGAACTGTACGGCGACCAGACCTGGCAGGGCGAGGTGCTGATCGCAGGGGACGTGACGCTTCCAGCCGGCACGACTCTGACCATCCTGCCGGGGACGGTGGTTCGCTTCCTGCCGCCTGGCGACGCTCCCGCCAACCGCGGCGACCACCCCTACTTCCCCGGCAGCGAACTGAACATTCTCGGCACGCTGCTGGCTGAGGGGAAGCCGGCGGCGCCGATTGTCTTCGCCGCTGTCAATGAAGCCGATCCCCCGGGCAGCTGGGGGGCGGTGAATTTCGCCGAAGACTCCAGGGGGGTTCTGCGCTACTGCATCTTTCGCCAGGCCGACAGCGCCATTCACAGCCGCCAGGCGCGGGTCGAGGTGTCCAAGTCGCTCTTCGAGCGCAACCTGGTGGGGATTCGCTTCCACTCCAGCGTCATTCGGGTCACCGACAATCTGCTGCGCGACAACGACACGGGGATCCGTTTCCATTACGGGCTCCCCACCGTCAGCTCCAACCGCTTCGAAAGCAACCGCGTCAACCTGTTCATCACCGCCCACCCCTACAAATACCTTTTCGAGAACAATTCCTTCGGCCTCCCCCGCGAGTACCAGGTCGTGCTTGGCGAGGAGGTCCCGGAGGATGTGCAGCTCGGCGGCAACGACTGGGAGGCGACCCAGGCCGACGCCGTCATCGAGCGCATCTTCGACGGCCACCGCTCGCCGCACCTGGGGAAGGTGACCATCGAGCCGCTGGCTGACATCCCGCTGGAAACCGTAGGCCCGACGTGGATCCAGTAGCCCGGCGCCATTGGCGTCCGCGCAGCACGCTCCCCGAGGCCGGGGAGGTGGCCGCCTTTGCCGGTGAACTTGCCATCCCGCCGCTGGTTGCCGGTCTGCTCCTGGCCAGGGGACTGGACAGTGCGAGTGCCGCCGGGTTTCTGAGCGGCCGCCTGGCCGATCTCCCCGATCCGCTGCTGCTGCCGGATATGCCGCGGGCCGCCGCGAGAGTGGCCGCCGCGGTGCAGAGCGGGGAACGGCTGGCGGTGCACGGCGACTACGATGTCGACGGCATCACCGGCACCTCCCTGCTGGTCGAGGGGCTGCGGCGCTGCGGCGCCGACATCGATTACCACCTGCCGCTGCGCCTCAAGGACGGCTACGGTCTCTCCGGTCCGGCCCTGGAGCAGGCGGCCGCCGCCGGGGTCAAGGTGGTGATTTCGGTCGACTGCGGCGTTTCCGCCGCCGAGGAAGCGCGCCTGGCAAAAGAGCTGGACCTCGATCTGATCATCACCGATCACCACCAGCCTCCCGAAGTCCTTCCGGAGGCCTTTGCCATCGTCAACCCGCAGCGGGCCGATTCAGTCTTCCCCTTCCGTGACCTGGCCGGAGTCGGGGTCGCCTTTTTCCTCCTGATCGCGGTACGGCGCGCCCTGCGCGAGGGCGGCTGGTTCACCTCCCGGCCGGAACCGGACCTCAAGGGGGTCCTCGACCTGGTAGCCCTGGGGACGATCGCCGACCTGGTGCCGCTGCACGGGGTCAACCGTATCCTCACCCAGCACGGTCTGGCCCTCCTTGCCAGCGGCGTGCGCCCCGGGATCGACGCGCTCAAGGAAGTGGCCGGGGTCAAGATGATGAACTGCGGGGTCGTCGGCTTCCAGCTGGCACCGCGGCTCAATGCCGCCGGGCGGCTGGAGGATGCCACCAGGGGGGTCGAACTGCTGCTCGAATCCGACCGGCGCAAGGCCCTGGAAACCGCACGGCTGCTGGACCGGTTCAACCGCGAGCGCCAGCAGATCGAGAATCAGACTCTGCTCGAAGCCCTGGAGATGGTTGCCTCCTTGCCCGCGGAGGTCACCCATTCGCTGGTGCTGGCCGTCGATGGCTGGCATCCGGGGGTGATCGGCATCGTCGCCAGTCGTCTGGTTGAGAAATTCTACCGGCCGACGGTGCTGATCGCACTGGATGGGGAGGCGGGGAAGGGGTCGGCCCGCTCGATTCGCGGCCTGCACCTGTACCAGACCCTGCAGGCGTGTGCCGATGATCTGCTGGCCTTTGGCGGCCATGAGATGGCGGCGGGGTTGAGTCTGCGGAGTGACCGGGTGCCAGCCTTTGCCCAGCATTTCGAAGCGGCTGCCCGGGGCGTGTTGCGTGACGAGGAGTTGCAGCCGGTCCTTTTTTACGATGGCGTGGTGCTTCTGGAAGAGTTGGATTTCGCTCAGGTTGCCGGTCTGGAGCGGCTGGCGCCGTTCGGCATGGGCAATCCCGAGCCGGTGCTGCTGCTCGAGGCGGTGCGCATCCGCCAGGTGCAGAGCCTGGGCGGCGGTCATCTGCGTTTTCTGGCCTGCCAGGGAGGGGAGAGCCTGGCGGCCATTGCCTTCGGCATGGCCGAACGGAGCGAGGCCTTTATGGGGGAGGTCGACCTGTTGGTTTCGCCGCAGATCAACCGGTTTAACGGGCGTGAAACCGTGCAACTTCGCGTCAGGGACGTGCGGCAGAGTGAGAGTTTCCAGACAAGGAGCTGTTGCCAATTTTAGCGGGAGTGAAAGGGGGGCTGGCTCCTTTTTTTCTTGGCACATGAGGGAAATTTTTGTGGACGGCAACCGAGGTTGCGCATTAATATGCCGCGCCACAAAAAAATAACGCAATCTTGTCATTGCGACTGACGTTTCAAAGGAGTTTGTTGTCATGCATCAATATGCAGTTCCTTTCGCTCTGTTCTGCGCCTTCGCCGCCATCGCCTACGGCATCATCTCCGCCAAGTGGATCCTGGGGCTCCCCCAGGGGAATGAGCGGATGCAGCAGATCGCCGCCGCCATCCAGGAAGGGGCCGGCGCCTACATGAAGCGCCAGTACCAGATCATCGCCCTGGTCGGCGTGGTGATCTTCGTCCTGCTTGCCGCTTCCCTCGGGATCAAGACGGCGGTTGGCTTCCTGATCGGCGCGGTCTTCTCCGGGCTGACCGGTTTCATCGGCATGTTCGTGTCGGTGCGCGCCAACGTCCGCACCACCGAGGCGGCCAAGTCAGGGATGGAAAAGGCCCTCGGCGTCGCCTTCAACGGGGGGGCGATCACCGGGATGCTGGTCGTCGGCCTGGGCCTGCTCGGCGTGGCCGGCTACTACTTCATTCTTGACCAGATCGTTCCGGCCGGCCCGGAGAAGGTCAAGATCATCTGCAACTCCCTGGTCGGCCTCGGCTTCGGTGGCTCGCTGATTTCGATCTTCGCCCGCCTCGGCGGCGGCATCTTCACCAAGGGGGCCGACGTCGGCGCCGACCTGGTCGGCAAGGTCGAAGCCGGGATCCCCGAGGACGACCCGCGCAACCCGGCGGTCATTGCCGACAACGTCGGCGACAACGTCGGCGACTGCGCCGGGATGGCCGCCGACCTGTTCGAGACCTACGCGGTCACCCTGATCGCCGCCATGCTTCTCGGCGCCATCGCCTTCGGCGGCAACGCCGCGGCGGTGACCTATCCGCTGATCCTCGGCGGCGTGTCCATCATCGCCTCGATCATCTCAACCTTCTTCGTCAAACTGCCGGCCTCGCGCAAGATCATGCCCGCGCTTTACAAGGGGCTGATCGTCTCGGGGGTCATCGCCGCGGGCGCCTTCTTCTTCATCACCACCAGCATGTTCCCGCAGGGGCTGGCCAACGCCAGCGGCCAGGTGTTCAGCGCCGGCAACCTGTTCGTCGCCGCCCTGGTCGGCCTGGTGGTTACCGGCGCGATCTTCTGGATCACCGAATACTACACCGCCACCGAGTACGGTCCGGTCAAGCACATCGCCCAAGCCTCGACCACCGGCCACGCCACCAACATCATCGCGGGTTTGGGCATCTCCATGAAGTCGACCGCCCTGCCGATCCTGGTCATTGCCGCGGGGATCATCGTCGCCTTCCAGTGCGCCGGGATTTATGGCATCGCCATTGCCGCGGTGTCGATGCTGTCGCTGACCGGCATTGTCGTGGCCATGGATGCCTACGGGCCGATTACCGACAATGCCGGTGGCATCGCCGAGATGGCCGAACTGGATGACTCGGTGCGTGCCGTCACCGATCCGCTTGATGCCGTGGGTAATACCACCAAGGCGGTCACCAAGGGCTACGCCATCGGTTCCGCGGGCCTGGCCGCGGTGATTCTCTTCACCTCCTATGTCGATGAGCTGAAAATGGCCGGGAAGATGATCACGTTCGATCTGTCTGATCCCTATATCATCGTCGGCCTGTTCATCGGCGGCATGCTCCCCTATTACTTCGCGGCCCTGTGCATGGAGGCGGTCGGTACCGCCGGCGGTTCGGTGGTCGAGGAAGTCCGCCGCCAGTTCCGGGAGATCAAGGGGATCATGGAAGGGACCGGCAAGCCGGACTACGCGGCCTGCGTCGATATCGTCACCAAGTCGGCCCTCAAGTCGATGGTCATCCCCGGCCTGATTCCGATCGCCGCACCGATCGTGGTCGGCTTTACCCTCGGGCCCCAGGCGCTGGGAGGGGTGATCGTCGGCTCGATCGTCACCGGTATCTTCGTCGCCATCTCCATGACCACCGGCGGTGGGGCCTGGGACAATGCCAAGAAGTATATCGAGGACGGCTATCACGGTGGCAAGGGTGGGGAAGCCCACAAGGCCGCGGTGACCGGCGATACCGTCGGCGACCCGTACAAGGACACCGCCGGCCCGGCGGTCAACCCGATGATCAAGATCATCAACATCGTGTCGCTGCTGATCGTGCCGCTCTTGAGCAAACTGTAATTCCCTGTATGCTGCCTGTATGATACAGGCCTGCTGATGCGAATTCGCTACCCAAGGAGATGATATCCATGAGCCAAGCGCAACTGATCATGACGCTCCCCCACGGCAACGTGACCGCCACCAACCTCGGCGTCGACGGCCTGGCCAAACGGCGCAGCCCCGGCTCCGGCAAGCATTTCCGTGGCCGCAGCATCATGGTGGAGCTGGCCTGCGACGGGGAGAAACCGGATTTTGCCTATCTTGACGAGGGTGGCTGGCGTAACCCCGGCGCCGATTCGGTGCAAGCCCTGGCCGGTGCCAAATCCGGCAGCCGGACCAAGACGGCCCTGTCCAACGATGCCTTCAACTGTGTTCCGCTCTCCGCCTACCGGGGTTGCTGCCTGGTCAAGACCGGCGGTGAATCGCTGGCCATGGGTGCGCCGAAGCAGTTGGCCAGTTACTCCAGCCATGACTGCCACGAGCGGATGGACAGCGATGAAATCGCCCGCGTCATCGGTCAGCCGGCTCCGGCCCAGCGCAAGCCGCGCCTGTACATGGTGGTCGCCCCGGTCCAGTTTATCATGCTCTCCAACCTGACGCCGGCCGAGTACGCCTGGTATGCCACCCACCGCCCGGGGAAGATCTTCCGCCAGGTGATGTTCGCCGAACTTGGCCATGAAGAGCTGCACATGGCGGCTGAGAGCCGCTTCCAGGATGCCAAACGGGAGCTCCTCGAAAATGCCACGAAAAAGACCAAGTCCATTGTCTTTGAAGATTGCCTGAACCAGATCCCTTACCAACACTGGATCGGCTATCATCAGAAGGCCGAAGGCGGCCTGTATGTGGCGGACCGCAGCCAACTACTGCTCTACCCCTTTCCTTCGGCAGTTTCACATGCCTGGGAAAAAGCGGAAGGCTAGGCGCGCCGGCGCCCCGCAGGTTTCCCGGGCTCATGTCTGACAACGAACAGAGAAGATAACGCCGGTCATTTGCCGGCGTTGTCTTTTTGGCGGACCCTGGCCGGCAGGTCGAGGCGGCGGTCCTCTTCATTGCGCCAATGAAGGATGCATTATGTCGTCACTCCAGCAGCAGCAGCCGAAGGTTTCGGAAGAATCGGGTGCTTATGGTAGTTCGTCCCCTCGACATCATGCGGAGTCTTTCTGGGGCGGCATCGTCAAGTCGATGGGGTTGGTGTTCGGCGACATCGGCACCAGTCCCATCTATACGCTGACGGTCATCGTCGCCTTCACCAAGCCCTCCGCCGAAAATGTCTACGGGATCCTCTCGCTGATTGTCTGGACACTGACCACCCTGGTCAGCGTCGAATACGCCTGGCTGGCGATGAGCCTCGGCCGCAAGGGCGAGGGGGGCACCATCGTGCTGCGCGAGATTCTGGTGCGGATGCTCAAGCCTGGGCGGCAACTGGCCTTTGTCACCTTCCTCTCCTATGTCGGCGTGTCGCTGCTGCTCGGCGACGGCATCATTACCCCGGCGATTTCGATTCTTTCCGCGGTCGAAGGGATGCATTTGATCCCTGGCCTGGAATCGCTTTCGCAGACAGTCATCGTCTCCATCGCCGTCGCCATCGCCGTCGGGCTGTTTGTTTTTCAGTACAAGGGAACCGATAAGGTGGCAAGGATCTTCGGGCCGCTGATGATCCTGTGGTTCCTGTCCCTGACGGTCTCCGGCGGGATCTCGATTGCGGCCCATCCCGAAGTGCTCAAGGCCCTGAGCCCCTGGTATGCCATCGAATTTTTGATCAATAACGGTCTGGCCGGTTTTCTGGTCCTGTCTGAGGTGATCCTTTGCGCGACCGGCGGCGAAGCCCTGTATGCAGACATGGGCCACCTTGGGCGCAAACCGATTATTCGTGCCTGGTACTTCGTTTTTGTCGCGCTATTGATCAACTATCTCGGGCAGGGCGCCTACATCATCCTTCACCCGGATGCGCAAAACATCCTGTTCGGCATGGTGCAGTGGGAGGCTCCGATACTCTACGTACCGTTCCTTATCCTCACCATTGCTGCCACGGTGATTGCTTCGCAGGCCCTGATCAGCGGGGTCTACTCTATCGTCTACCAGGGGATCACGACCCGGATTCTGCCGCTGATGAGGGTCAGCTATACCTCGGACCATCTCAAGTCGCAGATCTATATCGGCTCGGTCAACTGGTTGCTGCTGGCACTGGTGATCTTTGTCATGCTGCTTTTCCAGCAATCCGAGAAGCTGGCTGCGGCCTACGGGTTGGCGGTCACCGGTACCATGACCATCACCGGGGTGATGATGACCATGATCTTCGCCCGTACCACCAAGAAGTGGAAGATACCGATTGCCCTGGCCGTCACCCTGATCGATTTTGTTTTCCTTGCGGCAAACCTGCACAAGCTTCCTTATGGCGGTTACTGGTCATTGGTCCTCGGCTCCATTCCATTGTTGACCATCCTTTTGTGGACGTATGGGCAGCGTGCCCTCTACCAGGCACTGAAGCCCCTTGATCTTGAGACCTTCCTGACCAGTTTCCGGCAGATCTACGCGCGGGCCCGCATCCCGGGCACCGGGCTGTTCTTTACCCGTGAGGCGCCGGTTGTCCCCCCTTACGTGATCCACTGCATGCTGCGCAGCAACATTGTCTACGAACGTAACGTCTTTGCCGCCATCGTCCGTACCGATGACCCGTTTGGTGTCTTTACCTGTATGGAGGAGATTGATCCCGGGCTGGAGTCGTTCCAGATTCGCGCCGGGTATATGGAGGTGCTCAACATCGAGCAGATTCTGCGCGACAACGGCATCCGCGAGAAGGTGATCTTTTATGGCATCGAGGATATCAGGACCGGCAATCCAGTCTGGCGGCTCTTTGCCCTGCTCAAGAAGCTCACGCCGAACTTCGTGCAGTTCAACCAGTTGCCGGCCAGCAAGCTGCAAGGGGTGGTGACGCGGGTGGAAATGTAGTCATTCGCCGCTGTTTTTGATCGTAGCGGTATCCCATACGATGCAGCCCGACACGTAATCGTGGAAGGCCTGTTTTTTCTCGGTGAAAAAGGCCATGGCGAAGCCGGCACCGAGCGAAATTACGGTAACGAGCTTGAGCAGGTAGCGATAGCTCGCCTTCCCGAAACTCACGCGGCTCCCTTCCGCATCGGCGACCTTCATGGAGAGCAATTTCTTTCCGGGGGTGGCCTGCAGCGCTGAACTCTCCATGGCGGCAAAATAAATCCAGCCGACAAGATACTCGGTTCCTGCCAGTTGTTCAGAGATGGCCCGTGCCGCGAAGCCGGCAACCAGGAGTACGGGGAGGTCGAGCGCGAAAGCCAGCAGTCGCTTCCAGGGGGAGGCCGGTTGGCACGGATCAAGGGACATTGACGACCTTCTTCGGGTTGGGGGGTGGAGGTTTCAGTGCTCGGTGCAGTAGAAGCGCCGGCAGACGTCGGGGCGGTGCGGGTAGATGGTGCAGCGGCCAATAGCAAGAAATTCGCAGCTGTTTTCGATGATCAGGTGATAACGGCCGTCGAGGGTGAACTCCAGGCGTTTCGCGCCAAGTGTCTGCAGGAGGCAGTACTCCTGCCAGGAAACCGGCACGCTCGGAAAGGCCCGACAGCAGGCGCCGTCGCATTCCCGGCAGCGCTGCGGATCGTCGAGCGGCCGGTCGAGAAGCAGGCCGCGTCGTTTCTCGCGATGGGTGCCGAGCAGGAACATCGGTCTACTGCCGGAACGCCCGGGTCATCAGCTCGAAATCTTCCAGCAGGGCCTGCAGGTCCTCTTCATGTTCGACTTCCTGCTCGAGGATGGTCAGAATGATGTTGTAAGTGACCGGATCCTTGTCCTTGGTCAGGTCGAGCAACTTCTGATAGGTGCTGATAGCGCACTGCTCCCCCTTGATGTTCTGCTCCAGCAAGTTTTTGACGAACGGGTCGTCGGGCGCGTCGTAGCCGCAGTTGGTCAGCTTGAACCAGTCCAGCGGGTTGGTGACCGGCGTACCGCCCAGCTGGATGATGCGGGTCGAGAGGAGCAGGGAGTGGTTCAGCTCCTCGGTCGCATGCAACTCGAGTTCGGCGATCACCGCCTCTTTCATCGGCCCCTTGCACACCTTCGCACCCAGCCAGTACTGGTAGTAGGCCAGCCATTCGTCGGCGAACGCCTTGCGCAGCAGCATGACCAGCTCGTTGACATTCAGCCCGACAATCTCCCGCCCTTTGCTGCCCATGAGAACCTCCCGCTCGCACCGATGTGAAATCACTTAGTTGAAATTACCATCTGCGGGCCATTTGTCAAGATCTCGGCACCGGCCAGTCATGTGTAGTAAAAGTGAAATCAGACAGCAAAGATGTTATTTGACTACTCTGTGAGTTGCTCAAAATTATATTGCGCGCCCCTGGGCTTTTTTGTCATATTCGCCCGAATTGCAGGCCATAACTGCCGCCGGGAGGAAAGACCATGCCACGTCGCGACGATATCAAGAAGGTGCTCATCATCGGCTCCGGGCCGATCATCATCGGCCAGGCCTGCGAATTCGACTATTCCGGCACCCAGGCCTGCAAGGCGCTGCGCAAGCTCGGCTACCAGATCGTGCTGGTCAACTCCAACCCGGCGACGATCATGACCGACCCCGGCATGGCCGACGTCACCTACATCGAGCCGCTCAACATACCGACCCTCACCGAGATCATCGCCAAGGAACGCCCCGATGCTCTCCTCCCCAATCTGGGCGGGCAGACCGGCCTCAACCTCTCCAGCGCCCTGGCCGAGGCCGGTGTGCTCGACAGGTACGGGGTCAAGGTCATCGGCGTCAACCTCGACGCCATCAAGCGCGGCGAGGACCGCGAGATCTTCAAGGAGACGATGGCGCGCCTGGGGATCGAGTGCGCGCGCAGCGAGATCGCCACCACCCTGGAGCAGGCGAAGGCGGCAGTGGGCCGGATCGGCTTCCCCGTGGTCATCCGCCCGGCCTACACCATGGGCGGCACCGGCGGCGGCTTCGCCTACAATCTGGAAGAGCTCGAGACCATCGTGCGCCGGGGGCTTTCCATGAGCCCGGTCAGCCAGGTTCTGGTCGAGGAATCGGTGCTCGGCTGGGAGGAGCTTGAACTCGAGGTGGTTCGCGACGCCAAGAGCCAGAAGATCACCGTGTGCTTCATCGAGAATGTCGACGCCATGGGGGTGCATACCGGCGACTCCTACTGCACCGCGCCGATGCTGACCATCGCGCCGGAGTTGCAGGCGCGCCTGCAGGACTACGCCTACCGCATCGTCGACGCCATCGAGGTGATCGGCGGCACCAACGTGCAGTTCGCCCACGACCCGAAGACGGGGAGGGTGGTGGTCATCGAGATCAATCCGCGCACCTCGCGCTCCTCGGCGCTGGCCTCGAAGGCCACCGGCTTCCCGATCGCCATGGTCTCGTCACTGCTGGCCGCAGGCCTGACCCTCGACGAGATCCCCTACTGGCGCGACGGCTCCCTGGAGAAGTACACGCCGTCAGGCGATTACGTGGTGGTCAAGTTCGCCCGCTGGGCCTTCGAGAAATTCAAGGGGGTGCAGGACAAGCTCGGCACGCAGATGCGCGCTGTCGGCGAGGTGATGAGCATCGGCAAGAACTACAAGGAGGCGCTGCAGAAAGCGATCCGCTCCCTGGAGAACGGCCGCTACGGCCTCGGCTTCGCCCGCGACTTCAACAGCCTGCCGCTCCCCGCCTTGCTGGAGCTGCTCCTCGAGCCGTCAAGCGAGCGCCAGTTCATCCTCTACGAGGCGTTGCGCAAGGGCGCCGATATCGACGCGCTCTACGCCCGCACCCACATCAAACCCTACTTCCTTAAACAGATGCAGGAGCTGGTGGAGCTCGAGGAGCAGATCCTCAGGCATCGCGGCAGCCTGCCGCCGGACGAGCTGCTGCTTAAGGCCAAGCGCGACGGTTTCGCCGATCGTTACCTGGCGCAGATCCTCGGCATCGACGAGGCGATGGTGCGGCAGAAGCGCATCGCCCTCGGCATGGTCGAAGCCTGGGAAGCTGTGCCGGTCAGCGGCGTGGAGAATGCCGCCTACTACTTCTCCACCTACAACGCGGCCGACAGCGTGCCGGTCTCCGGCCGCAAGAAGATCATGGTGCTCGGCGGCGGGCCGAACCGCATCGGCCAGGGGATCGAGTTCGACTACTGCTGCGTCCACACCGCCTTCGCCCTGCGCGACGCCGGTTTCGAGACGATCATGGTCAACTGCAATCCCGAGACCGTCTCCACCGACTACGACACCTCCGACAAGCTCTACTTCGAGCCGCTCACCGTCGAGGACGTCCTCTCCATCTACGCCAAGGAGCAGCCGCAAGGGGTGCTGGTTCAGTTCGGCGGGCAGACGCCGCTGAACATCGCCCGCCAGCTGGAGGAGGCGGGGGTGAAGATCATCGGCACCTCGCCGGCGACCATCGACCTGGCCGAAGACCGCGAGCAGTTCAACGCCATGATGAAGAAGCTCGGCATCCCCCAGCCGGAGTCGGGGATGGCCAGCACTCTGGCCGAAGCGCTGGCCATCGCCGGGCGCATCGGCTACCCGCTGATCGTGCGCCCCTCCTACGTCCTCGGCGGCCGGGCGATGGAGGTGGTCCACGACGAGGAGATGCTGCGCGAGTACCTGGCCAAGGCGGTCGGCGTGACCCCGGAACGGCCGATCCTGATCGACCGCTTCCTGCAGAATGCCATCGAGGCCGAGGCCGACGCCATCTGCGACGGCGTGGAGGCCTTCGTCCCGGCGGTGATGGAGCACATCGAGCTGGCCGGCGTCCATTCCGGCGATTCGGCCTGCGTCCTGCCGCCGGTGTCTATTCCGCGGCGGCACATCGACACCATCGAGGAGTACACCCGCCGCATCGCCGTGGAGATGGGGGTGGTCGGGCTGATGAACATCCAGTACGCCATCGCCGACGATAGCGTCTACATCCTCGAGGCCAATCCGCGCGCCAGCCGGACCGTACCGCTGGTCTCCAAGGTCTGTAACATCCCGATGCCGCGCATCGCCGTGCAGGTCATGCTCGGAGCCAAATTGTGCGACCTGGGGCTGACCCGCAAGCCGCTGCCGCACTTCGGGGTCAAGGAGGCGGTCTTCCCCTTCCCGATGTTCCCCGAGGTTGACCCCTTGCTCGGCCCGGAGATGCGCTCCACCGGGGAGGTGCTGGGGATGGCCAGCAACTACGGGCTGGCCTTTTACAAGGCGCAGGAAGCGGCCAACGCGAAGCTGCCGCTGGAAGGGGCGGTCCTCTTCACCATCGCCGACCACGACAAGCACACCGCCCTGGAAGCAGCGCGCCGCTTCAGTGAGCTTGGCTTTTCCCTGATGGCCACGGCCGGCACCTGCCAGTTCCTGGCCGGTCATGGCATCACCGCGGCCCAGGTCAAGAAGCTGCACGAGGGACGTCCCAACCTGGTGGATGCCATCAAGAACGGCACGGTGCAACTGCTGGTCAACACCCCGGCCGGACGGCAGGGGACGCACGACGATTCCTACCTGCGCAAGGCGGCCATCGGCCAGAAGATCCCGTACATCACCACCGCGGCGGCTGCAGTGGCGGCCGCTCGGGGGATCGGTGCCCGTCGTCCGGGTGGCGAGGCGGTTCGCAGCCTGCAGGAGTACCATCGCGATCTGGAATAACCGGGTGCGGGGCCAGCCCCGCAGGCCGTCATCACGAGAACTGGAGGAGTGACATGCCGGTATTTGCGCAGATTTGCCAGGTTGCCAGTCAGGCCCGGGAGCAGCAGACCATCCCGCCGCTGCTTGCGGAACGGTTGCATGCCATCGGTGTCAACCGTCTGCACTACAAGCACCTCGGGCTGGAACTGCACGATGTGGTGGCTGTGCTGACGGACACCGGGAGCAGCGGCTGCGACGTCGCTGCCCTCGAGCAGATGGTCAGGAACATCGAGGACAGGCACCGGCGCATCTAAAAAGTGCAACGGGCGGCGGAGTCGCTGCCGCCGCCCGCCTTGACTCTCCCCGAAGTTTCCCCTACCTTGGCGCGCAGTTCTCCCGAGGAGCCCTGCCATGCGCGTTACCGCCGTCATCCCCGCCCGCTACGCCTCCACCCGCTTTCCCGGCAAGCCCCTGGCCGATCTGTGCGGCAAACCGATGATCCAGTGGGTCTGCGAAGGAACGGCCCGCTGTGCCCTGATCGACCAGGTCATCGTGGCGACCGATGACGAGCGCATCGTCAAAGCTGTGCAGGCTTTTGGCGGGACGGCGGTCATGACCCGTGCCGACCATCCGACCGGGACCGACCGCCTGGCCGAAGTCGCCGCCGGGCTCGGCAGCGAGCTGGTTGTCAACGTCCAGGGAGACGAACCGCTCATCGACCCCCTGATGATCGAGGCGGCGGTCCACCCCTTGCTCGACGACCCGTCGATCCCGATGGGCACCCTGAAGACGCCGCTGACGTCGCTGGAGGAGTTCCACAACCCCAACGTGGTCAAGGTGGTCACCGACCAGCGCGGCTTTGCCCTCTACTTTTCGCGTGCGCCGATCCCGTATCCGCGCGATTTCGCCGACCAGCTTGCCAGCCGCTGGCGTGAACTGGCCACGGCCAAGCACGTTGGCCTCTACGTCTACCGCCGTGACTTTTTGCTGGCTTTTCCGCAGCTGGCGCCCACGCCGCTGGAGGAACAGGAAAAGCTCGAGCAACTGCGCGCCCTCGAGCACGGCCAGCGCATCTTTGTCGCCGAGACGGCCATGGGAGCGCAGGGGGTCGATACGCCGGAAGATCTGGAACGGGTGCGGCAGTTTCTTGAAAAGCGTGCGGGGTGAGGTGTAAAGACTATTGCCGGCGCGGCGTTTAACGACGAAGGGGACAGCTGCTGCTGTCCCCTTCGTCGTTGCTGCGGTTTGAAGTGTCAGGGTGCCAGGCTGGCCACCCTTGTCTTCAACTCCTCCAGCCTGAGCCCCGCGGCGATCGCCTGGCCGAAGCCGTCGCCGCTGCGGCGGTAGAGGTCGAACAGCGGGGTGCGGGAACCGTCGGCGTTCTTGGCCAGCTTGCCGGTGACGATGCCGACATCCGCCAACTGCGGCTGAGAGCAGCTGTTGGGGCAGCCGGAAATCGCAAAGGTGAGCGTGCGGGCCCGGGGGCTGAGCGCGGCAAGCAGATGGCGGGCGACGTCGCGGGTCGGGGCCAGCCCCATGCGGCATTCGTGGCTCCCCGGGCAGACGCGGCAAATGACGCCGGCTTCCGGAGGGGCGGCGAGGTCGGCCAGTTCAAGGGCAGCCCGGTCGCGAGCCGCCACGTCGGGGAGAAAGAGCGCCAGATCCTGGTCGGCAGTCAATACCAGCGTGCCGTCGCCGTGGGCGGCGGCCGCGGCTGCGACCCGGCGCAGCTGATTCGCTTCGATCTCGCCGGCGAACACCGGGATGTCCAGGCGGATGCCGGTGTCACCGGTCAGGGCTCCGCTGAGGGTGTGTGGAGCATGCAAGGGTGGGGCATAGTCCGCCTCGACCAGTTGGCGCAACCGCTCCTGGCCGATCTCACGGGCCACGTGCTTGAGGCGCTTGCCGGGGGGGGCGTGACGCGCGTAGACACGGACCACCGCCTCGGTCAGAGGGAGGAGTTCATGCTCCCGCGCCCCGCCGCGCAGCAGAAAAGCCGCCTGTGGCTCGCGGCCGAGACCGCCGGCGCACCAGATGTCGAAGCAGGCGCCGTCGTCGCGGTTTTCCGTGTGAACGATGCCGAGATCCTGGATGAGATGGCGGGCGCCGGCATAGCCGGACTCGATGCCGATCTTGAACTTTTTGGGCAGCCCCTCGAAGTGCGGGTTTCCGGCGAAGTGCCGGTGCAACTGGCGGGCGACGCGCTGGACGACAGCGAAGCCGGGGCCTGAGGCCGTGCTGCAGGAGATGCCGCGCACCGCTCCGCCGCAGGCGCCGCGGCTGGTCAGGCCGACCGCGGCCAGTCGGCGCAGGATTTCAGGGAGTTGTTCGACCCTGAGCCAGTGCAGCTCGATGCTCCCCCGGCAGGTCAGGTGCAGCCGGCCGTTGCTGAAAGTTTCGGCAATGGCGCACACGGCTTCGGCCTGGGGGGCGGAGAGGACGCCGGCGGGGATTTTGACCCGCAGCATCAATTGGTCGGCGTCATTCTGCCGGTAGACGCCGTCCAGGCGCAGCTTCTGGAAGTCGATGGGCATGTTAGATCCCTGCGCCAAGAAGGTTGTCGGGAGCCGGCAGGTCGCCGTAAAGTTCGGCGACGATCCGTTCGGCCGCTTCCTCGGCGGGAAAGTTGCCGGAGATGACGATCTCCGGATTGTCGGGCGGCTCCAGATCCGCAACGCCGGCAGCGCCGGAATAGGCATCGATGAAGATCTCGATGAACTCTTGCGGGGCGAAACGGTCGCGGGCCTGTTGCCGTTGGCTGGCAAGCGGAGCGTCCACGGCGACCAACACGATCAGGCCGGCATCAGCCAGGTGCCCGGCGATGGCGGCCGCCGCCGCAGGATTCTCCACCTTCCCGTCGCCGCCGCTGTCGATCAATGCGGTATGCCGCCCGAAACAGTATAGCTTTTTCTCCACCAGTCTGGCGATGGCCGATTTGTCGACGCCTTTGCCGCCGGTCAGCCACAGCACGCGAGAGCGCTGCCCTTTCTGGGCGGCGCGCGCCTGCCGGTCGACCACGACCCCGGTCCAATGCCCGATGCTGTGCTGCAGGGGGGCTTCGATCATCCCCGCGCCGACCGTGATGTTGCTCAGCCGGTCAATCAGGATGAAGCTGCCGGTGCTCCGGTTGTCGTGGTAGGCGTCAAACGCGATCGCCTTGCCCAGCGCCAGGGTGCACACCCCGACCTCGTTGAGTTCCAGCGTGCGTCCCGGTTCCTGCTGCAACGTGTTGACGTTGACCTTGTGCTTGAGCTGACTCACCTGCGCCGGCACCACCGCCGCCCCGCTCTTGAGCAGGTAACTGCGCCCGGGGAACAGCCCCTCCTCGTGCAGCCAAACCAGTCTGGCTTCAAACTGGTCGGCATGAGACGGCCGCTCCAATGGCTCGGCGAGCACGTCGCCGCGACTGATGTCGATTTCGTCGGCGAGCGTCAGCGTCACCGCCTGTCCGGCAATCGCCTCCTCGAGGTCTCCGTCCATGGTCACGATGCGGGTGACCGTGCTGGTCTTGCCGGAGGAAGCCACCACCACTTCATCCCCGGGACGGACCCGTCCCGACGCGATCGTCCCGGCAAAGCCGCGGAAATCCAGGTTCGGCCGGTTAACCCACTGCACTGGCAGCCGGAACGGTTTTTCGCGCGCTTCGTCGTCGATTTCCACCGTCTCCAGGTAGGCCATCAGCGTCGGCCCGCTGTGCCACGGAGTCCGCACGCTCTTCTCCAGAACGTTGTCGCCGTTGAGGGCCGAGATCGGAATGGCGGTGATGTCGGCAAAGCCCAAGTCTTTGGCAAACGCCTCGTACTCCTCGCGGATGGCATGAAAGCGCGCAGCCGAGAAATCGACCAGGTCCATCTTGTTGATCGCCAGGACCACGTGGCGGATCCCCACCAGTGAGACCAGGTAGCTATGGCGCCGGGTCTGGGTCAGCACTCCCTTGCGGGCGTCGATGAGGATGACCGCTACCTGAGCGGTCGAGGCGCCGGTCACCATGTTGCGGGTGTACTGCTCGTGCCCCGGGGTGTCGGCGACGATGAACTTGCGCTTGTCGGTGGAGAAGAAGCGGTAGGCCACATCGATGGTGATCCCCTGTTCGCGCTCGGCCTGCAAGCCGTCCAGAAGCAGGGCGTAGTCGATCGCCCCGCCCTGGGTGCCAACCTTCTTGCTGTCGGCCTCAAGCGCCGCCAGCTGGTCCTCGAAGATCATCTTCGAATCCCAAAGCAGGCGCCCGATCAGAGTGCTCTTGCCGTCGTCCACCGAGCCGCAGGTGATGAAGCGCAGCAGCGACTTCTCCTCCTGCGACTTGAGGTAGGCGAGGATGTCTTTTTCAATCAATTCCGATTGATGAGCCATCAGAAATACCCCTCCTGCTTTTTCTTCTCCATCGACCCCGCCTGGTCATGATCGATCAGACGCCCCTGGCGCTCCGAAGTCTTGGTCAGCAGCATCTCCTGGATGATTTCCGGCAGGGTGGCGGCGGTCGATTCGACCGCGCCGGTCAGCGGATAACACCCCAGGGTGCGGAAGCGCACCGACTTCATGGCAACCGTCTCGCCGGCTCTGAGCTCCATGCGCTCGTCGTCGACCATGATGAGCATGCCGTCGCGCGCCACCACCGGGCGCTCCTTGGCGTAGTACAGCGGCACGATCGGGATGTTTTCCAGGTGGATGTACTGCCAGATGTCCAGTTCGGTCCAGTTCGACAGCGGAAAGACGCGGATGCTCTCCCCCGGCTTGACCCGGGTGTTGTACAGGTTCCACAGCTCCGGCCGCTGGTTTTTCGGGTCCCAGCGGTGGCTGGCGGTACGGAAGGAGAAGATCCGTTCCTTGGCGCGCGACTTCTCCTCGTCGCGGCGCGCCCCGCCGAAGGCCGCGTCGAACTTGTACTTGTCGAGCGCCTGCTTCAAGCCTTCGGTCTTCATGATGTCGGTGTGCAGCGCCGAGCCGTGGGAAAAGGGCCCGATCCCCTGGCTCACCCCCTCCTCGTTGATGTGAATCAGCAGATCGAGACCGTAGTCGTGGGCCATGCGATCGCGAAAGGCGATCATCTCGCGGAACTTCCAGGTGGTGTCGACGTGCAGCAGGGGGAAGGGCGGCCGGGCCGGGTAGAAGGCCTTCAGCGCCAGGCGCAGCATCACGGCCGAATCCTTGCCGATGGAATACAACATTACCGGGTTCTCGAATTCGGCAGCCACCTCGCGGATGATATGAATACTTTCGGCTTCGAGCTGGCGGAGGTGAGTCAGATTATCGCTCATGATGGATACCCACTTTTTATCGACAAAAAGTCATGTGTGCTGTGTCGGCGATGCGATTTCGCCGCGCCGCCAACGCCGGCCCCGGGGCAGAGACGCATCGCCTAACGGCGGTGCAGGCCGCATTCCTTGTGTTCAGGATCCTCCCACCACCAGCGTCCGGCACGCGAATGCTCTCCGGGTTGCGTGGCCCGGGTGCAGGGGGCGCAGCCGATAGAGGAATAGCCTTCGCGGTGCAGGCGGTTGACCGGCACGCGATTCTTGATGGCGTAGTTCATGACTTGGCCATCGCTCCAGTATATCAGGGGATTGATCTTGAGCAGCCCGCCGTTGGTGCTGTCGATCTCCAGTGGAGCCAGCCCCTCGCGGGTGATGCTCTGTGCCTGGCGCAGGCCGGTCACCCAGCCGGAGAAGCCAGCAAGAGCCCGCCGCAGCGGCTCGACCTTGCGAATGTAGCAGCACTCCTTGCGGTTTTCGACGCTATCCCGGAAGGAAAACAACCCTTTCTCCCGCTCCAGTTGTTCTACGGCCGCCCGTTCCGGGAAAAGCCAGCGGATGGCAATGCCGTAGCGCTGGCGGACGGTCTCGGCAACCTCGTAGGTCTCTTCGTTAAGGCGGCCGGTGTCGATGGCAAAGACGGTCAGTTCCTTCAGGTGCTCTTTCAGCAGGTCGATCAGCACCACGTCGTCGATGCTGAACGAGCAGGCCAGGGTGACCGGCCCGGCGGCAGCAGCCAAGCCGGCGCGGAAGATCTCGCGCGGGTCGGTGTCGACGGTAAAGCCGGGAAGTGCGGTGTGCGTTGCGGCGTGGCTCACGGAATGATCCTCTGTCGCATGGGGCCGGGCTGTCTCCCGGCACAACGGTTATTGAATATACGGTAACTAAGTCGTATATATTGATATCATATACCATTTAAACAGTCAAGTATTGAGCATGTAATTATTTATCAGAACTAAGTAGTATGTTGGCTGGTTTGTGGTGGACAAAGCGACGGCGGTTAAATCTGATAGTCGAGCGGCTGCCCTTCGACAAACACGCGCATGCTCTTCGGCCGGATATAGACGCGATCACCGACCCGCAGAGCCAGTTCGCGCAGCCGATCGCGCGTCAGTTCCGCCTCGATGTGCAGGCGATTGTCGAGACGCTCCAGTTCCAGGCGCGGTAGCGCGCCGGCACCGTGGATGTGGCCGACCAGCGCCTCGATTTCCTCCGCGCTGGTACGTTCACGGCTGACTTCGATGTCGTGCGGACGCACGTAGCCGACCAATTCCTGGGTACCCGTATCTTGCATGGCGGGCAGAGGAAAACCGACGTTACCGACCCGCGCCTGACCGGCGTCGATGCGCCCATGAAAGAGATTGACATTGCCGAGGAAGCTATAGACAAACGGGTTCGCCGGATTGTCGTAGACTTCAGCCGGCGGCCCGATCTGCTCGATGCGCCCCTGGTTCATCACCACCACCTTGTCGGCGACTTCCAGCGCCTCTTCCTGGTCGTGGGTGACAAACACGCTGGTGACATGGATCTCGTCGTGCAGCCGACGCAGCCAGCGGCGCAGTTCAGCGCGAACCTTCGCGTCCAGAGCCCCGAATGGCTCATCGAGGAGCAGCACTTTGGGTTCCACCGCCAGGGCCCGGGCCAGGGCCACACGCTGGCGCTGGCCGCCGGAGAGCTGGGAGGGGAAACGGCTGCCCAACCCCTCCAACTGCACCAGTCGCAGCAGTTCCTGCACGCGGTCGCGGATCTCGTTCTTTCCAGGGCGGGTCTGGCGCGGACGAACCCGCAGGCCGAAGGCGATATTCTCGAAGACCGTCATGTGCCGGAACAGGGCATAGTGCTGGAAGACGAAACCAACCTGCCTATCACCGACGCTGCGGTCGACCACATCCTCGTCGTGGAAACGGATCGAACCGTGCCCCGTATCGGGCTGCTCCAGCCCGGCAATGATTCTCAGCAGGGTGGTCTTTCCCGAACCGCTTGGTCCGAGCAGGGCGACCAGCTCACCGTTGGGGACGAGCAGGCTGACATCGTTCAGGGCCGTGAACGTGCCGAAAGTTTTGGTGACATTGCGAATTTCGATGCTCATGTCCTACTCCTCTGCCGTCGTCGGCTCAAGGTCGGTTTCTGCCTGCCTACGCACCTGCCATTCGACCAGGCTTTTGGCGGCCAAGGTCAGCAGCGCCAGAATCGCGAGGAGCGAGGCCACGGCGAAGGCCGCAACGAAGTTGTACTCGTTGTAAAGAATCTCCACGTGCAGCGGGATGGTGTTGGTCTTGCCGCGAATGTGGCCGGAGACCACCGACACGGCGCCGAACTCGCCCATTGCCCGGGCGTTGCAGAGGATCACGCCGTAGAGCAGCGCCCACTTGACGTTGGGCAGCGTCACCCGCCAGAAGGTCTGCCAACCGCTGGCGCCCAGGGAGAGGGCGGCCTGCTCCTCCTCGGAACCCTGCTCCTGCATCAGCGGGATCAGCTCGCGGGCGACAAACGGGAAAGTGACGAAGATAGTGGCCAGCACAATCCCTGGCACGGCGAAGATGACCTTCAGGTCGTGCTCTGCCAAGAATGGCCCCAGCCATCCCTGCAAGCCGAAAATCAGCACGTAGATCAGTCCTGAGATCACCGGCGAGACGGCGAAGGGGAGGTCGATCAGGGTGATCAGCAGGTTCTTGCCGACAAAGTTGAACTTGGCGATGGCCCATGCCGCCGCCAGGCCGAACACCAGGTTGAGCGGCACGGCGATGGCGGCTGTTAACAGCGTCAGTTTGATCGCCGCCAGGGCGGCCGGATCGTTGAAGCTTGCCAGGTAGGCCTCCCACCCCTTGCGCAGCGCCTCGGTGAAGACCGCCGCCAGCGGAACGAAGAGGAACAGGGCCAGAAAACTTAAGGTTATGGCGATCAGCAGTCCCTTGGTCCAGGGGCTTGCCGTCGCGGCACCGGCGGATTCCGATGAGTGGGTGCGCAAGGCGATTGGTCCGGCCATGATCAGGCTCCCGCCCGGTAGCGGTGGCTGCTCCACCATTGCAACAGGTTGATGAAGAGGAGGATGGCGAAAGAAGCGACCAGCATCACCAGGGCGATGGCGGTGGCGCCCGGATAGTCGAACTGCTCCAGCTTGGTGATGATCAGCAGGGCGGTGATTTCGGTCTGCATCGGCATGTTGCCGGAGATGAAGACTACCGAGCCGTATTCGCCCAGGGCCCGGGCAAAGGCCAGTGCAAAACCGGTCAGCAGCGCCGGCAGAATGGTCGGCAGGATGATCCTGACAAAGGTCTGTATTCGATTGGCCCCTAGGCTGGCCGCCGCTTCTTCGACCGAGTTGTCGAGATCTTCCAGCGCCGGTTGCAGGGTGCGCACCACGAAGGGAAGGCCAATGAAGGTCAGGGCAATGGTCACCCCCAGGGGCGAGAAGGCCGCTTTGATGCCGAGTGGCTCCAAATATTGGCCGAGCCAGCCGTTGGGGGAGTAGATCGCCGTCAGGGCGATCCCCGACACCGCCGTGGGCAGGGCGAAGGGGAGATCGACCATGGCATCGACAATCTTTTTTCCCGGAAACGAATAGCGCACCAGCGTCCAGGCGACGGCGAAGCCGAACACCGCATTGATCAGCGCCCCGACCAGGGAAGCGCCGAAAGTTAGCTTGTACGAAGCCACCACGCGCGGATCGCTCACGATCGCCCAGAACGACTCCCAGCCCAGCGTGGCGGTACGGAAGAACAATGCCGACAGCGGCAGCAGCACGATCAGGCTCAAATAGAAGACCGTGTAGCCGAGGGTCAGGCTAAAGCCCGGAAGGACGCTGGGTTGTTTGAGGCGGAAACTCTTCATTGTTTGTTTCCTGTGGAGGCGGCCATTTAGGCCGCCCCATCTTTGGGTAGAATGTTGCAGGCCTGATTAAAAGTGTCTGGATGCAAGGCGCCGGTCGTGCGAGGAGTGAGGCGTACCCGCTGGGTACGTCGCAGCGACGAGGGTGGCCGGCAACGCCGCAGACGGGCGCTTTTCATCGGCCCGGTGTATAGATTTGGTCGAACACGCCGCCGTCGGCGAAGTGGGTCTTCTGGGCTTTCGTCCAGCCGCCGAACAGTTCGTCGATGGTAAACAAAATGATCTTCGGAAACTGCTTCTCGTACTTCTTCGCGACCTCATTCAGGCGCGGCCGATAGAAGTTCTTGCCGGCGATCTCCTGACCTTCCGGAGTGTAGAGATAGTTCAGGTAAGCTTCGGCCACTTTGCGGGTGCCGCGCTTGTCGGCCACCTTGTCGACCAGCGTCACCGGCGGCTCGGCCAGAATCGACACGGACGGCACTATGATCTCGAACTTGTCGGCGCCGAACTCCTTGACCGCCAGGAATGCCTCGTTCTCCCAGGAGATGAAGACATCGCCGAGGCTGCGCTGCACGAAGGTGGTGGTGGAGCCACGCGCCCCGGAATCGAGCACCGGCACGTTCTTGTACAGGGCGGTGACGAAATCCTTGGCGGTGGCTTCCGAACTGCCCTTCTGCTTCAGGGCATAGCCCCAGGCCGCCAGGTAGTTCCAGCGGGCCCCTCCCGAGGTTTTCGGGTTGGGGGTGATCACCGCTACCCCCGGTTTGGCCAGGTCGTTCCAGTCCTTGATCCCCTTGGGGTTCCCCTTGCGCACCAGGAAGACGATGGTCGAGGTGTAGGGGGCGCTGTTGTGCGGCAGGCGCTTTTGCCAGTCGGCCGGCAGCAGCTTGCCCTTCTCGGCGACGGCGTCTATGTCGCCGGCCAGGGCCAGGGTCACCACGTCGGCTTCCAGGCCGTCGATCACCGCCCGGGCCTGCTTGCCGGAGCCACCATGGGACTGCTGGACGGTGACGGTATCGCCGGTCTTGGCCTGCCAGTGTTTGGCAAAGGCCGTGTTGAACTCGACGTACAGCTCGCGGGTCGGGTCGTAGGAGACGTTGAGCAGGGAAACCTCGGCGGCAACTAGATTCCCCGTCGTGAGCAGCAGCGTTGCGGCAATCAGCAGTAAACTTCTTTTCAACATGACCGTTTCTCCTCTCTGTTTAGGCTGTCAATTATATAGACTGTTGGATTAATTTTTTTTGCCGGCTTCAAATCTGAAAGTCGACTACCCCTTGCAGTTTCCTTCTCTCGTCTTCGGAACGATTCAACATGTCTTGGAGTGACGTGTGATCGAGGATCCCTGCCATGGCATCACGCACGTCTTTCATTACTAGACGAATGCCGCAGGTCGCCTCGTCACACTCGGTACATCGCTGGTAAGCCGTCTCGCTGACGCAGGCCACCGGCGCCAAAGAACCTTCCAGCGCGCGAATGGCCCGTCCCACGCTGATCTCGGCGGGGGGCTTGGCCAATTCATAGCCTCCGCCCTTCCCTTTGCGACTTTGCAGCACGCCGGCGTTCTTGAGTTGAAGGAGGATATATTCCAGGAATTTCTTCGGAATCTTTCCCCGATGCGCCAGGTCAGAAATCAGTAGCGGTCCCTGCCCATATTCCTGCGCGAGGAGTAATGCGGCCTGTAGCCCATATTTCGTTTTCTTGGAAATCATATTGTCTATCGACTAAATAGATTTTATAGTGATACCTATACTTGACCGCTTTACTCAAGTCAAGAGTTATTTGCGGGGCGTAAAAATGGCGAAGCGTAAAAATGGTTTTCAAGCTGGCCTCACCGGTGTACTATCTCCTGATTTAAATGGTGTTGCCAGTCTCGCGAGGAGTCATCATGAAAACCAAATTTATTTTTATCACCGGCGGCGTGGTGTCGTCCCTCGGCAAGGGGCTGGCGGCGGCCTCCATCGGCGCCCTCATGGAAGCGCGGGGGCTGCGCGTCGCCATGCAGAAAATGGACCCCTACATCAACGTCGACCCGGGAACCATGAGCCCGTTCCAGCACGGCGAGGTGTTCGTCACCGACGACGGCGCCGAGACCGATCTCGATCTCGGTCATTACGAGCGCTACACCACCGCCAACCTGTCGCGCCGCTCCAACTTCACCACCGGCCAAGTCTATGACACGGTCATTCAGAAGGAGCGCCGCGGCGACTATCTCGGCGGTACGGTGCAGGTCATCCCGCACATCACCAACGAGATCAAGGCCAAGATCCTCGCCAACGCCGAGGATGCCGACATTGCCATCGTCGAGGTTGGCGGTACCGTCGGCGACATCGAATCGCTGCCGTTTTTGGAGGCGATCCGTCAGTTCCGCACCGATCGCGGCTACGAGAATGTCCTTTACATCCACCTGACCCTGGTCCCCTACATCCGCACTGCCGGTGAGCTGAAGACCAAGCCGACCCAGCACTCGGTCAAGGAGTTGCGCGAGATCGGCATCCAGCCCGACATCCTGCTGTGCCGCTGCGATCGCGAGATCCCCCGCGACATGAAGGGGAAGATCGCCCTGTTCTGCAACGTTCGCGAGGAGTCGGTGATCACCGCGCGCGACGTCGAGACGATCTACGAGGTGCCGTTCGCCTTTCACGAGCAGGGGCTCGACGAGCGCATCGTCGAATTCCTTAATATCTGGACGAAGGCTCCGGATCTTTCGGCCTGGGAGCGGATCGTCAAAAGGGTCAAGGAACCGGCCGCCGAGGTCACTATCGCCATCGTTGGCAAGTATGTCGACCTGACCGAAAGTTACAAATCCCTCTCCGAGGCGCTGATTCACGGCGGCATCGGCAACAACTGCCGGGTCAACCTCAAGTATGTCGATTCCGAGTCGCTGGAGCGGCACGGGATCGGCGACACTTTCGCCGACATCGACGGCATCCTCGTCCCCGGCGGCTTCGGTGAGCGTGGCAGCGAGGGGAAGATCGCCGCGATCCGCTATGCCCGAGAAAACAAGGTGCCGTTTTTCGGCATCTGTCTCGGCATGCAGATGGCGGTGGTCGAGTTCGCCCGCAATGTCTGCGGCATCGATGACGCCCACTCCAGTGAGTTCAAGGAGGAGGCGAAAAATCCGGTGATCCACATCATGGAGAAGCAAAAGACGGTGAAAGGCAAAGGCGGCACGATGCGCCTCGGCGCCTACCTCTGCTCCCTGGCCCCCCAGACTCTGGCCCGCCGCATCTACGGCGATGACGAGATCAGCGAGCGCCACCGTCACCGCTTCGAGTTCAACAACGCCTATCGGCAGAAACTGCAAGGGTGCGGTCTGGTGGTTTCGGGCACCTTTGTGAAGGAGGACCTCTGTCTCTTATACACATCTCCGAGCCCACGAGACCGTACTAGA
>CAZRTZ010000004.1:41721-54997 GCA_964603155.1 uncultured Geobacteraceae bacterium | reverse complement strand
CATCTGCCTACCCTTTCCGCGCCTGCCGGCAGGCGCGGAAAGGGTAGGCAGATGGTGCGCGAAGTTCGTGTCGGCGACGTCGTCTTCGGTGGTGGCCGGCCGCTGGTGCTGATTGCCGGGCCGTGTGTGATCGAGTCTCTCGAGCATACTCTGCGTACCGCCGCGCTGCTTAAGGAGATGGCGACGCGGCTCAATGTCGGGCTGGTGTTCAAGGCGTCCTACGACAAGGCCAACCGCACCTCGGTCACCTCGTTTCGCGGTCCGGGAATGGACGAGGGGCTGAAGATCCTGGCCAGGGTCAAAAGCGAGACCGGTCTGCCGGTTCTCTCCGATGTACACGATATCAGCCAGGTCGCTCCGGCCGCCGAGGTGCTGGATGTCCTGCAAATCCCGGCGTTTCTCTCCCGGCAGACCGATCTTCTGGCTGCCGCCGGCGCCACCGGCAAAGTGGTCAACGTCAAGAAGGGGCAGTTTCTCGCACCGTGGGATATGAAAAATGCGGTCGGCAAGCTGGAGTCGGTCGGCAACCGCAATATCCTCCTGACCGAGCGTGGTGCGAGTTTCGGCTATAACAACCTGGTGGTCGACATGCGCTCCCTGCCGATCATGCGCGAGACCGGCTGCCCGGTGATCTTCGACGCCACCCATGCGGTCCAACTTCCCGGCGGTGCCGGCACCTCTTCCGCGGGGCAGCGCCAGTTCGTCGGCGCCCTCTCCCGTGCGGCGGTGGCGACCGGGATCGACGGGCTCTTCTGGGAGGTCCACGAAGATCCCGACCGGGCCCTGTGCGACGGGCCGAACAGCCTCCCCCTCGACCAGGTCGAGGCGCAATTGCGCCAGGTGCTGGCCATCGATGCGATTGTCAAGGAGGGGCTGGCGTCGTGAGCAAGATCCTCGAAGCGGCACGCAAGGTCCTGCGCATCGAATCGGAAGCGGTCGAGGCCCTCACCGACCGGATCAACGGCGAATTTGAACGCGCCGTGGAGATGATCCTCGACTGCAGCGGGCGGGTCGTGATTACCGGCATGGGCAAGTCCGGGCTGATCTGCCAGAAGATCGCAGCGACCATGGCGTCGACCGGCACCCCGGCGCTGTTCCTGCACCCCGCCGAAGGGGTGCACGGCGATCTGGGGATGGTGGCCAAAGGGGACGTGGTGATCGCCGTGTCCAACTCCGGCGAAACCGAAGAGCTGACCCGCATTCTGCCGGTGATCAAGCGCATGGGGTTGCCGCTGATCGCAATGGCCGGCAAGGCCGACAGCACCCTGGCCCGCGCCGGCGATGTTTTTCTCGACATCTCCGTGAAGGAGGAGGCCTGCCCGCTGCAGCTGGCCCCGACAGCCAGCACGACCGCCACCCTGGCGATGGGCGACGCCCTGGCAGTCGCCCTGCTCCTGGAGCGCGGCTTCCGCGAAGAGGACTTTGCCCTCTATCATCCGGGCGGAGCGCTCGGCAAGCGGTTGCTGCTGCGGGTCGAGGATCTGATGCACGATGGCGATGCGATCCCGCTGGTGCGGCCGGAGACCGCCCTCAAGGACGCCCTCTACGAGATCACCAGCAAGAAGCTCGGGCTGACCGGGGTCATCGATGACGACGGCAACCTGGTGGGGGTTTTTACCGACGGCGATCTGCGCCGGACCATCGAGAAAGGTGTCGAACTGCTGCATCGGCCGATCAGCGAGTTCATGAACCGTCAGCCGAAGCGGATCCTGCGGACCCATCTGGCGGCCAAGGCTCTGCAACGCATGGAAGAATATTCGATTACCTCGCTGTTCGTTTTCGAAAGTGACAGCGCGCGGGTGCCGGTTGGCGTCATCCATCTGCACGACCTGTTGCGGGCCGGGGTGGTCTGATGCGCGCGCGTCTGGAGAAGATCCGTCTGCTGCTGCTCGACGTCGACGGCGTGATGACCGACGGGCGGATCATCTACGACGATCGGGATGGCGAGACCAAGGCGTTCGATGTCAAGGACGGGCACGGGCTGAAACTGCTGCAGCGTGCCGGGTTCCGGGTCGGCATCATCACCGGCCGCCAGTCGGCAGTGGTCGATCGGCGTGCCAGTGAACTGGGGATCGAGCTGGTCTATCAGGGAGCCAAGGACAAGCTGGTGCCGTTTCAGGAAATTCTTGCCAGGACCGGCTTGACGGCCGAGCAGGTCGCCTATGTGGGCGACGACTTCCCCGATCTGCCGATCCTGCGCCGGGTCGGTTTTGCCGCGACGGTGGCCGACGCCATCGAAGAGCTGAAGCCTTACGTCCATTATGTGACCAGGCAGCCCGGCGGTCGCGGCGCCGTCCGGGAGATTTGTGATCTGCTGCTTAAGGAAACCGGCCGCTGGGAAGGTGTCGCCGGCCGTTATTTCACCCCGCCCGCCTGATCTTCAATTCTTATGCCAACTCCTCAGGTTTTCCTTGTGGAGCCTCTCTCTGCAGTGGTATATTTTTCGTCGAGATGAGTTCGTTGTTCAAACTGCGCAACCTGTTGCTGCTCCTGGCCGTTGGCCTTGCGGCCGTGCTGGCGGCCGTGGTGGCCATGCGCTATCAGCCTCAGGTGGTCGTTACGGTCGCGGCGCCGACACTCCCCTCGGGGGTCAATCTGGCTCTGCAGAAGATCGATTACACCCACACCGAGGGCGGGATCGCGCGCTGGCGCCTGGTGGCCAGCCGTGCCGAACACCAGGCCGAGAGCAGGCTCACGATGGTCAAGGATCTGGAATTGACCTTCTTTGATGAGGACGGCGAGCGACTGGGCGATCTCAAGGCCCGCAGCGGCCAGCTGAGCAACGACTATTCGGAGATCGAGGTTCGCGACGGCGTGACGCTGCTCCATCGTGACGGCTACACCTTGCAGTCGTCTTCGCTGCGCTACAAGCAGCAGGACGGCATGATTCGCACCGAGGATCCGGTTCGCTTGACGGGCCGCGATCTGACCCTGGACGGTGTCGGCTTGCGGGTCGACCTGGCCGGCCGCAAGGTGCAAATTCTTCACCGGGTCCACGCGGTCGTGTCGCGGAAGTCAAGCTAGTGGGAGTGGTTATGAGGCATGTTGTACCGGTTCTGCTTCTGGTCATGCTGTGGGTTGTGCCGGGTCTGGCGGCCGCGCCGTCCGATACGCCGCTGACCGGCAGCAAGGAGCCGATCGAAATCACCTCGGATCGTCTCGATGCCGATGACAACGCGCGGCTGATGATGTTCATCGGCAACGCGGTGGCCAAACAGGGGGATGCGACCATCTACGCCGACCGTCTGACGGTCCGTTATGCCGCCCAGGGTGGTGACGTCGACCGGGTGGTCGCCGAGGGGAACGTGCGCATCGTCCAGGGGGACCGGGTGGCGACCAGCGAGCGTGCCGATTTCTTTCGCGACCAGGAGCGGATTTTGCTGACCGGCGATCCGCAGGTCACCGAGAAAGGGAGTACGGTCAAGGGCCACCAGATTACCTTGTTCATGAAGGAGCGGCGGGCGGTGGTGCAGGCCAGCCGGAGCGGCCGGGTCAACGCGGTGTTCCAGCCCCGCAAGGAGAACGGGCATTGAGCCACCGGCTGGTTGCGCGCGGCCTGTGCAAGAACTACCAGGGACGCCAGGTAGTTGACCAGGTCGACCTCGAGGTGGCGGCCGGCGAGGTGGTCGGGTTGCTGGGCCCCAACGGGGCCGGTAAAACCACCTCGTTCTACATGATGGTCGGATTGGTCAGACCGGATGCCGGGCAGGTGCTCTTCGACGACCGGGATATGACTGCGGTGCCGATGCATGAGCGGGCGCGCCAGGGGATTTCCTATCTGCCCCAGGAAGCATCGGTCTTCCGCAAATTGACGGTTGAAGAGAATCTGCTGGCGATTTTGGAAACGATCGAAAAGGATCGCCAGGCCAGGCAGCGTCGCAAGGACCAGCTGCTTGAGGAGTTCCGCCTGACCCACGTGGCGAAAACCTACGGTTACGCCCTGTCGGGTGGTGAGCGGCGGCGCACCGAAATCGCCCGGGCCCTGGTGCTCGAGCCGCACTTCATCCTGCTCGACGAGCCGTTTGCCGGGATCGATCCGATTGCGGTGCTCGATATCCAGCAGATTATCGCCCAACTCAAGGGGCGCAACATCGGCATCCTGATCTCCGACCACAACGTCCGCGAGACATTGGGTGTCTGCGATCGGGCCTATATTCTCAACGAGGGGAAAATCCTCGAGGAGGGCGTGCCGCAGGCGATCGCGGCCAGCCCACGCGCACGGGCAATCTATCTCGGCGAGCAGTTCCGCCTGTAACCGGTCGAGACCTTTATGGCTCTGGAAATCCGCCAACAACTCAAGCTCAGCCAGCAGCTGGTGATGACGCCGCAATTGCAGCAGGCGATCAAGCTGCTGCAGCTTTCCCGCATGGAATTGCTGGATGTGGTGCGGACCGAGCTGGAAGAGAACCCGGTGCTGGAGGAGGGGCAGGAAACACCCGAGGATCTTCTCGAAATTGAAGAGCTGTCCGGCGAAATCGAGAGTGTTCCGGAGCCCCCCGCGGAGGAGATGCGCGAGGTCGAAGGGGATCGGGACAACTTCGGCGAGATCGACTGGCGCACCTATCTGGAGAGTTACAGCGTCGGTGGCACGACCGCGGACAATTACGAAGAGGACGACGAACGCCCCTCCTACGAGAACCTGCTGACCCGCACGCCATCGCTGCAGGATCACCTGCTCTGGCAGCTGGGATTGTCACACATCGAGGGGCACGACCGGCTGATCGCCGAGGAAATCATCGGCAACCTCGACGAGGACGGTTACCTGCAGGCGACCACCGATGAGATTGCCGGGCAGGTCAACAGTTCGGGTGCCGCCGTCGAGCGGGTCCTGCGCATCATTCAGGAATTCGACCCCGCCGGGGTCGCGGCGCGCTCCCTGCAAGAGTGCCTGCTGCGCCAGGTCGAACAACTCGGCATGCAGGGGACGCTGGTCGAAACCTTGCTCAAGGAGCACGTCGAGGCGCTGGAGAACCGGCGCTATCAGGCGATTGCCAGGGCGCTGCAGGTTTCGCTTGAAGAAGTCCTGGCCGCCGCCAAGCTGATCAGTGAACTCGATCCGCGTCCGGGCAGCCATTACGGGGAGAGCGAGGTCCACTATGTCATCCCCGATATCTTCGTCTACAAGATCGGCGATGAATACGTGGTCGTGCTCAACGACGAAGGGCTGCCGAATCTGCGGATCAACTCGTTCTACCGCAGCGCCCTCTCCGGGGCCGTGGCGCTCGATGCCAAGGCCGGGGAATATATCCAGGAGAAACTGCGTGGGGCCCTGTGGCTGATCAAGAGCATCCATCAGCGGCAGCGCACCATTTACAAGGTGACCAAGAGCATCGTCAAGTTCCAGCGCGACTTCTTCGAGCGCGGGGTCGAGTACCTCAAACCCCTGGTGCTGCGCGATGTGGCCGAAGACATCGAGATGCATGAATCGACGGTCAGCCGTGTCACGACCAACAAGTATGTGCAGACACCGCAGGGGTTGTTCGAACTCAAGTACTTCTTCAACAGCGGGATCAATACGACCGAAGGCGATGCGGTGGCGTCGGAAAGCGTCAAGAGCAAGCTGCGCGACATCATTGCCAACGAAAACCCGCGCAAGCCGCACTCCGACCAGAAAATCGTCGAACTGCTGCACAAACAGGGGATTGACATCGCCCGGCGCACGGTCACCAAGTACCGCGAGATGCTGGGCGTGGGGTCATCGAGCCAGCGCCGCCGCCTCTTCTGAAACGTTCCCCGAAGTCACCGGGCGCTGCTGGCGTGCCGGCCAATAGCGGGTATAATTAGAATCAAGCAGTTCGGATCGTTCCGGACGTTCATAGCCATCAGGAGGTTGAAAACATGCGAATCAACGTCACGTTCCGTCATATGGAGAGCAGCGAGCCGGTGCGCCGCTACGTGGAAGAGAAGCTGCTGCGGGTCAAGAAGTACATCGACGAGCCGGTCGATGCGCAGGTGGCGCTGTCGGTCGAGAAGAAGATTCGTCACAAGATCGAAGTGACGCTGGTCGCCAAGGGGATTACCATCAAGGCGGCCGATCAGACCGAGGACATGTATGCCGCAATCGACGGCGTGGTCGATAAACTCGAAAGCCAGCTCAAGCGCTACAAGGACAAGATCAAGCGGCACAAGCCGTTGACCGGCGGCGAGCGCCAGGTGGCCAAGACCGTGTTTGCCGCGCAGAGCATCGACGAAGGACATCCCGAGCCGGTCATCATCAAGACCGATACCTTTCATGTCAAACCGATGTCGGTCGAAGAGGCGGTGATGCAGATGGATCTCCTTGACAAGGAATTCCTTGTTTTCACCGACGCCAGCTCTTCCGGGATCAACGTGGTTTACCGGCGTCGGGACGGCAATTACGGCTTGATTGTCCCGCAGGTCTGAGGCAGAATCGCTTGGCGGCACATGGGCGACACGCCCGTCTGCCGCCAATCCTTTTGGCGCTGCCGCCAGAAAGAGACGCATGTCCGTAAAGATCGCCGAGTTGCTCGACCCGGCCGCCATCGTGGCGGAGCTTCAGGGCGGAAGCAAAAACGAAGTCTTGGCAGAACTGACCGATGCCCTGCTGACCGCCAACCCCGCGCTGAATCGGGCCGAGGTGCTGCGGGTCCTGCAGGAGCGCGAACGTCTTGGCAGTACCGGGATCGGTGACGGGGTGGCCATCCCTCACGGCAAGCTCAGGAACCTCGACAGCCAGCTGATCGCCTTCGGCCTGAGCGAGAAGGGGGTCGAGTTCGATGCCATGGATGGCAAGCCGGCCCGCCTGTTTTTTCTCCTGATCGCCCCGGAAGATGCCGCAGGTGCCCACCTCAAGACGCTGGCGCGCATTTCCAAACTCCTCAAGGGGTCGCAAGTGCGAGAGCGCCTGCGCGGTGCCAGGGACCGGCAGCAGATTTACCAGATCATTGCCGAAGAGGAAGAAAAGCTTTAGCCCATGGCGAAGCTCAGCATTGCCGACCTGCTTGCCGAGAAAGAAGCCGGCCTCGACCTTGAACTGCTTGGCGGGGAAGGTGGACTCGCGCGGGTCGTGCAGATGCCGCGCATCCAGAAGCCCGGCCTGGCACTGGCCGGCTACACCAACAACCTTCATCCGGACCGGATTCAGATTCTCGGTTCCACCGAGCTGACCTACCTCGACGAGATCATCGCCAGCGATGCGGACCGCGCTGCGCAGAACCTCGAACAGCTTTGCGCCCTGGGAATCTGCTGCTTCATCATCACCAAGGGGCTGACGGCGCAGCCGCAGCTGCTTGCGGCCGTGGAACGTCATGGCATCCCCCTGCTGCGTACCCACCATGTCAGTTCAACCTTCATTACCCTGATCACCCAGTATCTCGAGGAACGTCTGCTACCGCAGACCACGGTCCACGGTGTCCTGGTCGATGTCCTCGGCGTCGGCGTGCTGCTCATCGGCAAGAGCGGTATCGGCAAGAGCGAATGCGCCCTCGATCTGGTGCTGCGCGGGCATCGCCTGGTGGCCGACGACGTGGTCAAGGTGAGGTTCAAGTACCCGGCGGTGCTTTTCGGCGAGGGGAGCGACCTGCTCCACTACCACATGGAGATCCGGGGGCTGGGGATCATCAACATCAAGCATCTGTTCGGTGTGGCGGCGATTCGCGAGCGCAAGAAGATCGACCTGGTCATCGAACTGGCCGAATGGCAGGACGGTGCCGAATACGACCGGCTCGGCATCGAGGATCGCCATTACGAACTGCTCGGCGTGAAGCTGCCGATCCTGACCCTGCCGGTGCGGCCGGGACGCAATATGACCGGGATCGTCGAAGTGGCGGCACGCAACCAGTTGCTCAAGGAGATGGGCTACCACAGTGCCGTCGAGTTCGAGGCCCGCCTTGAGCAGCGCATGGCCGAAGCGGCCCGTCTGCATGCCCACACCATCATCGGGAGCAATCTGGAGTGAGTCGCCGTCTGGTCATCCTGACTGGGCTCTCCGGTTCGGGCAAGAGTACCGGTGCCCGGGCTCTCGAAGATGCCGGCTTCTTCGTCGTCGACAACCTGCCGCTGCCGCTGCTCCCTGAATTCCTCGCTTTGACCGACCGCGGCTACCGGCATGTCGCCGTGGTCGTCGATGCCCGCGGGCGCGACTTTCTCAGCGCCGCCTACGAAATTCTCGCCGGTCTGCAGGCGACCGGCCAGTCTCTGGAAATTCTTTTCTTCGAGGCGGCCGATGCCGAGCTGATGCGACGTTTTTCCGAAACCCGCCGCCGTCACCCTCTGGCGCAGCACGAGGGGATAGCCGCCGCGATTGCCCGTGAGCGGGACATGCTCGTCGAGCTCAAGCGCGCGGCGACAGTGGTGATCGATTCCTCCGCGACCAATGTCCACCAGCTGCGCCAGCGGGTGTTGAGCGTGGTGTTCGGTCCTGAGGCCGCTGCCGGCAGTCTGCCCATCCATCTGCTCTCCTTCGGTTTCCGCTACGGGTTGCCGCTCGAAGCCGACCTGGTCTTCGACGTGCGGTTTCTGGAAAACCCCCATTTCGTTCCGGAACTCAAGCCGTTGTCCGGGCTTGATCCCGCGGTCAGCCAGTTTGTCCTGGGGCAGCCCGACTGCCAGCGCTATTTGCAGCAGATCAGGCAGCTGCTGTTCTTCCAGGTGCCGCGCTGCCAGCAGGAAGGGAAAAGCAGCCTCACCGTGGCCGTCGGTTGTACCGGCGGGCGTCACCGCAGCGTGGCCATCGTCGAGGAGTTGCGCCCTTACCTGCTCGGTACCGGCTGTGCCGTGGACGTCAGCCATCGTGATCTGAACAGGGGGGCGTCATGATCGGCCTGGTGGTGGCAACACATGGCACGCTGGGAGAGTCCCTCCTGGCGACAGCGGAGCTGATCATCGGCGCACAGCCGTCTGCGCTGGCTCTCAGCTTGTCGCGCGGCGAGCCTCCCGATGAGTTGCGGGGACGGCTGCTTCAGGCGATCGAACAGGCTGGCAACGGCTGCGAAGCGGTGCTGGTAATGACCGACATGTTCGGCGGTACGCCGAGCAATATCGGCATGACCCTCCTCGAGCCGGAACGGGTCGAACTGCTCACCGGCGTCAACCTGCCGATGCTGCTTAAATTCTTCAGCTATCGCAGCAGCCACCGCTTGCCCGCACTGGCCGTGTTTCTCAAAGACCAGGCCCGCGAAGGGATCATGGTGGCCGGCGAGTTGCTCTCCCGGCAAGGCTGAGGTTCAAATGTCTCTGGTGCTCACTCGTGTCGACAGCCGTCTGATCCATGGCCAGGTCCTGGAAGCCTGGGTCCCCTATGTCCAGGCGGATTGCATCGTGGTTGCCAACGACGAGGTTGCCCGTACGCCGTTGCAGTGCATGATCATGCAGGCTGCGGTACCGAGTTCCATCAAGCTCATGATTGGCACCCTGGAGGAGGCCGTCGCTTTCCTGGCCTTGCCCGATACCGGACGAAAACGCGTCCTGCTGCTCTTTGCCAACTCCGTCGATGCCTTGCGCGCGCAACGCCTCGGTATCGGCTACACCAGGTTGAACCTCGGCAACATGCATACCGCTGAGGGGAAGAATCGCTATAGCTGCACCATTGCCCTCGACCAGGACGATATCGACAACCTTCGTCAGGTTGCGGCCTGTGGTGTCACCATCGTCTCCCAGTGCATCCCCGCCGACCGTGAGCAGGGGTGGGAACAGATGCTGCGCAGCGGGGGCGGCTGACATGGGGACGGGCGAGTACCTGACGGCGGGGACGCTCGCCGTGCTGCTCGGCTTCGACCGGGTGGCGTTTTTGCAAAGCATGGTTTGCCGGCCGCTGGTGGCAGCCAGCCTGACCGGATGGTTGCTCGGCATCCCGCTGGCGGGGTTGCAGGTCGGAATATTGCTGGAGCTGCTCTGGCTGGGCCGGCTGCCGGTCGGGGCCGCCATCCCGCCGGACGACACCCAGGTGGCGATCGGGGCCACGGTTCTGACTCTGACGGTGCAGCAGCAGTTCGCCGTGACGGGCATCCCGACAGTGCTCCTGGCGACGCTGACCGCCCTCCCTCTCGGTCTGGTCGGACAATACGGCGAACGCTGGGTGCGGCGTGCCAACGGCCGTCTGGAAAACCTGGCTCTGGCTGCTGCCTCGGCAGGGGATGCCCGACGCATCGAGCGGCTGCATCTGGCCGGGCTGCTTCATTTCGCAGTGGCCAGCCTGTTCAGCTGTACCGTGATTGTCGGCGGTGGAACGTTGTTGCTCGCCGTGGCCGGATCGCCGCTGCTCGCGGCGATTCAACAGGCGGGGGCGAGCCTGCAGCTCAGCTTTACCCTGATCGGGGCCGCCGTGCTGCTCGGCACCCTGAATGTCAGCCGTGGCTACGTCTGGTTCGGCGCGGCCTTCGGCTGCACCCAGTTGCTGCTCCTGGTCAGGGGGTGACCATGTCGGTCAGGCTGCCGTTCGCAACCATGCTGCACTGCTGCGGCCGGTCGTTTCTGCTGCAGGCCAGCTGGAATTTCGACCGGCTGCAGAATCTCGGTTTCCTCTACCAGCTGTTGCCGGGGCTCAGGCATCTCTATGGTCGCCAATTGCCCCCTGAGCTGCTGGAGAGATACACGACCTATTTCAACACGCATCCGTATCTGGCGCCATGGGTCACGGGGACCGTGCTGCGCCTGGAAGCCGACCGTCAGGGAGATGCCGGTGCGGTGGTGGATGGGTCGGGTTTTCAGCAGATGGTGATGGCGCCCTACGCGGCCATGGGGGACGCCCTGTTCTGGGGGGCGATTCGCCCTCTCGCGGCAGTGATCGGCCTGCTGCTGGCCATCCAGGGTTTTTTGTGGGCGCCGTTGGTGCTGCTGCTGGTCTACAACCTGCCGCACCTGCTCTGCCGCTGCGGTGGGCTGCTGATCGGTTTCCGGCAAGGGGTTGGCGCGGTGGAGACGCTCCAGCGGCTGCGCCTCCCCGATATCGCCATTCGCGTCAAGTCAGGAACGATCATCCTCCTTGGTGTTCTCTGTGCCCTGCTGGTCGAAAGCGGCTGCAGTCAGCAGGGGGTCGCCGTGGGCTGGGGGATAATGCTGCTTCCGCTCGTTCTGCTTTATGCCGGGCTGGCCCGGCGCGGTGTCACCAGTTTCGTTCTGCTCCTCACGACGACTGCCGGCCTGCTGGGGCTGGCCATGCTTATCAAGGGGTAACCGATGCCAACAACCGAGAGCGCCGATTTCGTGCTGATCAATCGCCTCGGGCTGCATGCTCGCGCCGCTGCGCAGCTGGTGCAGGCGGCCAACCGTTTCAAGGCGGACGTGACCGTCGCCAAGGAAGGGGAAGAGGTCAACGGCAAGAGCATCATGGGGCTGCTGATGCTCGCCGCACCGGTCGGTTCGCAACTGCGGGTCACGACCAGCGGAGAGGACGCGGCCGAGGCGATGCAGGCAATCAGGGCCTTGATCAATGATGGTTTCGGCGAGCTCTGACCTCCCGCAGGACACGATCCTGATCGGCATTGGCGCCTCGCCGGGGGTGGCGATTGCCCGCGGCCACCTGCTCAACCGGGCCCGGGTGGCCGGGATCGAGCGGCGCATTCTCCCCCAGGAGGTTGAAGCCGAGATCGCCGTCTTCCTGGCTGCGGTGGAGAAGGCCCGGAACCAGTTGCACGAAGTCAAGGCGCAGATCAGCGACCAGCGCATCGGCGAGCACATCTACATTATCGACACCCATCTGCTGATCCTCGATGACCAGATGCTGATCAACGATACCCTTGAGTTGATCCGCTCCGAACTGATCAACGCCGAAGGGGCCCTGGGCCGCACCCTGCGCAAGCTCCGGCAGATGTTCGACAGCATCGAAGACGAATACCTGCGCGAGCGGCGCTCCGATGTCGACTCCGTCGGTGACCGCCTGATGCGCAACCTCCTGGGGGAGGTGCGCGAAGACCTGAAGGGGCTGAGCGAGCAGGTGGTCGTGGTCGCCCACGACCTTTCCCCTGCCGATACCATGCAGATCGACCGTAGCAAGGTCATCGGCTTCGTCACCGATGTCGGCGGGCGCACCTCGCATACCGCAATCGTTGCCCGCTCCCTGGGGATCCCGGCGGTGGTCGGCCTGGAAAACGTGACGACCCAGGTGCAGACCGGCATGCCGCTGATCATCGACGGTTCGACCGGGACGGTGGTGCTCAACCCCTCCGCGGCGACGTTCCGCGAGTACCTGGCCCGCAAACAGCGCTACGACTACCTGGAAAAAGAGCTGGAGAGTTATCGCAAACTCCCGGCAGTGACCCGCGACGGGCACAGTGTGGCGCTGCGCGGCAACATTGAAATCGCCGAGGAGATCCGCACTGCGCGTCAGCAGGGCGTCGAGGGGATCGGTCTGTTCCGCACCGAGTTTCTCTTCATGGCCTCCGCCGAACCTCCCGACGAGGAGGCCCAGTATCAGGCCTACCGGGCGGCGGTCGAGGCGATGGCTCCCCATCCGGTGACGATCCGCACCCTGGATGTCGGCGGTGACAAATTCGTCCCGGAATTGAACCTGCTCGATGAGCTCAATCCGGCCATGGGGTTGCGTGCGGTCCGCTTTTCGCTCAAGGAGGGGGCGCTGTTCCGTACCCAGTTGCGGGCGATCCTGCGCGCATCGGCCCACGGCAATCTGCGGGTGATGTTCCCGATGATTTCCGGGGTGGCGGAGATCCGTGCCTGCCGGCATCTGTTAGAGAAGTACCGCCAGGAACTGCTTGACGAAGGGGTTGCGGTCGGCCGGTTGCCACTGGGGATCATGGTCGAAACGCCTTCGGCAGTCCTGCTGGCCGAAGTCATGGCCGGCGAGGTCGACTTTTTCTCCGTGGGGACCAACGACCTGATCCAGTACTGCCTGGCGATCGACCGTGGCAACGAGCACGTCGCCTACCTTTACGAACCGCTGCATCCGGCGGTGTTGCGCGCCTTGCGCATGGTCTGTCGTGCGGCGCGTGCCGCGGGCATCGAGGTCTCGATCTGTGGCGAGATGGCCGGCGAGCAGCTCTATGCCCTGATATTGATCGCCCTCGGCTTTACCGAGTTGTCGATGAATCCAGCCGCCATCCCGCGCGTCAAGCGGCTGATGCGTCAGGCCAGCATGGCGGAGATGCAGGCGCTGCTCGACCGCCTCATGCAACTGCCCACCGCCCACGAAGTGGTGACAACGCTGGAGGCCGAGTTGCGCCAGCGCTTCCCGGAGATCTTCGAAGGCACGGCGTTGTGAACGGTTATCTCTTGACTTGAAGCTGCACCGGGACTAGTTTTCGTCAATCGTCAATCGTCAATCGTCAATCGTCAATCGTCAATCGTCAATCGTCAATCGTCA
>CAZRTZ010000004.1:38699-41621 GCA_964603155.1 uncultured Geobacteraceae bacterium | reverse complement strand
ATCCGCAAGGAGTCGTTTCATGAGCACACAGGATTTTCTCTTCACGTCCGAGTCGGTCTCCGAGGGGCATCCGGACAAGGTCGCCGACCAGATTTCCGATGCCATCGTCGATGCCATCATCAAGCAGGACAAGCATTCGCGCATCGCGGCCGAGACGCTGTGCAACACCGGTCTGGTGGTGCTGGCCGGCGAGATCACCACCGCCGCCAACGTCGACTACATCGGCGTCGCCCGCGAAACGTTGAAGGAGATCGGCTACGACAATACCGAGTACGGCATCGACTACAAGGGGTGTTCGGTTCTGGTCGCCTACGACAAGCAGAGCCCGGATATCGCCCAGGGGGTCAACCGCGCCTATGATGACGGTCTCGACCAGGGGGCCGGCGACCAGGGGCTGATGTTCGGCTACGCGGTCGACGAGACTCCGACGCTGATGCCGCTGCCGATCTATCTTTCGCACCGCCTGGTCGAGCGGCAGTCGATGCTGCGCAAGACCGGGCAGCTGTGGTGGCTGCGCCCTGATGCCAAGTCGCAGGTCACGGTGCGTTACGTCGACGGCAAGCCCGCTGCCATCGACACCGTGGTCATCTCCACCCAGCACGCGCCGAACATCGACATGGAGGAGATTCGCGAAGGGGTCATCGAGGAGATCATCAAGCCGGTGCTGCCGCCGGAGCTGGTCAAAGGGAAGGTCAAGTACCTGGTGAACCCGACCGGCCGTTTCGTCATCGGCGGCCCCCAGGGTGACTGCGGTCTGACCGGACGCAAGATCATCGTCGACACCTACGGTGGGGCCGCACCCCACGGCGGTGGGGCCTTCTCCGGCAAGGATCCCTCCAAGGTCGATCGCTCGGCCGCCTACGCCGGCCGCTACGTGGCCAAGAACATCGTCGCCGCAGGGCTGGCGACGCGCTGCCTGGTGCAGGTCTCCTACGCCATCGGTGTGGCCGAGCCGACCAGCGTCATGGTCGAGACCTTCGGTACCGGCAAGCTCAGCAACGAGCAGATGACCCAGGTGGTGCGCGAGCACTTCGACCTGCGCCCGAAGGGGATCGTCAACATGCTCGACCTGTTGCGGCCGATCTACAAGGCGACCGCCGCCTACGGCCACTTCGGTCGGGAACTCCCCGAGTTCTCCTGGGAAAAGACCGACAAGGTCGAGGCCCTGCGCGAGTGGGCAAAGCTGTAAGCTGCGCCTGAACACGTGGGCAATGGCAGGGAAGGGGGGACGGAATGGAATTCTGTCCCCCCCTTTTTTGTGAGGAGTGAGGAGTGAGGAGTGAGGAGTGAGGAGTGAGGCGGTAGCTCCGGAACTGACCGTGGTCATTCCGACGCTGAACGAGGCGGCAACCATTCCGCTTTTACTTGCCGATCTCGCCGCCCAGACCGGAGTCGAGTTCGAAGTGCTGATCAGCGACGGCGGTTCCCGCGACGGCACGCCGCAGCTGGCGGCCGTGGAGCTTGACCGCCTCGACCTCAGGGGTGAAATCCTTTGCGGAACGCCCGGACGGGGCTCCCAGCTCAACCGCGGTGCGGCACGTGCCCGGGGGGGCTGGCTGCTCTTCCTGCATGCCGACAGCCGCATCGGCGATCCGGTGGCCCTGCGCGCTGCCCTCGACCGTCTGGCCGCGTCAGGTTCTCTGCGGGTGGCCGGCCGCTTCGCCTTGCGCTTTGCCGTGACGGAGCGGGATGATCCGCTGCCCTATCGTTATTGCGAAGTCAAGGCACGGCTCGGCCTGGCCGGGACGATCCACGGCGATCAGGGCTTTTTGCTGCCGGCCGGTTTTTTTGAGGAACTGGGCGGTTTTCGCGAGGGGCTGGCGGTTTTGGAGGACACCCTGCTGGCCGAACGGATCCGCCGGCTCGGCGGATGGCGTCTGCTGCCGGCGGAGATTGTCACCTCACCACGCCGCTTTCAAACCGAAGGGTTTCGGCAGCGCCAGACGCTGAATGCCCTGCTGATGAATTTTGCCACGATCGGCTGGGACGAGCCTCTGCTGCGGGCCCCGGAGATCTACCGTTCCCAGGACCGCACCAGGCCACTGCACCTTGCCCCTTACTTTCGCCTGGTCGACCGGTTGCTGCGGCAGCTGTCGTGGCGGTCGCGCCTGCACCTGTGGTATCGAACCGGGGAGTTCGTGCGTGGCAACGCCTGGCAGATCGCCCTGTGGCGGGCGGTGCGACGGAATGCCGACCTCTCGGTCGATCAGGCCACGAAGGTCGTCACCGGATTCCGCCGCTGGTTCGAACCGCTCACCGCGCACCCGCCGGGGCGCCTGCTGACAGCACTGCTGACCTGGATGTGGTTTTGCAGTCAATGGCGCAGCCGATGATGTGCTATGGTATAATTCCTTCATCAAACCCTTGAGAGGTCACCATGAAACATGCCATTTCGTTCGCCAAACTGTTCCTGGCAGTGAGCCTGTTGTCGGCGTGCACCTTCTACGCAAGCCGCGAAGTGCCGTTCCGCCCGCCCGACCAGATCGCCAACGTTCAGCAGGTTGGCGGGGCGAAGGTCGCCGCCGAGCAGTACGCTGACAAAAGCGCGGCCAAGGCGGCGTTCGGGTTCGATATCCGCGGCGCCGGGTTGCTGCCGGTCCAGGTGGTGATTGACAATCATGGCCCGCAACGCTTTGAGATCGTCGCCGACCAGACCTTCCTGGTTGATGCTTCCGGCGCCTACTGGAATCTGCTCGACCGCAAGACCACCTACCAGCGCGTCGAGTCGAGCAGCGAGTATGCGACCATCGTCAAGGGCGGAGCCGAGAAGGGGATGTGGGGGGCCGCTGCCGGTGCCCTGGCCGGTGCGGCCATCGGTGTCCTTTCCGGGCACAACGTGGCGGAAGCCGCCGGGATGGGGGCGGCCGCCGGGGCCGCCGCCGGGGCCATCTACGGGGGTGCCGATGCCGGTTCCTCGGACGG
>CAZRTZ010000004.1:12748-38689 GCA_964603155.1 uncultured Geobacteraceae bacterium | reverse complement strand
CGCCAACAAGGATCTTGAGAACCGGATCGTTGAGCCCGGCAACCTGGGGCGCGGTTTCCTTTTCTTCCCGGGAGAGGCGCCGAGCGCGAGGCAACTGCGTCTGCAACTGCGCGACGTGACCACCGGGCGGACATTCAGCAGCACGCTCATCTTCTGATTGCCGTACATCACATTGCAGGCGGGAGTTGCTTTCTGCCTGTGTGTTTTTGCTTGCCCCGTCCGGGTCACGGGGGTATACAGACCCATCGAACGATCAATCAAGGAGTTTTTTCATGATGCCGCAGGATTTTGTCGTTGCCGACCTGTCCCTCGCCGATTGGGGGAAACGAGAGATCAAGATTGCCGAGACCGAGATGCCGGGGCTGATGGCGATCCGCGAGGAGTATGCCGCCAGCCAGCCGCTCAAGGGGGCGCGCATCACCGGCTCCTTGCATATGACCATTCAGACCGCGGTCCTGATCGAGACGCTGCAGGCGCTCGGCGCCGAAGTGCGCTGGGCCTCGTGCAACATCTTCTCCACCCAGGATCATGCTGCAGCCGCGATTGCCGCTGCCGGGACAGCCGTGTTCGCCGTCAAGGGCGAGACACTGGCCGAGTACTGGGACTACACCCACCGTATTTTCGAGTGGCCGGACGGCGGCTATTCCAACATGATTCTCGACGACGGCGGCGACGCCACGCTGCTTTTGCACCTTGGTGCCCGTGCGGAGCGCGATCCGTCGGTTCTCAACCATCCCGGATCGGAGGAGGAATCGGTCCTGTTTGCCGCCATCAAGGCCAAGCTGACCCGCGACCCGGTCTGGTACTCGACGCGCCTGGCGGAAGTCCGCGGCGTCACCGAAGAGACCACCACCGGCGTCCACCGTCTCTATCAGATGCACGAACGCGGCGAATTGCGTTTTCCGGCGATCAACGTCAATGATTCGGTCACCAAGAGCAAGTTCGACAACCTCTACGGCTGCCGTGAGTCGCTGGTCGACGGCATCAAGCGGGCTACCGACGTGATGGTGGCCGGCAAGATCGCGGTGGTCTGTGGTTACGGCGACGTCGGCAAAGGGAGCGCCCAGGCCCTGCGGGCGCTGTCGGCCCAGGTCTGGGTGACCGAGATCGACCCGATCTGTGCCCTGCAGGCGGCCATGGAAGGCTACCGCGTGGTGACGATGGATTACGCCTGCGACCAGGCCGACATCTTTGTCACCGCCACCGGCAACTACCATGTCATCACCCACGCGCATATGGCGAAGATGAAGGACCAGGCGATCGTCTGCAACATCGGCCACTTCGACAACGAGATCGACGTGGCCTCCATCGAGAAGTACCGCTGGGAGGAGATCAAGCCGCAGGTCGATCACGTGATCTTCCCCGACGGCAAGCGCATCATCCTTCTGGCCAAGGGCCGCCTGGTCAACCTCGGCTGCGCCACCGGCCATCCGAGCTACGTCATGTCCTCCAGTTTCGCCAACCAGACCATTGCCCAGATCGAGATTTTCAGTAATCCCGGCAAGTACCCGGTCGGGGTCTACACCCTCCCCAAGCATCTCGACGAGAAGGTGGCACGGCTACAGTTGAAAAAACTCAACGCCCAGCTGACCACCCTGACCGAGCAGCAGGCCGGTTATATCGGCGTGCCGGTGGAGGGGCCATACAAGACCGAGCACTATCGGTATTAATTTGGGGCTAGGGACTGAGGGGCTAGCTAAGGGGAAAAAAGTTGAAAACTTAGAATTGAACGGGGACGGAAGCCCATTCCGTCCCCGTTTCGTGTTGCGGCTTGAGGTTTGTAACAAGTTGTTGCCAGGCCCCAGTCCCCAGCCCCTGTTTTTTCAGTTGTCCAGGGTCAAAAACAGCCAGGTGCCGACCAGCAGCAGCAGGGTGTTGGCCGTCCAGGCGGCGAGGGGGAGGGGGAGCAGGCCGGCCGTGCCAAGCGCCATGCTGACGGCCTGGCAGGCAAAGTAACCGGAAAAGACGGCGAGGCTCACGCCGACACCAAGCCCGACGCTGGCTTTGCGGCCTCGATTGAGGGCGAAAGGGATGCCGATCAGCACCATCAGCAGGGGGGTAAAGGTGCGGGCCAACCGTTGCAGCCACTCGGCGCGGTAGGGAAGGGGGTCTCCCCCTTGAGCCTGGAGCTGTTGGTCCAGGCGCCACAATTCGGCAAGAGACATTTCCTGCGGTTTGTACCAGAGATCCACCATCTCTTCCGGTTCCCGCCCCAGGTCCAGAGACAGTTCCCGGTATTTCAAAAAGCCGGCGAGCGCCTGGGTCTTCGGGTTGAAGCTGCGTTCGACGACATCGCGCAACAGCCAGCGGGTTCCCTCCAGGTGGTGGGCGGTGGCGGCTTCAACTCGGCGCGTCAGCTGGAATTCTTCGTCGAATTCCAGCAGCGAGAGCCCATGGATCTCTCCGCGGTTCGGGAAGGATTGGCTCACGCCGATAATGCGGCGGTGATCGCGAAAATACAGGTTTTGTCCCTGTCGCCCCGACAGCTCTTTCCCCTTGAGCTCGGTGGCAAGGATATAGTGCGATTCGCGGGCCGACCATGGTGACAGCCAGGAGCTGCAGACAAGCGCCAGCAGACAGAGCAGCCCTCCGCAAACGAAGAGCGGGCGCGTCGCCTGCCAGAGGCCGATTCCGCAACTGCGCAGGGCCGTGATCTGGCTGGAGCGGGAAAGCTGTCCGATCGTGATGAAGGTGGCGAGCAGGACCGACATGGCGAGCGACTGCTCGAGCATGAAGGGGAGGTTGTAAAGCGGATAGCGGAGATAGTGGAGCAATGAGGCCTGATTTTCAATGAAATCGTCGATTTTCTCGACAAATTCGATCAAACCGTAGAGGCTGATGAGAACGGCCAGGATGATCGCCAGGTGGCGTGCGAACAACGTCGCCAGGTAACGGTCAAGCGTGCGCATCGTGACGTCTCAGGAAGTTGCGAAGGATCTCAACGGCTCTGTCGATCCATGCCAGAAACACAACAGGACGTTCGAGAGCGCTCTGGCGCAGCAGGTAAAGGCCCACCGCGAAAAAAACCGCATGGAGCAGCCAGAAGGAGAAGAACGGGTGGACCCCGAGAGTGGCCGTGGCTTTTTCTGCAAGAGCGGTGCTCACAAAATAGACCAGATAGATCAATAAGCCGGTCACAAATGCGCCGCTGCGCCCGGAACGCTGGTTTTGCATGGCGCAGGGGAGGATGAACAGGGCAAACAGGAGTGGCGCCAGCGGGGCGCTCAGGCGGTTGTGCAGTTCGCCACGGGCCGCCAGGGACTTTTCTCCCGCTCCGGCAGAGGTTTCCCAGAGTTTGGCCATAGGCAATTCATTGGGACTGCTGCGCAGGGCAAATTTGGGTGCCGACGGGGTTGAGCCGAGGTCGGGGCGAATCTCGTAATTGGTAAAGCGAATCACCTGATAGGCATTGCGCTCACCCTTGGCCGCCTTGCGGTGAATGGTCCCATTCTCCAGTTGCAGTGTCAGGGTTTCGTTTTGCAGACCGCTGACCAGTCGGCCACGGTCGGCGATGATCAGCAGCTGGTCCTGTCCGGGGGGGGCCTCGATGATGAAAACCCCGGCCATCTCGCCGCTGCGCTCATCGAGATGTTCGGTATACAGCGTCAGGTTGACAAACTGCTTGATAAATTGCTGTTTCTGCAGGCTGACGCTGGCCTTGCTGCGGGCAATCTCGACGAGTGTGGCCTTGAAAGCCTTTTTCCCCCAGGGAGCGGCCCAGCATGCAACCACGGCAGTCATAAGCGCGAAGGTCACGGCGATCAGCAACAGGGGCCTGCCGATCTGGGGGAGCCCGATGCCGGCGGCACGCATGGCCACGGTCTCGTTGTCGGCACACATCCGGCCGATGCCGATCATGCATCCCATCAGGAACGAGAGAGGCAGGGCTATGGCCAGAAAAGGGAGCAGCATGGACGCCGTCAGCTTGAGGATGCTGGCAAGGTCGACTCCCTTGGTGATGACCAGGTCGGCGATCTGCACCAGTCGGCCGGTGATCAGGACCAGGGTGAAGATCACCAGACACAGCAGCGTCGGGGCCAGCAGTTCCCGGGAAAGATAGCGGTTCAGCAGCGAGAGGTTCATGGCCGGCCATCATAGTGCAGGGGGCGGGTTGTGTAAACCTGGTTTTCGGGAAAAAACGCTTGCCTTGGCAAAGAGTGGCGTGGTATAGAATCCCGCTATTTTTACTACGCACGTCCCCAGACTGTGCGGCTTGGTGTCCGGTTGTGCCGGAAGGCCGCAGGGATGACGGGGGCGGAGGCCCAAAACCACCACCAGAAGGAGTCGGAGCGTCATGTCACAGATCACCATGAAACAACTGCTGGAAGCCGGTGTCCACTTCGGACATCAGACCCGTCGCTGGAACCCGAAGATGAAGCCTTACATCTTCGGCGCCCGCAATGGCATCTACATCATCGACCTGCAGAAGACCGTGCGGTACTTCAAGTCGGCCTACAATTTCCTGCGCCAGACCGTGCAGGAAGGCGACAAGATTCTGTTTGTCGGCACCAAGAAACAGGCCCAGGAAGCAATCCTCGAGGAGGCCAACCGCGCTGGCCAATTCTACGTCAATAACCGCTGGCTGGGTGGTATGCTGACCAACTTCGCCACCATCAAGCGCAGCATCGACCGCCTTAAGAAGATCGAGACCATGGCGCAGGACGGAACCTACGACCTGATCACCAAGAAGGAAGCCCTGCAGCTGGAGCGCGAGCGCGCCAAGCTGGAGAAGAGCCTCGGCGGCATCAAGGGGATGAACCGCCTGCCGGGCGCGATCTTCGTCATCGACCCGAAAAAAGAGAACATCGCCGTCAAGGAAGCCCGCAAGCTCGGCATCCCGGTGGTGGCGATCGTCGACACCAACTGCGATCCGGAAGAGATCGACTACATCATCCCCGGCAACGACGACGCCATCCGCGCCATTCGCCTCTTCGCCCAGAAGATGGCCGACGCCTGCATCGAGGGTGGTGCTGCCCGTGAAGACGACCTGCGCGCCGATCTGGGGAGCGAAGTTGCCGAGGAAGTCGCCGAGGCAGTGACTGCAGCCGAACCGGCTGATGCTTCGGCCGACGAGGAGTAAGCAGAGAGCAGTCAGTATTGACAAGGCGGTCCGGAAGCGGGCCGCCTTTTTACCGTAAACCGTCCCGATACAACGATTACCCCATAAATACGCGAGGAGGAAGAGAAACATGGCCAATATTACTGCAGGAATGGTTGCTGACCTGCGCGCCAAGACCGGCGCCGGGATGATGGATTGCAAGAAGGCGCTGGATGAGACCGGCGGCGACATGGAGCAGGCGATCGACCTGTTGCGCAAGAAGGGGCTGGCTGCGGCCGCCAAGAAGGCCGGTCGTGTCGCCGCCGAAGGGCTTGTCGCGGTGGCCGGCCAGGGAACCTGCTGCGCCGTGGTCGAGATCAACTCCGAGACCGATTTTGTTGCCAAGAACGATGCGTTCCAGGCGTTTGTCAACGGGGTCGCCCAGGTGGTGCTCGAAAAGAACCCGGCCGATCTCGACACGCTGCTGGCCATGCCGTTCCCCGGTACCGGCCGCACGGTGCTTGAGGAGCAGACCCACCAGGTGGCCACCATCGGGGAGAATATCAGCGTTCGCCGTTTTGCGCGCCGCTCCGTATCTTCCGGCGCAGTGGCCAGCTACGTGCACGGCGCCGGCAAGATCGGCGTGCTGGTCGAACTGGCCTGTGACAAGGCCGATGACCGCCTTGCCGCCCTGGCCAGGCAGATCGCCATGCATGTTGCCGCCGCCAACCCGCAGTACCTCGAGCGTGGCGAGGTTCCCGCCGATGTCCTCGAGCGCGAGAAGGAGATTTATCGCGCCAAGGCGAAGGAGAGCGGCAAGCCCGACAATATCATCGAAAAGATTCTCGACGGCCAGGTCAACAAGTTCTACGGTGAAGTCTGCCTGATCGAGCAGGCTTACGTGATCGATCCGGACCAGAAGGTCGGCAAGGTGGTCGAGGCCCTCGGCAAGGAAATCGGCGCCGCGGCCAAACTGACCGGCTTCACCCGCTTCCAGTTGGGGGAAGGGATCGAGAAGAAGGAAGACAATTTCGCGGCCGAAGTTGCCGCGATGACCAAGTAACAACGTTCCCGGGAGCCACCTATGGTCGCCACCCCCAGCTATAAGAGAATACTGCTGAAACTGAGCGGCGAGGCGTTGGCCGGCCGCCAGGGTTACGGGATCGATCCGGACGTGATCAATGGCATTGCCGGCGAGATCCGCGAGGTGGTCGACCTCGGCGTGCAGGTGGCGCTGGTCATCGGCGGTGGCAACATCTTTCGTGGTCTGGCGGCGTCGTCAGCCGGGATGGATCGCGCCAGCGCCGACTACATGGGGATGCTGGCCACGGTGATGAACAGCCTGGCGATGCAGGATGCCCTGGAAAAGCAGGGGGTCGTGACCCGGGTGCAGTCGGCCATCGAAATGCAGGAGATTGCCGAACCCTACATCCGTCGCCGCGCCGTGCGCCATCTGGAAAAGGGGCGGGTGGTGATCTTCGGCGCCGGTACCGGCAACCCGTTCTTTACCACCGACACCGCCGCCAGTCTGCGCGCCGCTGAGATTGGCGCCGAGGTGATCCTCAAGGCGACCAAGGTCGACGGCGTCTACAGCGCCGACCCTGCCAAGGATCCGACCGCGGTGCGCTACGAGCAGCTGACCTACCTGGAGGTTCTCAAGCGTGGCCTGCAGGTCATGGATTCCACTGCAACCTCGCTGTGCATGGACAACAATCTGCCCATCGTCGTCTTCGATCTGAACCAGCGCGGCAACATCCGCAAGGTTGTCTGCGGCGAGGCGATCGGGACCCTGGTCAAAGGAGAATGATGCCATGATTGCCGATCTTAAGAACAAGACCAAATCCGGCATGGAGAAGGCCGTCGAGGCGTTGCGCCGCGATCTCTCCAAGGTCCGTACCGGACGGGCTTCCGTCGCGATTCTCGATGATGTCCGGGTCGACTATTACGGCACTCCGACCCCCTTGAATCAGATCGGCACCCTGGCGGTTCCCGAGCCGCGCCTGATCACCATCCAGCCGTGGGAAAAGAAGCTGATCCCCGAGATCGAGCGGGCTATTCAGAAGGCTGATCTCGGCATCAATCCGACGTCCGACGGCATCGTCATCCGTCTGGCGTTTCCGGCCCTGACCGAGGAGCGCCGCAAGGAGATGGTCAAGCAGGTCAAGAAGATGGGGGAAGAGGGGAAAATCGCGGTGCGCAACGCCCGTCGCGATGCTAACGAGACCCTGAAGAAACTGCTGAAGGACAAGGATGTCTCGGAGGATGACGAGAAGCACGGCGAGAAGGAGATCCAGACGCTGACCGACGAGTTCGTGGCGCGGATCGACAAGGTGGTCGCCGACAAGGAAAAGGAACTGATGGAAATCTGAGGGAGATTGAGATCGCTATGCTGCGTATCAGTGAGGAATGCATCGCCTGCGGCACCTGCGTTGCCAGCTGTCCGGTCAACGCCATCGTCGAGGCCGGCGATATTTATGCCATCAACGAAAACTGCACGGAATGCCGGGCCTGTGTCGACATCTGCCCGGTCAACGCCATCGTCGATTAATCAGCCGACGAGGAGCAGGTACAGCAATTTTGCAAAAGGGGACAGAACTGAATTCTGTCCCCTTTTGCATGGCCGCTATGGTACATTACGTAGCTATGACTTCATCCGTACCAACCGATTTGCGCATCCCCTCCCATCTCGCCATCATCATGGATGGCAACGGACGCTGGGCCGAACAGCGCTGTCTGCCGCGCATCGTCGGCCACCGCAAAGGGGTCGAGACGGTACAGGCGGTGGTCGCCGAGTCCCTGCGCCTGGGCATTCGCCACCTGACCCTGTATGCCTTCAGCTCCGAGAACTGGGGCCGTCCGCGCGATGAGGTCGAAGCGCTGATGGGGTTGCTGACGACCTTTCTGCAACGGGAACTCAATCAAATGAAGAGCCGGCGCATCCGCTTTACCGCCATTGGCGAGCTGGAGCGCCTGCCGGCGAAAATCCGGGCGATCCTGGAAAAGACCATGTGCGAAACCGCGGGCAACCAGGCGATGACCCTGACGCTGGCCCTTTCCTACGGAGCGCGCAATGAACTGACCCGGGCGGCCCGCCGCCTGGCCGAGCGGGTGGCTGCAGGGGAACTGGCTCCAGACGCGATTGATGAAGCCGGTTTCGCCAATGCCCTTGACACCGCCGGGTTCCCTGATCCGGATCTGGTGATCCGCACCAGCGGCGAGATGCGCATCAGCAATTTCCTGCTCTGGCAGGCCGCTTACGCGGAATTTTACTTTACCGAAGTTTACTGGCCGGATTTCTCGGTCGAGCAGTTGCATGCCGCTCTCAAGGAATATGCCCGGCGCGAGCGGCGCTTCGGCCTGACCGGCGCGCAACTGGCGCCGAAGAACCGGCAGGGGGGCGGCCATTAAGCAGCGTCTGCTCACTGCCGCGGTCGGCCTGCCGCTGTTGCTGGCCTTTCTGGTCTATGCCAGCGTAAAGCTCTTCGCCGGTCTGCTGTGCGTTCTGACGGCCATCGGCCTGTTCGAGCTTTACGTCATGGCATTGCCGCCGGAGCGCAAGGCCGAGATTTGCCTGACTGTGGCCGTTGGCGTGCTTGTTTGCGGCGGGATGCTTTTCTGCCCCGAGCCGTCCGCAGGGCTAGCCGGGCTGACCCTGGCGCTGTTGGCCCTGGCCGTCATCTTCCTTTGCCGCTACCGCTCCCTCGAGACGGTGGCCCGCGATCTGGCGATCAGCGCCTTCGGTCTGCTTTACGTACCGCTGCTTTTCAGCCATGCTGGGCTGTTGCGCCAGTTCGAGCAGGGGCGGGAATGGGTGTTTCTGGTGCTGGCCGTGGTCATGGCCAGCGATTCCCTGGCCTATTTCACCGGGATAGCCTTTGGCCGCCACCGGCTTTACGAAGCGATCAGCCCGAAGAAGAGCGTCGAGGGGGCCGTGGGCGGTCTGTTCGGCGGTGTGCTCGGAGCGCTGGTCGTCAAACTGCTGCTGCTGCCGCAGCTCGATGCGATCGACGTGACCGTTCTGGGGATCGGGGTCGGTGCCTTCAGCCAGGTCGGAGACCTGGTTGAATCGATGCTCAAGCGCAGCTTCGGCGTCAAGGACTCCGGAACGCTCTTCCCCGGGCACGGCGGCCTGCTCGATCGACTCGACAGTCTCCTCTTCGCCTTCCCGGCGACCTACTACTATGCGTTGTGGTTTGTGTCTCCATGATATTGCTAACAATCTCTTTTGACGCAGCGATGCAAAGACGCATGGAGGCCTCAAATGACTTTCTCTGCGTCTCTGCGTCTCCGCGTCAAATTTGGCGCTTTTCTGTGAAACAACCATGAAGTCGCTGGCCATTCTCGGTTCTACCGGATCCATCGGCGTCAGTACGCTGGAGATTGTCGCCGCCCACCCGGAGCGTTTCCGCGTCGTCGCCCTGACCGCCGGGCGCAACCTCGATCTGCTCGAACAGCAGGTGCGCGCCTTCCGCCCCGAATACGTCGCCGTTCCGGCCACCGGTGATGCCGCCGCGCTCAAGGCCAGGCTCGGTGATGCCGCCCCTCATGTCCTCGCCGGCTGCGACGGCCTGATCGCCTGCGCGGCACAGAGTGGTGCCCAGCTGGTGGTGTCGGCGATCGTCGGCGCTGCCGGGCTGGAACCGACCCTGGCGGCCATCGAAGCCGGAATCGATGTGGCATTGGCCAACAAGGAGACTCTGGTCGCCGCCGGGGACGTGGTGATGAGCGCCGTCGCCCGCAAGGGGATTTATCTCTTCCCGGTGGACAGCGAACATTCGGCGATCTTCCAGTCGCTGGCCGGGCACCGCAAGGACGATGTGCGCCGCCTGATCCTGACGGCATCCGGTGGGCCGTTCCGCAATCGCTCCCTGGCCGAACTGGAGCAGGTGGTCCCTGCTGACGCCCTGACCCATCCCAACTGGAACATGGGGCGCAAGATCACCATCGATTCGGCCACCATGATGAACAAGGGGCTGGAAGTCATCGAAGCCCACTGGCTCTTCGACCTGCCGGCGGAAAAGATTGCCGTTCACATCCACCCGGAGAGCATCGTCCACTCCATGGTCGAATATGTCGACGGAGCGGTGATCGCGCAGCTCGGCATCCCCGACATGAAGACGCCGATCGCCCTGGCCCTGTCCTGGCCGGAGCGGCTGCCGCTCGACCTGCCGCCCCTCGACCTGTGCCGTCTTGGCCGGCTGCATTTCAGCGAGCCGGATACGGAACGCTTCCCCTGCCTGGCCCTGGCCTACCGGGCGCTGACCAGCGGCGGCACTGCCCCTGCGGCGCTGAATGCCGCCAACGAGGTGGCCGTCGAAGCATTTCTGGACAATCGGCTCGGCTTCACGGACATCCCCCGGATCATCGAGGCGGTACTTGATCGTCACGAGATCAGCGCGGCAGACTCCCTTGCCGCGGTCTTGTCCGCCGATGCCGCAGCACGTGCCGCAGCTGTCCGCCTGATTGAAAACGCCGGAGGCTTGCCGTGATGACGATTATCGCCGGGATTATCATGCTCGGCATCCTGGTGTTTGTCCATGAGCTGGGGCACTTCTGTGTCGCCAAGTGGTGCGGCGTCAAGGTTCTCAAATTCTCCCTCGGTTTCGGGCCGAAGCTGGTGTCGAAGCAGTGGGGGGAGACGGAGTACCTGATCTGCGCCGTGCCGCTCGGTGGCTATGTGCAGATGCTTGGCGAAGGGAATGGTGATCAGGGAGAGGCAGCGGAGCTGACTCCGGAAGAGGAGCGGCGCTCTTTCGCCAAACAGACGGTTGGCAGGCGCATGGGGATCGTGGCGGCCGGGCCGATCATGAATCTGGCTCTGCCGTTCCTGGTCTTGCCGCTGGCCTATCTGCTCGGAGTCAACCTGCCGGCCTACCTCGAACAACCGCCCTGCATCGGCTACGTGGTGGCCGGAACCGAAGGGGAACACCACGGTTTCAAGCGTGGTGACTGCATCCGCAGTGTCGGCGGTACGCCGGTGGCAACCTGGGAAGCGCTCGGTCCGGCTCTGGTCAATCATGCCGGCGTGGCGCTGCCGGTGGTCGTCGAGCGCGACGGCAAATCTCTCGAACTGACGCTCCCTGCCGATCACGGGGCCCTCGAAGGGCTGCAGGCCATCGGTTTGCTCCCTCCCCAGGATGCCGTGGTCGGCAAAGTTGCGCCCGACATGCCGGCAGCCGCGGCGGGGCTTAAGGAGGGCGACCGGATTGTCGCGATCGGCGAGAAACCGGTCACGTCGTGGTATGACCTGCGGCCCCTAGTCCAGGAGTTTGGCGCCAAGCCGACCGCCATTGGCTTGATACGTGACGGCCAGCCGCTGACGGTGACGCTGACACCGAAGAAGGCCGCGAGTGGTGACGACTATCTGATCGGCATCTCCCCGCATCACGCAACAACGTTCAAACGTTTTCCACTCCTGCAGGCGGTGCGTGCCGGTGCGGACCGAACCATGGAGCTGATCGACCTGACCGTGGTCTTCATCCGCAAGCTCTTTTCCGGGCATGTCTCGACCAGCAATATCGGCGGTCCGATCACCGTGGTGCAGATTGCCGGGCAGGCGGCCCAGACCGATCTCTCCAGTATCTTCAGCGTGCTGGCCTTTCTCAGTATCCAGCTCGGGATTCTCAACCTCCTGCCGATCCCGATCCTCGACGGCGGTCACTTGTTCTTCGCCTGTTTCGAGCTGGTCCTGCGCCGCCCGCTGTCGCTCAAGGCCCGCGAGATCGCCCAGCAGATCGGCCTGGCGCTGCTGATCATGCTGATGCTGCTGGCGTTTTATAACGATATTGTCAGGTTGTTGGGAAGCTAGGAGGGGGAAATCGTAAAGTGGTCGAGTCGTTGAGTTGGGCAAGTCGGACACCACTCAACCACTCAACCACTCAACCACTCAACCACTCAACCACTCAACCACTCAACCATGTCCCAAGATTTTAAACTCCTCACAATTCAGACCGCGACTCCCGCCGGCAGCGTTGCTCTCACACATGGCGAGCGCCTGCTTGGCGAGCTGTTCCTCGACAACCGGCAGCCGGCGGGAAGCTGGCTGATGGGTGCGGTCGAGCAGCTGCTCGGCAGCGCCGGGTTGGTGCCGAGCGACCTCGACGGCTTCGGCGTGACGGTCGGTCCGGGATCGTTTACCGGCCTGCGCGTCGGCCTGGCGACGGCCAAGGGCCTGGCCATGGCCACCGGCAAGCGGCTGGCCGGCGTCTCGACCCTGGAGACTCTGGCACTGCAGGCACCACACGTTAACCTCCCGGTTTGCGCCGTGCTCGATGCACGCAAGAAAGAGGTTTATGCCGGCTGTTTCCAATGGCAGCAGGGAGAGCTGCGCCAGCTCGGCGAGGAACGGGTGCTGCCGCCGGAGCGACTGCTGTCAGAACTGCACGAGGAGACGCTGTTTGTGGGGGACGGCGCCCTGGCCTACCGGACCCTGATCGTTCGCCAGCTTGGTTCGCGCGCACATTTCCTGCCGACTGTCTACGCCGCGCCGCGGGCCGCCCATGCAGCCCTGCTGGCCCTGCGCCAGTTCGCCGCAGGGGAGACGCTGCCCGCTGCCCAGGTCAATCCGCGCTATATCCGGCCATCGGAGGCGGAGCTGAATAGTTGAAAATCCTTGTCTCTCAAGGAGGCGAAATTGCACGTCAAGGTCATAGGGGGTTGCGGAACCGAGATAGCCTGGGCACGTTCTGGGTGCCTTCTTGTGAATGACTATGTGGCTTTCGATTCAGGGGGGCTCGCCAGTCAACTGAGTCTGCGTGAACAGTTGGCCGTCGATCATGTGTTTCTGACTCATGCCCACCTCGATCATGTCGGCGAGTTGGCATTCCTCGCTGAAAACACTATGACGGGGCGCTGGTCGAGCTGATCGCGGATGTGCATCAGCTTCTGGAGGAAGTCGGCGCGGAACTCCGGGCTCTGCTCGCTCAGGCTGACCAGGGCGACCAGCAGCACGTGGGAGAGCGCCTGGATCTGCCCGGACTGGGTCTGGATCGTCTCGGCGGTCTTGGAGGTAAATTCGATCAGCTTGCGTTCGACTTCAGTTAACTCGTCACTCATAGATTCTCTCCCTCGGCGGTGAGGGCTGCGCCCGCCTGCTGCGCTTGATTAACTCTCTCCTGGTCGCAGCCGCTTCTCCACCTGCAGCCCCTCCCCGGTTTTGCTCCGGTACAGAAACAGGCAGACGGTTCGCCCCTGCATGGCCGGCAAATGCCGGAAGACAGCCGCAAAATGCTGAAGTTTGATCCCCTGTCCGCGCACCTCGGCGGTGGCGAGGACGACCTGTTCCCGAACCCAGACACGTTCACTTTCGTCAAGTCCGGTGTCATACAAGGCTGGCGCGCGCTCGGCGGCGACCCGCTCGCAACAAGCCAGATCGTGGGCCAGCGCCTCGCGCAGGGACAAGGCCGGCGCCCCGGACCAGAGGCGGGCAGTGGCCTCGGCCAGGCGCAGAAAGAGCGCATCGCGTCCCGCCGGGTGGCGCAGCCAGTGGTCATGTGCCAGCTCCTCGGCCAGTTGCTCCAGGCCGCGGGCCAGAGAGCCCGCCGTGGCGGCCAGCTGGGTAAGGAAGGTCGGGAAGCAGCCGGCGTTGTAGGTCAGGTCGAGCAGGCGACTGATGGTGCGCAGGCGTTCGAGTTCGGCAAAGCTGAGATCGGGGGTGCCAAGGACCGCGTAGGGCGGATTCGGGTCGAAGCGCAGCTTTAAATCGGCAGCGCGGTCGCGCAGCGGGGTGCCCGGCAGGAGCTTGATCGGCTCGAGTTGCAGATGGTCGGGGCGCAGCGCGGCGACGCGATCTATGGCAGCAAGGATATCACGGTAGCCTTCCCCGGGGAGACCGGCGACCAGGTCGAGATGCAGGTGGATGTTGCCGGCGGATTTGAGCCGGTGCACGGCAGATTCCAGACGGTTGAGTGCCGCCGGTCGGTCGATGCCGCGCAAAGTTGCCTCCAGGGTTGACTGCACGCCGATCTCGAACTGGAAGGTGCCGGGGGGCACGGTGTCGAGCAGGGCGAGAGACTCCTCGTCGAGGAGGTGGGCGGCGATCTCGAAGTGGAAGCGGCTGCGCCGGTTACGGGCGAGGATGAAGCTGAAGATCTCGCGGGCGCGGGCCGGATCGCTGTTGAAGGTGCGGTCGACCAGCTTGACCTGCGGCACCTCGCGGTCGATCAGCCACTGCAGATCGGCAAAAGACCGTTCCAGGGAAAAGGTCCGTACCCGATTGTCGCGGGCACTCAGGCAGAAGGTACAGCGGAACGGGCAGCCGCGGCTGGTTTCGAAGTAGACCAGGCCGCGCGTGCAGTCGACCAGACCGAGCTGAAAGGGGGAGGGGAGGGTGTCGAGATCGTCGAGCAGCGGTCCGTCCGGGCCCTCCTCGACGCTGCTGCCCCGGCGCAGAGCCAGGCGCGGGATGGGACCCGGCTCATGACCGCCGGTCCATGCCCGCAGCAACGCGCGCAATGGCAGCTCCCCCTCGCCGCGGACCAGGGCGGTCACCCCCGGGTGGCGGGCGAACAGTTCCGTTTCGTCGAAGGAAACTTCCGGGCCGCCGACGACCAGGCGCAGCCCCGGCCGGGCAACGGCGAGGGCGTCGACGAGGTCGAAGGTTTCGCGGCGGTTCCACAGGTAGACCGAGAAGGCGATGACATCCGGGTTGTCGCGCAGCAGGGCGGCGAGGATCGCCTCGCGCGGTTCGTGGACGGTGAACTCGCGGAGCAGGATTTCGCCGCAGCCCTCGCCGCAGTACGCTGCCAGGCAGGGGAGAGCGAGGGAGGCGTGGATGTATTTGCTGTGCAGGGTGGCGAAGATGGTCCGCATTCGGCAAGAATAGCGGAGAGGCAATGGCGCGCAAAGGAAATTGTCGGACCGGTCAGTGTGTGTTAGGCTGAAATCCGGAAAACGCGGCCTGGTTTGGTTTGAGTTTGTGGCGGCGCCCACCGGGGCGCTCTCCTTGCCGGCAGAAACTTGCTGCGCTTCGGACATCTGCCGGCTGCGTCAACCGCCCCGCCGGTCACCGCCCGGTGTGAAAGTGATTTTGCTTTGCGTCTCTCGTCTTGAGCCCATGAATAAGACCTTCCTATCCGTTGTCGCCGATGATAAAGGCGAGGTGTTCGAACACCCCGAACTGCTCCTTGCCGGGATGAGCGGCGACGCCGTGGTGCGGCCGAAGGCGGCGGAGTTGATCCCCCTTCCCGAGGGGAGCCGGCTCTTCACTATCCCCGGTGCACCGGCCATCGGTTTCGACCCGAAGAGCGGCAAACCGACAGTCGCCGATCGCCTGCCGAAGCGCTGGGGCGGGGGACGCATCCAGGCGGTGTCGACCTTCCTCACTCCCGGTTTCACCCGCACCCTGCTGCCGGCCGCCGACTATTCCCGCCAGTGCGGCACTCTCCCCTTGTGGTCGTACACGGCGGTGGGGTGGTGCGTGGAGGAGCAGCGCTTTTATGCGGCGGCGGTGCAGGTCGACCGCAACCCGCAGTGGCGGCCGGAGCACTTCGATGACCGCCAACTCGACCCGCTGGTGCGCCGGCGCCTGGCCGAGGCGCCCGACAACCGCCTGCTCGAGCAGTTGGCGCGCTGTGCCATTGATTATCACTGTTTCGCCGCCAAGAATCTCTTCTTTCGCCGCTGGGAAGCCCCGCTGCCGGTGTCACCGGCGTGCAACGCGCGCTGTGTGGGGTGCATCTCCCTGCAGGAGTCGGACTGCTGCCCGGCCAGCCAGGAACGGCTGACCTTCGTGCCGAGCGTCGCCGAGCTCTGCGAAGTGGCGATCCCGCATCTTTTGGAGGCCGAAAACGCCATCGTCTCCTTCGGCCAGGGGTGCGAGGGGGATCCGATCCTGCAGGCCCCCACGGTCTGCGCAGCGGTGCAAGCGATGCGCAAGGCCACGGCGCGCGGCACGATCAACTTCAACAGCAACGCCAGCCTCCCCGCAGCCGTCGACGCCCTGGCCACGGCGGGGATCGACTCGATCCGCGTCTCCATGAACTCGCCGCTAAAGGCTTGCTACGATGCCTACTACCGCCAGCGCGGCTACGTCTTCGCGGACGTGGTCGAATCGCTGCGCCGCGCCAAGGGGCACGGCCTGTTCACCATGCTCAACTACCTGGTCTTCCCCGGGGTGAGCGACCGGCGCGAAGAGGTCGATGCTCTCAAACGGTTGATCGGCGAGGTCGGTATCGACCTGATCCAGATGCGCAACTTGAGCCTCGATCCGAGTCTCTATCTCGGTACGCTCGGCGTGCAGGGGCGCGGCATCGGCATGGTGGCGATGCTCAAGGAGCTCAAGGCTGAATTCCCCAGGCTGCAGTACGGTTATTTCAACCGGACCCGGGAGAACTTCTACCCCGCCGGGTATGAAGCCGACTGGCCGATCGCCTGACGATAATGTACTTCTTTCCCTACGTTGAACCGGTGTTCCGGCCGCCGTCCGAGGCCGGTTCGCTGATCCTGCAGCCGACCATCGGCTGCTCGCAGAACCGCTGCTTATTTTGCGGGATGTACAAGACGAAGCGCTTCCGTGTCCGCCCGGTCGAGGAGGTGCTGCGCGACATTGCCAGCGTGCCGGTGGCGCAGCGCGGCTTCATTCAACGGGTCTTCCTCGGTGATGGTGACGGTCTGGTCTACCCCCAGGCGGGGTTGCTTGCCATCCTCGACCAACTGACGGCGGCCTTTCCGCGGCTGACCCGGGTCGGTGCCTACGCCTCACCGAACAGCCTGACGACCAAGACCGTTGAGGAACTGGCGCTGCTGCGCGAGAAGAAACTGCGCATCCTCTATTTCGGGCTGGAGAGTGGTGACGCGGCGACGCTGGCGCTCACCGACAAGGGGTTCACCCCGGAGCAGATGCTGGCGCAGTGCCGCAAGGCCAAAACGGCCGGGATGAAGCTCTCGATAACCGCCATCCTCGGGCTGGCCGGCCGCGTGCGCAGCGCCGAGCATGCCGCGGCTACCGCCGCTTGGATCAATGCCCTGTCGCCGGAGTACTTCTCCCTGCTGACCATGTTCCGGCGCCATAATGACGACTACTTCCGCCGCATCGAGCCGTTGAGCAACGGCGAAGTCATCGCCGAGGCGCTCGCCATCGTGCGCCGCCTTGAGCCGCAGCACACCATCCTGCGTTCCAACCACGTCTCCAACATCCTCCACCTGGCCGGCAGCTACCCCAAGGACCGCGAGCGGATCATTGCCCAGGCCGAAGCCGCTCTTGCCGAGGCGCGTCGCCAGCCCGAATGGTTCCGGCATGTGCCGGATTACGAGGAAGAGTATTTCTGATAGGGCGATCGCGATTCTCCTGCACGCCCTGACCTCTTGTTTCGTAATCATCGACCCGGTTGGCATGGCCCTGATTCTCCTGGGCTGACCACCTTATGACCGTTTCTGACCCCGGCACATGGCCCTGCGTTGAATCCTGATTGCCTGCCGCATCGAGTCGCGTTCGTTTTTTTGCGGGGGAAGCCTGCTGAGCAAGTGGCGCGGTTTCCAGCCCATCGCGCCAAGAAGGTGCTCGGCCCGACCAAGGGTTCCTTTCTCGCTATACCCCTTTGCCAATGTGGTTGAATCGCCACATCCTGATGTCCCGCTGAAGAGGTTTTTCACCAGTTTTCCCGCTTGCCAGGAGCGGCCTGACCAGCAACCCGAATGATTACCGGGGCTTCCGGTTTGTTGCCGGTTTGGCATGCGGCTTGCTTTGACGATAAGTGTAACTAATTGCTTTGTCGTTGTTTTTTTTGATGGTGAACGAGGAGGTCAGAGTGCAGCGCGCAGGGAAAAGGAGAAGCGCGATGAAACGACTGACCGTCATGACTGCCGCGTTGATGCTGCTGATCGCAGGCCAGGCCTTGGCCGAAGTCTCCAACGACGACAGCGTCGCCATGCTTGCCAACGACCAGGGTCTATCCCTGAAAGGGCTGCGTCGCGATCAGACCCTGCTTTACGACCTGCCGCGCCCTGTCGCCGAAACCCCGCCTGAAGAGGATGACAGCAGCAAGGGGATACTGGCCTGCCATTTCACCAACGGCTGCGGCTATGTCGTCAACCCGCAGGTGATGGTTGATCTGCAGTATCGTATCGCCGTGCCGGAAACGTCCGAAACGACTTTTGCCCGCAACAATTCCCCCGGTGACCGCTTGGCCCCGAACGTGATGGTTGGGGTCCGTTACAATTTTTAACCGCCGTGTCTCGGCATTGCTCTATAAAGGCTTAGACCGGCGGCCTTGGCTGCGGTCATGAAGCCGCGAAAATCGCCCTCCAGTTTCTCTCCGCAGCGGTCCAGTTCCGTCACCCCTTCCCCCATGGCCGTAGGCCGGCTGAGGCGGGTCGCCATGCGCTGCAACGCAGTCCCCACCGATCGACGTTCGCGGTAGGAGGTCAGCCAGTCCAGGTCCCGCATCCGCGGTGCTATGCGCGCCAGTCCGGTTGGCAGAATCGGCCGGTTGTCGTCGAGCAGTTGGTAAATTTCGCAGGCAAAATTCGAGAGGGGCTGCCGGTGGTATTCCTCCCAGTGGACGGCGAGGAAGTGGTCGTAGAAGATATCGACCAGCACTGCGCGGGTATGTCCGAAGCGTGGCTGCAGGCGCTGCCGGCTGATGCGGCAGTGGTCGTTGGCTGCGGCGAAAGCGTCGATGCGCCGATGCAGTTGCAGCCCTGCCAGGATGCCGGGGGGGTAGCGGTCACCGAGCGGCCCCTTGACGAAATCCCCCATCAGGCCACCCAGTTGCAGTTCGGGATCGGCGCCGGCAAGGTAGAGATGCATCAGGTAATTCACGGGCCCCTCGCACCGCTGCCGGGTTGTTGCCTCAGGTCCTGAGAATCTTGTTCTGCAGGATCAACAGCTCGAAGGAGAGCAGCGCCTTGGCCACCAGCTGCTGGAGCGGGGCGACGGCTGCGGCGATATCCACTTTGGGGTCGTCGACGTAGACCAGCCCCACCACGCGTCCGAGCATGGAGAGCGGCAGCATCACCGCCGTGGTCGGCGCCGGTTTGCCAAGCAGGGTGGTCAGCGCCAGATTGGCTCCGCTCGGCGGCACCGGGCCGAGAAAGAAGCTTTTCCCCTCAACGGCGGTCTTGAGCACCGACGACTCGGTCAAAGGCAGCTGGAACTGGTCGATCGCCGGGATCGGCTGGCCATCCTTGACCGCGCGCCAGCCGGTGACCTGGCCGGCGACTACCATGAACAGCACCGCCCGGGCGTAATGCGCGCCAAGGTATTCGATCAGGGCATCGGCCACGTCATCACGGTTGGTGACGGCCACCAGCTTCCTGGCCGTATCGGCGAGCGTCACCTGGACATCTTCCAGTTCCTCAAGCTCCTCCAGCTCTTCAGCCGCATTTGCGATCGGCTCCGCGACCGGGGTCGGTTCCGCCGGTGCCGCGAGCGGTTTTGTGCCGGGAAGGTGGATCTGTTCCGAGCCGGGCTCGCTCAGATAGCCGTCATCCTCCGGCGGTGCCGGGGTCGTTTTCCCCCGCTCCGAATCCCTGACGATATGCAGCTGATCAAGCTCCTCGCGTACGCTTTTCGGGGGGGCGATGTAGCGCATCGGGCGCTTGATGCCGTAGTACTGCTCGAGAGCGTAGTACAGGCGAACCTCCAGGGCGAGCACCGGCAGCACGATGTGCCCGGTGCGGAAGGAGATCTCGTCGATGGCCTGGATATCCTTGGGGTTGGCCATGGCCAGAGTCATCTTGCGCCCGGCAACCGCCAGGGGGATGACCTTGTGCTTCTCGGCCAGTTCCGCGCTGACGATGTCGATGACGCTGCGCGGAATGTTCTCCATCTCCTCGGCACGGGCACAGGGGAAACCGAGCATCTGCCGCAGGGCTTCACCGAGAGTCTTTTCGCTGATCAGCCCCATTTCGATGAGAATGGTGCCAAGTTTACCGCCGAAAATCACCTGGGCCTGGAGGGCCTCTTCCAGTTGGGCCTGGGTCAACAGGTTCTGGTGAATCAGCATTTCGCCAAGTTTTCGGACCATAAATTCTCCAGTTGTCAGATATCAGTTGGTGCGGCGGCCGGTCGGGGCGGCTGCTTCGGCCACCCGGGGGGTCCGGTCGGAAAGCTGGGCCAGCATGGTCGCCGCCTGAGCCGTGAAGACCGGCAGATTCCCCCGTGAGATCGGCTCGGCCGCGATGCTGCGCACCTTGCCAGGGTTGACCGGCGCGCTGTTGCGGGTCATGCGGAAGCACAGGTGCGGGCCGGTGGCCAGGCCGGTGCTGCCGACAAAGCCGATCACCTGCCCCTGGGCAACACGACCGCCCTGGCTGATCCTGCCGTGCCGGCTCATGTGCAGGTACATGGTCTCATACCCGTTGCTGTGCCGGATCTTCACGTAGTTGCCGTTGCCGTCGCTGTACCCCTTGGCAATGACCGTGCCGTCGCCGACGCTGCGGATCGGGGTGCCGGTCGGAGCAGCATAATCGATGGCGGGGTGAGAACGCCAGGTCTTGGCGATCGGGTGGAAGCGGCGCATGGTGAAGCCGGAGGAGATGCGGCTGAATTCGAGGGGGGCGCGCAGGAACTGCTGGCGGCGGCTCTTGCCGTCGGGTGCGTAGTAGGCCTCCGCCCGGCTGCCGTCGCGGAAGAGGATGGCCTGAAAGGTTTCCCCCTGGTTGGTAAATTCGGCGGCGAGAAGCTTGCCGTAACCGGCCGGTTTGCCGTCGCGGTAGCGCTTTTCCACCAGAGCCTGAAACGAATCGCCCTCGCGGATGTCGAGGATGAAGTCGACGTCGTAGGCGAAGATGTCGGCCAGCAGCAGGGCCAGACTGTCTTCCTCGCCGATGCTGTTGACGGTTTCGAAGAGGCTGGAGCTGATTACGCCACGCACCCGTTCGACCTTGATTTCGTAGGGGATCGGAGTGCGCCGCACCTCGTAGCCGCTGTCCTGACGGGTAATAATCAACTGCTCATCGCGATTGATGTCGTAGGCGAAGCGCGCGAACCGGTCTTCGGTCAGGCAGACCTGATAGGACTGGCCGGCGCACAGATCCTTGGGCTTGAAGTAGGGGCGGACTTTTTCCACCAGGCCGTGGACATCCTGGGTCGGGACGAAACGGCCGAACAGCAGGCTGAGCGTTTCGCCGGGAACGATCGAGCCCGTGATGACGCGCTGCCGAATCTCCGGTTTTGGCGGTGGCGGCGGTGGCGGCGGGTTCAGTGCCTGGTAAATGGCCGGCCCCGCGATCAGCAACAGCAGGCCGAGGGCAGCGCCGACCGCGGTTGCCCACCACAGTTTGCGTCGCCGCCTGGGCGGCTCGTCCGGGACAATCTGCCGCGGGTGTAAGGGGTCGAAATCCACGTGAAAGTAATCTCTGTCTGGGGGTATGCAACGCGGGGCCGTTTTACCTGCCGCGCGAGGGCTTTTATCCTAGCAGGGGGAAAGCGGCCTTGTCCAGAGAACGGTCAGCGACGAATCCGGGCGGTTTCGCTTGCCAGGGCGGGGTGCGCTGGGCTAGAAAAAGAGATCAGCTCTGCTCCCGAGGATGCCACCATGATCAACCGGCAACGCCTGACCGATGAATTCGCCCGCCTGGCGGCCATCACCAGCCCGCCCCTGCGCGAGGGGAAGATCGCCCGTTATCTGGCCGAACGCTTGACCGCACTCGGTGCCGAGGTGCTGTTCGACCAGGCCGCTGCCGCAACCGGCGGGGAAGTCGGCAACCTGATCGCCCGTTTCCCGGCGGCCGGCAAGGATGGTGATCCGCTGCTGCTGTCGGTGCACATGGATACCGTAGAACCCGGTGGTGAGGTGGTGCCGGTCCTTAATGACGGGGTCTTTACCAGCGCATCGGGGACGATTCTCGGTGCCGATGACAAGGCCGGAATCGCCGAGCTGATTGAGGCGCTGGAAGTCATCCGCGAGCAGGGATTTTCCCGCGGGCCGGTAGAGGTGGTGGTGACCGTTGCCGAAGAGATCGGCCTGGTCGGCGCCAAGCACCTCGACTTCGCTCTGCTCAAGGCCCGCTACGGCTTCGCCCTCGATTCCACCGGGGTCGGCCACATGGTGCTGCGGGCGCCGGGCGCCAACCGCCTCAAGGTCGAAATCACCGGGCGCGAGGCTCATGCCGGCGTTGCCCCGGAACAGGGGGTGTCGGCAATTCAGACGGCCGCCCTGGCCCTGGCCTCGATGCGACTGGGGCGGATCGATGTCGAAACCACCGCCAACTTCGGCAAAATCGAAGGCGGGGTGGCCTGCAACATCATCCCCGGGCGCGTCTTTTTGGAAGGGGAGGCGCGCAGCCACGATCCGGACAAGCTCGAGGCCCAAACCGCCCATATGGTCAGCTGCTTTGAAGCCGCGGCCGAGCAGATGACCCGCAGCATCGGTATGGAGACGGTCCGGCCGCAACTGCGCATCGATATCGAATCCGATTACCGGCGCATGGCGGTGGCCGAGGACGCCCCGGTCACCCTCCTGGCGCTGGAAGCAGCGAGGGCGGCCGGCCAGCAACTCGATATCCGACTCGGTGGCGGCGGTTCGGACGCCAACATCTTCAACGCCCACGGCATCGAGACGATCATCCTCGCCACCGGCATGTGCGACGTGCACTCGCCCAAGGAGAGTGTCAAGGTCGATGACATGGTGACGGTGGCGGAGTTGCTGGTCGAGATTATCCGGCGGGCCTAAGTTTTGGCGCGCGCGGGGTTTGCTCCTCGCGGACCGCGAAATCTGGATGATCGGCTCTGCCGCCTGAAATTTTTCGGCATGCGGGGATGGCAGTGGTTTCATGGGCTTCGGTGGTTCCCGGCCCGTCATCCGCAAACCTCCCTCGCGCTTGCCCGGAAGGGGTTCCGCTGCGATGAATTTCTCTCCTCTTATTGAAAGGGTCCCCTTCCCGCCGATCAGTGCCGTCAGGGCATGGGGCGCCGGGCGGACCTTCCCACCCGAGCGCCCGCTGATCGACCTGTGTCAGGCTGTGCCCGATTTCCCTCCCGCTCCGCAATTGATCGAGCAGCTCAAACCGCTGCTCGATGATCCGCAGACCGCGCGCTATTCACCGGACGAGGGACTCCCCGAAGTGCGGGCGGCGGTAGCAGCTTGGCTCGGCCGCCGCTACGGGGTCGGACCCGCCGCCGGCGAAGTCTGTCTGACCATCGGCGCCAGCCAGGCTTTCTGGCTGGCCCTGCTGACGCTGTGCCGGGCCGGCGACGAGGTCATCGTCCAGTTGCCGGCGTATTTCGACCACCCGATGGCGCTCGACGCACTTGGCATCACCCCGGTCTATGCGCCGTTCAATGAAGCGAACGGCGGACTTCCCGACCCGGCAGTGATCGCATCTCTGCTCACGCCGCGCACCCGAGCCCTGCTGCTGGTGACGCCGAGCAACCCTACCGGCGCGGTCATCCCCCCCGGGATCATCGCTGAACTCTTCGAGCTGGCCTGCCGGCATGATATCGCCCTGCTCCTCGACGAGACCTACCATGCCTTCCTGCCGGGCGCCGCGGCGCCGCACGGGCTGTTCGCCCGAAAAGGTTGGCAGAACCACTTCATCCAGATCGTCTCCTTCGGCAAGACGTTCGCCCTGACCGGCTACCGGGCCGGGGCCCTGGTCGCCGGCAGCGGGGTCATCCATCAGGCATTGAAGCTGCAGGACACCATGACCGTCTGTCAGCCGCGCCTGACCCAGCATGCCGTACGCCTTGGCTGCGAGCAGCTCGACAGCTGGGTTGCCGCCAACGCCGCCATGATGCAGGCCCGTCACGACCGTTTCGTCGCCGCGTTCGACACGCCGGACAATCCGTTTCGGAGGGTGGCGAGCGGAGCTTTCTTCGCCTGGGTGCGCCACCCCTGGCCGGAGCTTTCCGGGTGGGATGCGGCCCGGCGCCTGGCGTCGGAAGCCGACCTGATCTGCCTTCCCGGCGAGGCCTTCGGCCCGGGGATGGGCTCCTATCTGCGCCTCGCCTTCGGCAATCTGCCCACTGCACAGATCCCGATAGCCGTCGAGCGTTTCCGGGCTATGGCCGGTTGATGCGGCGCGATGGATCGGACATTCTCCTTTCTGCCGGTCGAAACCGTCCTTCCTGAGCTGGTCGCCGCTCTGGCCGGACACGGCGGCGCCGTGCTGGTCGCGCCGCCCGGTTCCGGCAAGACGACCCGGGTTCCGCTTGCCCTGCTCGATGCTCACTGGCTCAACGGCCAGCGGGTGGTGATGCTTGAACCGCGCCGCCTGGCGGCGGCCAACGCCGCCAGGTACATGGCCAGTCTGCTCGGTGAGGAAGCCGGGGAGACGGTCGGTTACGCCATTCGTTTCGAACGTTGCGTCTCCAGGCGCACCCGCCTGGAGATTGTCACCGAGGGGATTCTCACCCGCCGTTTGCAGGCCGATCCGGAACTGAGCGGAGTCGGCCTGGTCATTTTCGACGAGTTCCACGAACGCAGCCTCAACGCCGACCTGGCCCTCGCGCTGTGCCGCGACAGCCAGCGCGGCCTGCGCCCCGATCTGCGTCTGCTGGTGATGTCGGCAACCCTCGACGCCGAGCCGGTCGCCGCTTTGCTCGGCGGGGTGCCGGTCGTCCGCAGTGCCGGGCGCAGCTTCCCGGTATCGGTAGACTACCTGCCGCGCGATCCGGCCGGCCCTCTGGCGGCGACGGTTGTCGCCGGCGTGCGCCGGGCCCTGCACGACAGCGCCGGCGATATCCTGGCCTTCCTCCCCGGTTCCGGGGAAATCCGCCGCTGCGCCGAACTGTTGGCTGACCTTGAGGAGACCGATGTCCGGCCGCTGTTCGGCGAACTCCCCTTTGCCGCCCAGGAACAGGCGATCCTCCCCGGTCCCCGGCGGCGGGTGGTGCTGGCGACCAACATTGCCGAAACCAGCCTGACCATCGAGGGGATCTCGGCGGTTGTTGACAGCGGCTTTGAGCGCCGCCCGCGCTTTGAACCGGGGAGTGGCAGCTCCCGCCTGGAGTTGACCCGCATTTCAAAGGCCAGTGCCGAACAGCGCGCCGGACGGGCCGGGCGGCTCGGCCCCGGGCTCTGTCACCGGCTGTGGAGCGAGGGGACGCATGGCAGCCTTCTCCCGGTGGCCCCCGCCGAGATTCGCCAGGCCGACCTGACGCCTTTGGCCCTGGAACTGGCGCGCTGGGGGGTGAATGACCCGCAGGAACTGCCCTGGCTTGATCCGCCGCCGGCCGGCGCGCTTGCCGGTGCGCGCGAGCTGCTGCAACTGCTCGGCTTGCTGGATGAGCGCGGCCGGGTGACGCCCCTGGGGCGGGACGCCGCTGAACTGCCCCTCCACCCGCGTCTGGGCTGTCTGCTGCTGGCGGCGCAGTCTGCCGGGCAGACCTCGCTGGGATGCGACCTGGTCGCTCTGCTTGGCGAACGGGATCTCTGCCCGCCCGACTGGCGCCCATCGCACCCTGCCGACAGCGATCTCTCCGAGCGTCTGGAGCGTCTGCGGCGTGGTACGGGCGAGCCGGCCCGTCTGAATGCGGTGCGCCGGGTCGCCGCTTACTGGCGGCAGCAATTCGCTGCCCGGACCGGAACGGACAGCCCTTCTCCACAGATCAACCGCCTGCTGGCCGCGGCGTTCCCCGATCGCATCGGCCTGCGCCGCGATACCGGCAGCGACCGCTACCTGCTGGCCAATGGCCGCGGTGCCAGGCTTGGCGGACGCAGCGCCGTGCCGCGTCCGGAGTGGCTGGTGGCCGCGGAACTGCGCGGGATGGCGGGCGGTGAGGCGGAGATCACCCTGGCCGGCGTCCTGCAGAGGGACGAACTGGAAAAATTGTTCGCTTCACGGCTGTTCTGGCGGCGCGAGGTGTTCTGGGATGAGACTCTCGGCCGGGTCGTCGGCAGGGAAGTGCGCCAACTCGGGGCCGTCACGCTTCAGCAGCGCCCGGTGGCACTCGACGATGCCGAGGCGCTGCCGCATCTGCTGGCCATGCTGCACGGCGCCGGTTTGGGGCTGCTTGCCTG
>CAZRTZ010000004.1:322-12738 GCA_964603155.1 uncultured Geobacteraceae bacterium | reverse complement strand
CCCCCCAACCACGGCACCAGCCATTGGTCGAGGGCCGCCTGTCAGTTCCGCGCCCGCCTGGCCCTGCTGCACCGGGCCCTGCCTGCTGAGGGCTGGCCCGAGGTCAGTGACGCGGCGCTGCTGGCGGCCCTCGACCAATGGCTGGTGCCGTGGTTGGGGGGAATGCGCAGCAAGGCCGATCTGCAGCGTCTCGATCTGGAGCAGATGTTCAAGAGCTGGTTGGGGCGGCAGGCGCGGGAGCTCGAGCACTTGGCTCCGGAACGGCTGACGGTGCCGAGCGGTTCGCAAATCCGCCTGGATTACGCGGCGGGAGAGGTGCCGGTGCTGGCGGTCAAGCTCCAGGAGCTGTTCGGCCTCGCGGAGACGCCCCGTATCGCCGGAGGAAGGGTCTGCGTACTGATACACCTGCTCTCACCGGCTGGCCGGCCGCTGGCGGTGACCGGTGATCTGCGCAGTTTCTGGGATGGTGTCTATCCGGAAGTCAAGAAGGAGATGCGCGGGCGTTACCCGAAACACCCCTGGCCGGACGACCCCTGGACCGCTCCGGCGACAAAACGCACCAAGGCCAGAAGCTAGCGTTGTCGCAGCTTGCGGAAGGCCTCGCCGAGAGAATCGCCCAGCCGTTTCATGCCGTCGCCGCCGACCGCGGCAGAGAGATTTTTCCCCAGCGCCGCAACGATTTCGCCGGCCAGTTCCTCGGCGGTGGCCCCCTGCGGGCCGCCAAGGTCGTTCAACGTCATCCCGGGAACCCGGGCCGCTCCCTGTCCCGCACCGATCTGGCCGAGCTGGAGGGCCGCCGTCCCCTCGGCAACGATCAGGCGTCTGATGCGAAAGCGCTTTTCCTCGGCGCGGGATTTCGACGCGTCACTTGCCGGCGGGCCCTGCGCCGGCTGGCGATTTCGGGCCTGCTTCTGGACGAGGTGCAGGTTGCTTTCCCCAAACGGGTTGATCTCGTAGCTGAATATCGCGGGTCCGACCCGGATCTCGTCGATAACCGGAACCGGTTCGGCCAACTGCGCAGGGTCGATACGAATTTCGATGGAGGCAAGACTCAGCAGCGGTTGTGCGGAGAAACCCGGCGGATTGGCGATGGTCAGCTCGCTGATGCTGCCGTGCCCTTCGCGCAGGGAAAGAGAGACCCTGCCAACCTGTACGGCCGTGCCGGTGGCCTTGCTGGCAGCGCTTTCAACGGCCTTTTCGACCAGGGCGTCGAGGTTCTCCATCACCAGCAGAACGGCCACGGCGGCCAGCAAGAGCGTGCCGCTCAAAATCAGCAGGACGATCCGCTTCTTTGTCATGCCGGCACTTCCCGACTTCTTCCCCGCAGCTCAGTCACAGCGATCCCTAGAGCCGGGCAAAGCGTGAACCAAGTTTTTCCAGGTCGCCGCGAACCCCGGCCAGAAGCTCCTCGCCGGCCAGGATGCCGATGGCGCACCGCGCCTGCTCGCCGGCAAAGCAGCTTGCCGCAACACGGCGGATCGCCTCGCGGTCGCAGGCCAGGAGCCGGTCGCGGAAATCCTGGCGCATGGCCAGCGTCACCCCTTGCTGATGGTAGAGAAATTCACGATGGCCGCGCCCCCCGGGCGAGAGGGGCCGGTCGAGTTCGCCGAAAGCGGCGAGAATCGCTTCCTGGAGCATCTCCTCGCTGAATTCGCCGCTGCCGACCCACTCGACCGCCTGGTTGTAAACCTCCAGCGTGCGCAACAGGTGTGGGTCGCGATAGGAGAGCAGGGAGAGCAGTCCGCCATCGGCATTGTATCCGGCCAGGCCGCCGTAGGCCCCACCCTTTTCGCGGATTTCGCGGTGCAGGAAATTGGACCGCAGCAGCTTGGCCAGGGCCAGCAGCGGCGCGGCATCGGGGTGGGTGTAGGGGACGGTGCGAAAGACCTTGGCAACGTAGGCCAGCGGCACGTTCACGCTCCAGACATTCGCAACAGGGGGGAAAGCCGCTTCGCTGGCTTCGTCGTCAGGCGCCGGAGGTCTGGCAGAAAGGGTCTCGACCATGGCCGTGAACGGAGTCGCCAGGCCGGGGAGCGCCCCCGCCTGGGCGGTGATTGCCGCCGCCAGATTTTCCTTGCAAAACAGCTGGCGGCTGATCCGTGCGAACTTCTCTGCCAACTCGTCAAGCCCCTGCCGATCCAGGGCGGCCGCGGACTGGATCAGGCGGACCTGGCTCATCCCCGACCACTCCTCGCGCAGACGTGCCGTGGGGGTCAGGCCGGCGGCGGCGGCGCGGGCCGCGAAAGAATGGCCGGCAGCGGGGATGGAGTTTTCCATGGTCACCTTGACCTGGCCGATCACCGTGCGCAGCCGCTCCAGGTCGGTGAAGTCCGGCGCGGTCAGCAGGTCGGCCAGCAGGCGGCACATGGCCGCCTGGTTGGAGTCGAGGGACTTGGCGCGCAGTTCGACCACCGCCCGGGCGCGATCGAGATCGCCCGGATGTTCCAGCTGGTTGGTGCCGAGGCGGATGCCGCCGGTGGTGGCGGTGATGCGCCGGGCAATGGTCAGGTAGTCCTGGCCGGCGGCCCCGATCTGGGGGATCAAGGCGCAGAACAACGGCACCCAGGGCCGCAACTCGGCAGCCAGTCCGGCGGTGTCGAACTGCAGCGAGAGGTAGCTGATACCGTTGGTCGGCTGGCTGAAACACAGGAAAGCTTCGCCACAGGGGATCGCTTCCGGCAGGATATGCGCTTCGCGGCGATCGATGTCGGCCCGGGTCAGGGTCGGCAGGCAGCTGGTGTCGTCCGGTGTCTCCTGGCTCCGCTTAAGGGCCGCCGCCGCGTCCACCACCTCCTGTTCGCTGGTGGCGGTGAACTCCTGCCGGAGGCGCTCCAGCCTGGCCGCCAGTTCTGCCTCCTCGCGGCGACCGTGCTCCCGGTCGGGGCGCAGCAGCAGGGTGACGCGGTGGGGATTGGCCAGGAAGTGGCGCCGGATCAGGGCGGGGAAGAAATCCGGGTCGGCGGTGGCCTGACGCAAGGCCGCCAGGGTTCGTTCCAGCTGCAGCGACGGCAGGGGCTGGTCGGCATGCAGCCAGGGGCCGAGGAAACGCATCAGCAGCCCCAGGCCGTAGGGGAACTGGTCGCCGCTGACTTCGCGGCTGGAAAACTCGTACTGGTGCAAGGCGGCCTGAATCCGTTCGGCGGGGAACCCTTCACAGGCCACCCGCTCCAGAGTGGCGAGGATCAGCCGTTCGATCGCATCGCGATGCTGCGGGTCGGTTCCCTGCAGGCCGACGGCAAACACCGTGTCACGGTAGTCGTCGTGATAGCCTGAGCCCGGCGCCAGGTTCTGGCCAAGCCGGCTGTCGAGCAGATCCTGGTAGAGCGGGGCGGCCGGATCGCCGAGCAGCAGTCCGGCGAGAATCCCGAGGGCGATGCGGGTGAAATCGTCCTCGATCTGGCAGGTCAGCCAGGCGACCTGCACCATGCTGCGCCCGGCGGGCTCGTCCTGGTCGGCCAGCGAAAAGGTGGCTTCACTGTACTGCGGCGCATCGAAACGCGGTTCCGGGGGGATGCTGCTGTCGACCTGCTTGCCTTCGAAGCGCGACAGGGCCAGGGTGTCGATCTGCTCCAGATGCCCGGCGAGCGGCAGGTCGCCGTAAGTGAAAAACCAGCTGTTGCTGGGATGATAGTAGTCGGCATGGAAGGCCCGCAGCTGCTCCCAGGTCAGGTCGGGGATATCTCGCGGTTCGCCGCCGGAGTTGTGGCCGTAGCAGCCGCCCGGAAAGAGCGCGCGGTTGAGGCGGCGGCCGATCAGCGACGACGGGTCGGCCATCGCCCCTTTCATCTCGTTGAAGACCACCCCCTTGATCTGCAGCGGCGTCTTCGGGTCGCCGGGGTCGGCGAATTCAAGACGGTGCCCTTCCTGGCGAAAATCCTCCTCGCGCAGCAGGGGGAAGAAGACCGCGTCGAGGTAGATCCCCATCAGGTTGTAGTAATCCTTGCGGTTCATGCTCGCCACCGGGTAGCAGGTCCAGTCGGAGGCGGTCATGGCGTTCATGAAAGTGTTGAGGCTGCGCTTGAGCATGGCGAAGAACGGGTCGCGCACCGGGTAGCGTTGTGAGCCGCACAGCACCGTATGCTCGAGAATGTGTGCCACCCCCGTCGAGTCGGCCGGCGGCGTGCGGAACGTGACGGCGAAGACGTTGTTGGGATCGTCGCAGCCAAGATGCAAAAGGCGCGCGCCGGTGCGTTCGTGGCGGGCGCGCACCATCACCACATTCAACTCGGGGAGCGGTGTGAGTTCGTCGATCAGGAAGCCGTGCAGGCGTTCGCCGGCGGCTGGCAGGTTGGTCATGATGACTCCGGGAAGGATTGATTAAACGATTGTAGCCGAACCGGCCGGCTTGTCCATGACCGGGCACGGGACGGTGCGCTGGCGGAACGGATTTTTCGGTGCAAAAGGCAACGTTCGCGCCGAGACTCTTTCCGGTTTTGCTTTATTCGTCAAGGGTTTTTTGTTATTTTTCATCAAATGGGGTGGGGCCCTTCCGAATAATGCCTTTCTTGCCTGTGGGCGGCTCATGAGCTGGTTCAAAACGCTTTCAATTCGTTACAAGCTGACGGGGATTATTTTTCTGGTCAGCATGGGGGTTCTCTCTCTGGTCTTCCTCGTGCTGGGGCTGCTTCAGATTGATTATCTCAACCGGGAGAGCAAGCGCGAGCTTATAGTGCTGAGCAAGGTTATCGGTGTCGCCGCTCAAGACTCGCTCAAGCTGAGGAACCCCGCCGCTGCCGAGCAGACTCTGGCCTCCTTGCGCGTTGACGCCGAACTGGTCTCGGTTTACCTGTTCGATGCCCGGCATAAACCCCTGGCCGTCTACCTGCGGGAGGTCAAGCCGCTTGGCGGCAAGTCACGCTCCGTCGAACTGGAGACCGAGCAACTCGAGGAGCAGAAGGTCGAGGCGGCGCTGTCCAGCGGCGGGGATACCGAGTGGTACGATCACGATTTCCTCTCGCTTTTCCGGGTCATCGAAGCAGACGGGGAAACGCTCGGCTACCTCTATCTGCGCAAGGAGTTGACGCGTCTCAATCAGCAGCTGGCCTGGCTGGTTTTTGGCGGGATGACGATCCTGATGGGGGCCGCCGCCATCACTTTCTTTCTCGGGCTGCGTCTGCAACAGCTGATCAGCGAACCGGTCATGGGGCTCGTGGCACAGATGAAGGGGGTTGCCGTTGACGGCGATTTCAAGGCGGGAGCCATGAGCGCCGAGACCGACGAGTTCGTCCAACTGTTCCGCGGGTTCGACGAGATGGTCTCGGCCATCGGCGAGCGGGACCGTCAATTGCGTGAGCAGAACCGCACGATGGAGGAGACCGTCAAGGCCCGTACCGCCCAGCTGCGGGCGGCCAAGGAGTCCGCCGAGCGGGCCAGCCAGGCTAAGACCCAGTTTCTGGCCAACATGAGCCACGAGATCCGGACCCCGATGATCGGCATTCTGGGGATGGCCGAACTGCTGCGGCACGAACCGTTGACCGCGCGGCAGCACCAGCTGGCGGAAACCGTCTATTCATCGGGCGAAGCCCTGCTGAAGATCCTCAATGATCTGCTCGATATCGCCAAGATTGAAACCGGCAAGCTCGCCTTGCAAGAAGCACCGTTCAACCTGCGCGAAACCGTCGAGCAGGCGGTCACCCTCTTTTCTGAATCCGCCCGCAGCAAAGGGCTGAAACTTGAGTTCTCCGCCGAGCCGGCGATCCCTGCCCTGGTCAACGGCGACAGCCTGCGGGTTCGTCAGATCGTTCTCAACCTGGTGGGGAATGCCGTGAAGTTTACCGACTCCGGCCAGGTGAGCGTCGCGCTCACGGCTGGTTCGCCGGTGGAAAGCGGCGAGCGCCCTTACTGCATCACGGTCAGGGATACCGGCATCGGTATCGCCCAGGAGATGCACGGGCGAGTATTCGAGAGCTTTGGGCAGGCCGATGAAAGTTTGAGCCGCAGCTATGGCGGCACCGGACTCGGCTTGACGATCGTGCGCGAACTGGCCGCCATGATGAACGGCTGGGTTTCCCTGGAAAGCGCCCCCGGTGCCGGAAGTTGTTTCGCGGTGACGCTGTTTTTGCAGGAACTCCCCGCAGAGGCGCTCGTTGCCCCGTCCGCAGAAGCCGTCTCCTCCCCGACGTCCGCCGCCTCGGCGCTCCCGCTTGCCCAGGTCGAGGCCACCGGGGAAGTGAAGGGGCGCATTTTGCTCGCCGAAGATAATCCGACGACCCAGGAGTTGCTGGCCATTCTGCTGCGCGGCGCCGGCTATCATCTGACTATCGTCGATGACGGGCACAGTGCCCTCGGTCAGGCCGCGGAGGCGTCTTTCGACCTCATCTTCATGGATTGCCAGATGCCTCATCTCGATGGTTTGCAGACTGCCCGGCGTCTGCGCGCCGCGGGAGTGGCGACCCCGATCGTGGCACTGACCGCACATGCCCGCCGTGAAGATGAAGAGCGCTGTCTGGCGGCGGGGATGAACGATTTTCTCGGTAAACCGTTCCGTCGGCATGAACTGTTGAGCGTGCTCGAGAAATGGCTGCCGGCCATGAAAGCGCCTTCGGCCCCGTCCTCTTCAGGGGGTAGCCGGCCTTGAAATCCTGGATCAAACTCGGGTTCCTGCTGCTGTGCGGAGTACTTGTCTGCGGTGCCATGTTTGCTGCGGCAGCCAGATTTCATGATCCGGAGCCTGCCGCGTGGAGGGCCGTGTCTGTCGCGGCAAAGGGTGATTCTGTGGCCGGGAGGAGACTGCTGGTCAGGGGAGACGGCCTCCATGCCGACCTGAAGGGACTTCTTGTGCCGCAGGCTGAACTGGGCCGGACCGCCAGGCCTATTGGCAGACTGTCCTTCCCCGTCCATCAGCTGGCTGCGAACGGGCGGCTGGCTGTCGCTGCCACCAGTGACAGTCGGTTGGTTGTCCTGGACGTCGCCAAAGGGCATGAGGTTTCCGTACTTGGCGGTGTTCAGCTGTCCTCGCAGGGGGCTAGCCGGGCCACCTCCGGTTTGGCCCTGTTTGGTTCAAAAGTCCTGGCCGCCAAAAGTCATAACGGTTTGTTCCTGGTTGATGCCACGAATCCGGAGGTGCCGCGCCAGATTGATTTTCTCACCCTGCCGGAAAAGTACCTTGATATGAAGGCGGCCGGCGAGGTCGCTTATCTTGCCGTCTATCCGCGCGGGCTGTATATGCTGACTGTTGCCGGCGACCGTTTGCGGGCCGCAGAGATTCCGAACAGCCCCCGCGTAAACAAACTTGCGGTCAGTAATGACCGCCTGGTCACGGCCGGACCCGGAGGTGTGCTGACCCTTTTCGAGCAGGGGCGCCTGGCAACCCCGAAGGAGGTCGGGACAGGGCGTTTTACCGGGGAAGTGCGTGACCTGGTGATGAGCGGGGAAGCCCTTTATGTCTGCAACGAAAACGGGCTTCTGATGGAGTTCTCGCTGCAGAGCTGGCCGCAGCTGAATTTGACGGCGCAAATCGACCTGAAGGGGCGCCCGCTGTATCTGGAATTGATGGAGGCGACACGGCAGCTTTTCTGCAGTTTGGTCGGGAGCGGGGTGGCGGTCGTCGATGTCAGCCGACCGGGAGCACCCCGTCTTGAGAATACACTGCCTGTTTTCGGCACGGTTGCCCGTACCAGAGCTGTGGATGACCGGCTATTGTTGTCATCGTCTGATGGGCTGAGGGTCCTGAATGCCAGGGAAATGACCATCCCCGACAAATTGGAAGATCTGGAATACCCTCTTCAGCCCGGAACGGGTAAAGCCCGCTTTTTGAATTGCAATTCGAACACCCTGGTTTTCTCGAATAGTGATATGCAACGGTTGCCGTGTGAAGTGGAGCGTGTTTCTGCACAGGCAGACAGCTCCGCAGCGAGCCACCCCCTCCTGGCTCTCTCCGACGAGAAGGGGGTCCGTCTCTGTCTGCTTGAAGAAAAAGGCTCTTCTGTCAAGATGTTGGCGAGGATTCCGATCGATGACGCGGCTGCCGCCACAGAAACCAATGTTGCCTCAAACCCGGTCAAGCGAGCTTTATGGAGGGGCGATAGGCTTTTCGTTTTGTCCTCTTCAAAGGTCACCGTCTTTGAGGCTGATGGTTCCGGCAAAGTGACCTTACGGGAAATCATCCCTCTATTGGGCAATGCCGTTGATATGGTGCTGCTGCCCGGTGGTTGTCTGGTCGTGGCGACCAGCAAGGAGGGGCTGCTGGCCTACGATGTAACCCGTCCGGGAGCGACCCGCCCTGTAGGAAGTTATCCTTTTCCGCGCTTCCAGCAGGCGGTCGGAATGGTGAAGCATCTCCTTGCCGATGGCAGTCGTCTCTTTGTCTCCAGGGGGCGTTTGGGCGTCGAAATCTATGATTTCAGCCAACCGGAAAACGCCAGGCTGCTGCAGCGCATCGATACCCCCGGCTATGCGGACAAACTCGCCTTGCAGGATGACCTTCTGCTGGTGGCGGATCGGCAAATGGGACTGTTCATTATCGATGTGCAAGGGGATGAGGCCGTTGCGGTGGGCAGTTATGCGTTGCCATTCTACCCCACAGACCTCGTCAGTGACGGATCCACGCTTTTTCTGCTCAGCAGTGCGAATGGGGTTCTGCGCCTTCCGGCACCCCGCCGGCTAGAAGGGGTGGGGGCGACGAATGATGACCAGATGGAACTGGCCATCCCTTCCGGAAGTTCTCCGCGGAAGTATCAGTTGGCTCTCTACGATGACAGGTATGCGGCCAATTTACCGGTGACGCTGCAGTAGGGCAGGGTTGAATCAGAATTTGTAGGACAGGCCGAGCCAGAATTGACGACCGAGGTCATAAACGTCAATTGATTCTCCAGAGGTTACCTTTTCATCAAACACGTTGTTGATCTCAAGCGCGAAGATCAACGACTGTTCATCCCGAATCACCTTCTCCCATTCTATAACCCAGTCGAAGACCCAGGATTCGGGCTGTTTGATTTCGTCGTAGATGTCCAAAGGTTTGTCGGTCGGGGGGATTGGCAAGGTGTCTTTTCCTGTGTTGACCAGAGCCGTATAGCCACTGCGGTAACGGGTCACATTTGTAAATGTGAAGTTGTAGGGGAGTCGTCCTATATAGGTGAATGCTGCTGTCCATTCCCGATTGAAATCAGGACGGGGAAGGTCTTCTCGGTCGTAAACTTGCCCGTTGTAATAGACCGGATCGATGATGCCGTCCTTGTTCTTGTCGACGGAGTTAATGATATCGTCATAGGACGAGTTGCTGGTCTCCGTTTCCTGCCAAGTGGTGGTAATCAGAATGTAATGATTCTGCCAGGTTCTTTCCCAAGAGAGGGTGGCTTCCTGGTGCCAACTCTCGCCGTCGTTGGTCCACTCGGTGTAGACGTAACCGTCGGCATCTTTGGCCAGAATCTTTGAGAAGAGTTCGTCCCGGCCTTTGCGCTCGATATAACTCAGACTGGCGACTCCCCCAAACAGCTTTTGGTCGATGCCGACCGTCCATTCGTCCGTGTAGGGTGTCTTGAGGTCTGCTAGGCGGGTGGCTGGAAAGACTGTTTTGGGGGATAACGTCCAGTCTTTCGGTATGTTCCCGGGGCCGAGCGCCTTGTTGTCACGTTTCCAGAACTGCGTTGGGGCATGTTCCTCCGCCAGCGCGTGAGTCAGCAAGGTCTTTCCGTAGTAGCGATTAATGCCGCCGATCAGCACCGTCTCGCCATCACCAAAAAAATCATAGCTTCCAGCTAATCTAGGAGCCCAGTTTTTGTTTTTTTGCAGGTCGTCGTAAGAAAATCTCAATCCTGGGCGAAAGGACAGCCCCCCCCATGTCATTGTGTCTTCAAGGTAAACGTCATAAAAGCGTATGGTCGTGTCTGTTGAGTCAGCTGGGTAAACGGTTTTTTGATAAAAAAACTGCTCGTTTTTGATGCAATCAATATCGCCAGGACGGCATTGTACTATTGCTGCAGTAGTTGCAGGATTGCATGCCGATGCCTTCGAATATATTCCGCATATGCCTGAGTAGTATGTCAAATTCTCATCACGTTCGTATTTTCCATCAACCTGTTCATAGCTGGCGCCGAATTCAACCACATGCGACACTTTAAGCGTTTGCACTGGATCCATAGAAATGTTCACATTCGCTGCCCATGTGTTTTGGCTCTGCTCGAGGTCGCCATAGCCTCCTTCTTTGCTGACCCTGTTGGACTTGTTCGTGACATCGGCGTCGGTAATATTGCCCCATGATTTCGAAGGTGTAGCCTGCCAGGCGAAGTAATTGGCCGCAGCCTCCCTGTTATTGGTACTTTTGCGGTATCCTAGATTAAATTCCAGGGTCGAGCTTTTTAGTTCGCTGCTCAACTTGGCAGAAAAGCTGTAGGCTTCATTGTTTATCGTATAGTCGCTATCGATGGTTTCGGGTAGGAATAGCTCGGCATCATAAGGAGTGTAGTTACCGGATAGGGTCAGGCGATTTTGCGGGGAGAGTTGTGCCGCATATTTGAGGAAATAATTGTCGAGGGTGCGATACTGGTTCTCGGTGTCATCCACAAGAACCAGAGGGATCTTTGAGTAAATTCTGGAGGCCGCGATCAGTACCCCCGAATTTTCGGTCAGCGGCACGTCCATGCTGAAGGAGCTATCATATTTTCTGAAATCAGGCTGGACCTTGCCGTTGACAGGGTTGTCGAACTCTCCCTCACGTTCGTCCGCGATGTGCAGTTCGGTCCACTCTGAGCGGGTGTGCCGAAGGTTGATCTGTCCCCCCCAACGGCCAGACGGATCCCTGGTCTGAACGTCAACGACTCCACCAGTAAAGCTACCGAATTTAGCGGGGATGTTGCTCCGATACACACTTATGCTCTCTACCAGGCTCGGGTGCAGGAAAAATTCCTGGGGATGCCCCGGAACTCTGGAAAGATCGCTGGTGTTGTCATATGCCGGATCCAACAGGCTGTTATTGCCCATCCCGTCGACAATGAAGTTGTTTTCGTAAAAGCGTCCGCCGGAGATGGAGATGTTCGGCGGCAATATCTCTCCAGCGTTATCCGAGGTCCGCGAATATTCGCCAAGCTGCACCCCAGGCAGGATACCGATTGCCTCGTTGAGGCTACCGTTGCGCGCCGGCAGATTGTCAAGGGTTGAACGGTTGAGCGAATTGCTTCCGGTCAACTTATCCTCAGCTTGGCCGGTTACCGTCACGGTCTCCATCTCGGCAAGCGGCGCAGTCGCCGGGGTGTCCTCGGCGAAGGCGGGGAGGGCGAAAGCCAGCAGTGCCAGGAGCAGGATATGGCTTTGCGCTCGATTGATTGACAGAGGAGATGCCACTAAAAAGCTCTAATGTGATTTTTTTTGGGGGGGGGGGGTAACACCGTTCTACCACTGGATACTGAAGTGATTTGTTGTTGCTGTCAATGAAAAAATCACACATAATCAATGCGTTAATCGATTCACGGATTGAGTTGGACCTTTATGGATCTTAATCGGTGACAATGGGGAAATGAGCGAAAGCGGACTTAGGGCAATCTGCCTAATCATTTCAATCGGTTTGCATGTCGGTCTTGGTGCCCTCGGCTGGCAGGGCTTCGGCGCTACCGAAACCGATTCCGGGCCGATCATGGTTGCCCTGGCCGATCACCCGGCTGCCGAGCAGGCCGCCGCTGCTGCCACGAACCCTTCCGCTTCTTTACGCGGTCAGGTCAAATCCGCAGCGAAAGAGACTCCCCCCCGGCGGGGCTCAACCCCGGTTATAGCTTCCGTGGCAAGTTTGCAGGCAAATGAACCGCCGACAGCGGCCGCGATTTGTGCTATACCGGCAGCGACGGTCGTTGAGCCGGTGACGGCCGTCCCGGCTCAAGTTGTGCCTGCTCCCGGTGGTGAGCCGGGAGGAGCCGTCGCCGCTGATGGCGAGGGGACAGGGAGCGGACTTGCGCTTGTCTCTGCACCGGGCCACTCTGGCGGTGCCGGCGAAGGCCATGCTTCGGGGGGGGTGGTCCTGGCAACGCCCCGCTATGCCTCCAATCCCAAGCCGGAATACCCGCGACTGGCCCGACAGAATCGCTGGGAGGGTACTGTTCACCTGCGGGCGACGATTTCGGATCGGGGGGAAGTCGAAGCCGTGGTCGTGGAGAACAGCTCCGGTCACCAGGTGCTTGATGCTTCGGCGCTCGGTGGGGTGCGGCGCTGGAGCTTCGTTCCGGCACGGCGCGGCGGCATCCAGGTGCCCTGTGAAGTTCGCATCCCCGTGGCCTTCAAATTGGAACGCTAGTCTTCACCGTTCGCGCGCAATGTTGCAGGATAAACGGTTCCGGATTGACAGATGATGACACCCGGTTGGGCAATGGCCAGAAATCCCGGGGGGCGAGGTGGGCGGCAGGAGCGGCCGGTCTGGCCCCGCCTGCTCGCCTTTATCGGCCTGTCCGTTCTGGTTCATGCCCTTTTCGTGCAGGTGAGGGTGCAACTGGACG
>CAZRTZ010000004.1:0-312 GCA_964603155.1 uncultured Geobacteraceae bacterium | reverse complement strand
GTTGTGCAGCGGGCGGAGCGCTTGATCGTTTCTTTGCAGGCTCCTGCCGAAGAGACCCCCGTCCTGCCTGTTCCCCGCCCGAGTGTTCCCCGTGCCAGGCCGGTGTCGCCGAAACCGACGCCGCCGGCACTGGGCACCCCGACCGGATCACCCACCGCGGTCGAGAGCCCGACAGCCACCAGTGCGCCGGAAGGCTCGCCGCTCGGAGAAGAGGAGGGTGACCATGCGGGTGCGATGGCCGATCTGGTCAAGAAGATTCAGAAGAAGGCCGCGCCGCCGCCCGGCGAGTTGCCCCTGACCAGGGCCACCCCC
>CAZRTZ010000003.1:0-106116 GCA_964603155.1 uncultured Geobacteraceae bacterium | reverse complement strand
CGTCCGATCGGGACTGGCACACCGATCTCCGTCTTGTCGTGGAGGGCGAGCCGGGGAAGCTGCGCCTGGTGTTGGAGACGCCCGACGACGAGAGCGGCCTGGTCGTCGAACAGCACGAATTCTTCGAGATGATGACCGAAGCGCCGGCACACGGCTACCGGCGACGGGTGGAGATCCCCGTGAAAGCCGATGCATCGCCGCTGACGGCGTATGTCAAAGCGCAGGGCGGCTTGTTCTACGCCAGAATCATGATCGAATGTTCCGAGCGTCAGCCCGGCCGGGTCGCCATCAACGCCACCTCCTTCACCAACCTCGCCGGTGGCCGCGGCCTGGAGTACATTCCGTGGGTCGAGTCCCAATATGATTGGGAAGTGAATATTGATCATGTTCGCAAGGAGATCCGTCGTGCCGATCTTCTCTCCGGGCGGCCGATCGAACTGCCGCGACAGCGCAAGTGAGGGGGGCGTGATGTTGCGTTCGCTCATCGTCTTGGTGTTGTCAATGGTCGCCATGTCGCCTGCCATCGCCCGCGCTGCCGATCTCGATGGCTGGCAACTGGTGCAGGCTGCAGAGCAGGAGCGGCTCGCGGTGTTTTGCTCGCCCGGAGGCGAACTGCAAATGCTCAAGCCGGGAGACCGGTTGGGGGAGCGGCTGGTCTTCACGGGCTTCGATGGTGGGCAGGTGGTCCTGGAAAAACCGGGGGAGTGGGGGAGGGTGACGTTTTTTGTCAGGCTCGTTGATGGCCGGCAGGTCATCGCCAGCCGCGAACGCCAGCCGCTGCGCAAATTCGAGTTTTCGAGCCTGTCGGATGGGGTTGAAGGAGCTGTGCAGGAGGGCGCGGTTGATCGCCGTTGACCATCTTTCCACCCCAACGGAGAGGTTTGCGTCTGTTGGGGTGAGGGTGAAGAAACAAGCTATGGCCAATGCAGATTGTCATTGTCGGAGAAAGGAGGATTAACGCTTTTTTCGTCTGAAGAACGACGTCCGCTGATGCACTGTCATGTCCAGGAGGGACTGTTTTGTGATGGGTACGGAGGATTGTTATGAAATGCCGGAGGAGGGGTTTCAATGCAATCCCAATGGAGGGAAGCGGACAGTTTTTCACCGATTGCTATGCTGTTATGAAATTGCGTTGGCCTTCGGCCCGCCCTTGTGGCGGGCCTTTTTTTGCTCCTGCCTGCGGATCACGGAGCACAACTTTTTTGTGACGTCCCTTTTGTCTCTCGATACCGTTTTTCGAGCCCCGTACCTCCTAACCGATCAGTGATCACTGATTTGTGCCCCGTAAACCTTGACAACCCCTCCCTCTACCGCTAGCCTGCTTATATTCTAGGGGATGGTGTCCGCTCGGCAGGGGCCGTGCGAGTGTGTCCCAACGCTGGGCATGTCTTTTGCTAGATATTTGTCAGTTTTTATCTCTTGCGATCAAAAGGAAGCCTGGACATGAAGAAAAACCAGCAAAAAGGCTTCACGCTTATTGAGCTTATTGTTGTTACAACTGTTATAGGAGTCCTTGCCGCCATTGCCATACCAAGGTACAACGATTACAAAACCAGGAGCGAGCGGGCAGTCATTCTCTCCGACTGTAACGCTCTTTATCGTGGATTTACAGTGCTCTATATTGAAAATAACTTCTACCCGTTTGCAGAAGTCGGCGATGCAAAATACCTGTTCAACCCTGCCACATTTGCCCCTTTAGATAACTCAACCGATGCAATGGGTGGAATGAATCTTGGGTTGGAGATGAATATCAAGAATTTGCTCCAACGGGTTGATTTTGAAAAATTTGATTCCCCGGATAAGCCGCTTGGTCTCAATCAGGAGTATTACTTGGTTTTAAAGTGGAAAGCTGATCCCACCCTGAAATTTATAGTTACCCAGTCTTTCTCTACACAATATGCTGATGGTACGCCGGTTGACGGTGGCAATTGGCTCGATGGTGTTTATATGTCTCGGGGTGGGAATATCATAACGAAATAGGTTTTCCGATGTGTTGCTTTTATGTGTGTAGCCAATAGTTGTTTTTCTTTAGTGGCGGGGGTAAGTGACAAAAAACGGCGCTCGACGAAAGAATACGTTCTGGCGGGCCAGTTTATCAAATCTTTTGACAGCGAATTGTTCGGACAGTAAATGAGTGCGACCTTATTCTCCACCAGTATCCGTAAAGCAAAAATTAAGGGGGATATCGGGTTGACGCGTAAGTCTCAATCTGTCTGACTGCAATGTCCCAGGTTTTTCCCGATAACCCTCTTCCCACCGTTGACTTCTCACTGGTTGTCTCTGTCTACAATGAAGCTCAAGTCTTGCCAATCTTCTGGGAGGAGGTTAGTCGTCAACTCGTTGCCATTGGCTGCTCCTGCGAGGTTATTTTCGTCAATGATGGGAGTACCGATGGTAGCCTTGGTGTGTTGCAAAAAATTCTGGCTGACTCTTCGCGAGTGCGGATTGTTAGTCTTTCCCGCAACTTTGGGCATGAGGCGGCGATGCTCGCAGGAATCGACTCCAGTCGTGGTCAAGCGGTGATCTGCCTTGATGCAGACCTTCAGCATCCTCCTTCGTATATTCCCAGATTACTCGAAGAACATCGTAACGGCAATCTGATCGTTCACATGGTCAGGACGGAAACGGTTGGCGCAACCTGGTATGGAAATGTGCGCTCGAGACTTTTCTACCGTTTGATAAATGTCCTGTCGCCGGAGGGATTTGTTCCTAATGCGTCGGATTTTTTTCTGATCGACAGAAGAGTTTGTGACCTTTTGCGAAAAGATTTTAGAGAACGCACCCGTTTTTTGCGGGGGATCATTCAAGTCGTTGGTTTTCCTAAAAAGACGATTCCTTTCACCGCCCCGCTGCGTGCTGCCGGAAAGAGTAAATATAATTTTTTTCGGTTATGTAATGCGTCGATCGGTGCGCTGGCCACTTTTTCCAGATTGCCATTGCGGTTTGGGCTGTTTCTAGGGATTGGCTGTGGAGCGTTTTCGGTGATTGTGGGAGTCTATTCCGTTGTGATGAAAATGCTCGGCAATGTCATTACCGGGTACACAACGATTGTGGTTCTGCTTTCTTTTGTCTTTGCCGTTCAACTTGTGCTCCTCGGCATTATCGGCGAGTATATCGGTTTCATTTTCGAGGAGGTCAAGCGTCGTCCGATCTACATTGTAGAGTCTCTCGACGAAGGGAAGGTTTATGAGCCTTCTTGATCGTCGCGCGACGGTCTGGCTCAATTTTTGTCTGGATAATCTGCTGCCGAGTTTTTTGCGCGACAGCAAGTTGCTGATGTGGCCATTGATGCGCCTGGTTCTGGGCCCTATGTGGAGGGAGTTTGCCAACTTTAAAGGCAGGGCTTCTTACCTTTCATCAAAGGAACTCACGGAAATCTATCAACGGTTGGCCTCCAGTCACCTGCCCAGAGAAACTGATCTTCACCCCAGTTGTGTCCGCCTGATCTGTGATCGTGTTGTCGGTGATAAAATACTGGACGTTGGCTGTGGTCGGGGGTATCTGACGGGCTTGCTTGACCGGGTTGCCGGGAGGAAGGTCGTTGGGCTGGATATTAACCCGCCTAAGGGTCCCTTTGAAGGGCAATTAACATATTGCTGCGGGCAGGTTAGCCTCCTGCCTTTCGCAGACAGTGTCTTCGATACAGTCATTTGTGCGCACACGCTCGAACACGTTGTTGATCTGCGAAGCGCTATTCGTGAACTGCGGCGAGTTGCCAAACGACGTCTGATAATTATTGTCCCTCGCCAACGCCCGTATCTTTTTACCTTCGATCTACATCTCCATTTTTTCCCCTATCCATATCTACTCGACTTACTTATGGGTGCGCCAGTCCCTACTTGTAAAATTGTAGGAGGTGATCTGTATTACGAAGAGGAAATCCATCTGCGATGATGTTAAGCATATGTTCCGATGGTGATGACTAATTTATGTGTATAATGTCTATGCTTATGATGTTTTGATCATTTCAACTCTGAAGTTATCCTGTAGTTATTTGTAGGCATAAGTGCAAGTACCGCGCCTGTTATTTGTGTAATTGTCGAATATCTTGTAGAACATGAGCGGCAATAATTACATATGTTGATGAGGGTATAGACACATGCGTTCTGCAATACTGTCATGCACAGTCCTGATTGTCGCTACTATAGTAGTTTATTGGCAGGTTGGAAAATGTGATTTCATCAACTATGACGATAATGTATATGTGTTTGAAAACTCATTTGTCAAGTCCGGATTAACGTCAGAAAGCATAGCTTGGGCGTTTACTTCAACATACGCATCCAATTGGCATCCGATTACCTGGCTGTCACATATTGTGGACGTCCAATTGTTCGGACTGGATCCCCGCGGTCATCACCTCACCAACGTTATCATTCATGTCGCTACGACGTTGCTACTATTCCTTCTTTTATTCAGGGTGACAGATGTTGCCTGGAAGAGTTTTTCTGTTGCGGCTTTATTTGCGCTTCATCCGTTACACGTCGAGTCTGTCGCTTGGGTGGCAGAGAGGAAGGATGTTCTAAGTGCATTCTTCTGGTTTCTGACATTGTTCCTTTACATTGAGTGGGTGAAAAATAAAAGCAGAATACTATATGTAATCATACTAATAACATACACTCTCGGACTTATGTCGAAGCCGATGCTAGTAACGCTGCCAGTTGTTATGCTGCTGGTCGACTATTGGCCACTACAACGCCACATCGCCCACATAGAAAATGCCAAAGAAAAACAAGCGCCAGGACTATTGAATTGGATGGTGTTTAGCCTTAGGGAGAAAATACCTTTTCTGCTATTATCAGTAGTTTCTTCTGTGACAACCATATATGCGCAAAATAAGGGGGGGGCTCTAAAAACCCTCGATTTGTTCTCATTGTGGCAGCGCATGGGAAACGCAGTCACCTCGTATTGTAAATATCTATTCAAGACAGTCTGGCCTACAGATCTAGCTATATATTATCCGTTCCCCAAATCTATTGTTATATGGCAAGTCGTTTTGTCTTTTATCGTTCTGCTTCTTGTAACGGTGATGGCGCTTAATGTCCGCAAACGTCATCCATATTTTGTTGTGGGCTGGCTTTGGTTTCTTGTTACGCTGATTCCTGTTATCGGCTTTGTTCAGGTAGGCGACCAGGCCATGGCAGACAGGTACACATACATCCCCCTGACAGGAGTTTTTATCGCGTCTGTTTGGGGCTTTCCCGACCTTAAGAATAAAAAGATATTCTCTCTGCTCGTTACAGTTATTCTTGTTGTTTTGTCTTCAGTTACATGGCATCAAACGAAGTATTGGCGGAATAGCATTACGCTCTTCCAGCATTCAATTGAGGCGACATCTGATAATTACATCGCGCACAATAATCTCGGAATAGCATACGCTGGAAAGGGTATGTATGAAGAAGCTATAGACAACTATATTAAAGCAATAGAAATCAAGCCGAATTATGTGGACGCACATTACAATCTAGGCAATGCACTGTACAAGGTAAAGTATTATGATGCAGCAATAGAGCAGTACGTGATTACGATTGAAATGTATCCGGAGCACCAGAAGGCACATAATAATCTTGGATACATCTATGCGGAGATGGGAGTCTTCGATAATGCGATTTTAGAGTATAACAAGGCTATCGAGCTGAACCCTTACTATATTACTGCATATGTTAATTTGGGCGAAGCACTTATGAGAACAGGAAAAATAAATGAAGCAGAAGTCGTCTATAGAAAAATATTAGATATAAACAGCAATGTTAATGTCGCCAACGATAGGCTTAATGAAATAAAGCAGTTAAAGAACGATGCCAACTAAATACCAACGCATGCCGCAATTGGGCATAATCGTTCTGTTTCAGGCCCTATAGTGAGTAGAGCTCATGAAATGGCCCTAGAGCACGTTGTCACGAATGATATTACGAACAATATATCTATGGCTTCCGTCTCTTTACGACAATAGACTCCTTCCCATAATAGTAGGCATAGCTCTGGTTGACCCATCCTTCTTTTGTTAAATCAATGTCTGAAAAAAACAGGCTCGTGGGGATGTTCTCCAGCGGCTCGACTTCGTAGTGGGGAAGGGTGCTCTGCTGGATGTTTGAGTTGCGTTTCTGCAGTTCCAGATCGTATCGATAAGAACGCCCGCTAAGCAAATCTCTGGTGACCAGTAATAAATTCGAATGGCTGAAAAATAGCAAGATAATGAGAAGGCCAGATGATGCTAAGTAAGCAATTACGTTAAGGGTAGAGGTCTGCCCGTGGAAAAGCGTTTTGCTCAAAGTCACGCGTGCAGCAATGGTCGCGGTATTAAGTAGCCACACAACCAGGAACAGTAGATAACTGATATTAACAACCCGCCGTTCTGGATAAAGTCCGGTACTCCAAAAGGGGGGGAAGAAACAGGCGAGCATGATGAATAGCAACCCGCTTGCAGTAATGATGGGTGGAATCTTGGCGAAAGAGGCTTTTAGTTCTGGCTTTTTGGCGACCGTTGCTGTGACCACAAATGTCAAGATTAGGACCAATGGTGTGCTGGCCCAGAACAAAATCGCTGAAAGTGCCGCCTCAACTGTTTGTTGAACTGCCAGTAAACTGTCGCGATTGCCTGTATAACTTGCCAGGCGTGCGGTATTCCCCGGGGCCAGCAAGGCAACGCAGGTGCCAATTGCCAGTACAGCGAGGGCGGCACAAAGGGGGGCGATGGCCTTTTTCTGGTGCGTGTAGTCATACCCTAGGGAAAAGCACACCATGGGTAAGGTGATAAAGAGCAGAAGTTCGTTTGTTCCTGGTAGGACGCCAGCCAACATTAGAAGCGGGACGAGTTTCCACCACGGACGCTGCCATCCATCGTTATACAAGCGTAGCAGCAAGGCAAGGAAAAAAAACAGGATTATGATGCCAACTTGATAGGTTAGGCTTCCCGACATCCAATACAGCCCGGGACGTATGTCGGGCATCTGGTCAAGGTAGACAAGCAGGATGGCCAGTGAAAAGGTCAGTCTGGTTCGAATCGAGAGGAACTCCCTGGTGAACTCGGAAACAATTAATAGGATAGATGTCATCAAACCGAGGATCAAAAGGCTTGGAAGAACCTTGTAACCCCAGAGTTGCCCGTAAACTAAAGGGTTGACTAAAACCAGGGAGATGGAGAAGTAACGCCCGTTAAAATGGGTGTAGTGGTGATGCCAGGCGGTGAAGAAGCCCTTGTCTCGAGCCAGGGCAGAATAATAATAGTCATCGGTCCATGGGTGTGCAAAGAAGCCATTGATCAGAAAGACGAGAACCCCGCATGCTAGCGCAGCGGCCAGCAGGGTTTGCAAAATCTTCGGCCATTTGATGGAAGTGATCATAGCGGTTGCTTCTTGTCTCCTCGCATCGCTTCAGTTAACGGCATCTTTCTGTACGGGTCAATGGTTGTGGGTGAGTGACAAATTTTGTCGCACGACTTCCGTTTAATGTCTTCCTTGTGGTGCATGGGGTAATTTATATGTAGGCCTCTTTGTTTAACCATCTGATTTTACTGGTATTATTAATTTTGCTTGTCATTGGTATATTGGTTGCTATAATCACGCTTAAATATTTCATGCCCGGTAAATGGCCGGGTGCTTGTCTACCCAGAAAGGAGACTGACTATGCTTAAGAAGTTTCGCAAAGGCGAAAAGGGTTTCACCCTGATCGAGCTGTTGATCGTCGTCGCGATCATCGGCATCCTGGCGGCCATCGCCATCCCCCAGTTCTCGGCTTATCGTCAGAAGGCCTACAACAGTGCGGCCAACAGCGATCTGAAGAACGCGAAGACCGGTTTTGAAGCTTACATGGCGGAAACCCAGTACTACCCCGCCGCGCTGAACCAGCGTTAACCTGATCCGAACATTTACGGAGGATTTCCCATATGAAAAAGATCGCTCTTCTGCTCGCCATCATGATGTTTGCCGCTTGCGGTTCGGCTTTGGCCGCTGGTACGGCCCTGGCCACGAATACCATCACCTCGACTGACGGATTGCAAATCTACGGTGGCGTCGATGCAACCGATGCCGCCCGTTCTGACGGTGTGCTGCTTGGCAAGATGTCCAAGGGTGTTTACTTCCGTTCTGCCTATGGCAGCACGGGTTTTGCTGCGGCGACCAAGCACACTTCTGGTACCAAGGCCTATGGTACAGCTTACAATTCGACCGCCATTCGCTTCTCTGACATCGGTACCGCTGCCATCCCCTCCCTTGGTTCTGCCGACAACGGTGCCTTCGGGTCCACCTGGACCTCGATGTAACCGGTTTATTGACTGAGGATAAGGCCGGTGGGATTGACTCCCTCCGGCCTTTTTCTTTAGTATCGCCGTATGCTTTCCCAATTAGTCATCCTGGTTATCGCTCACCTGCGGGGAATCCTCCGCGATCGCATTCTTTATGGGATCTTTGGGGTTGCTGCAGTCATGATCCTGTTGATCCCGGCGTTGAGCAGTTTTTCCATGCGCCAGGTTCAGGAACTGTCGATTACTCTCTCTTTGTCAGTAGTGTCTGCTGTCATGCTGGTGGTTACCCTGCTCCTCGGGGCGTCCTCGGTCTGGCGCGACATTGAGCGGCGCTACACCAGCTCGATTCTGACTCTGCCACTTGAACGGGCAACTTTTCTTCTGAGTAAATATTGCAGTGTCGTAATCTTTCTCGTCGTCTCGGCCGTGGTCCTTGGTCTCAGTTGCTCGGTGGTTATCCTTCTGGCTTCGGCATCCTACCCGTCAGACATTCCAATTAATTGGGGAAACATTTCCGTGGCGCTTTGTGGAGCGACAGTTAAATATATGCTCCTCGCTGCCTTTGCCATATTGCTCTCTTCCCTGAGCACGTCTTTCTACCTGCCTTTTTTCGGGGCCCTTTCCATCTATTTCTGTGGGTCGGCTTCTCAGGAGGTTTATGAGTATGTCTCCGGCGAATTCGGCAGGGGAATGTCTCCTTACTCGGTCAACATTGTAAAGGCTGCCTATTATCTGCTCCCGAACTTTTCCGCATTCGATTTTCAGGTGCAGGCAGTTTATTCGCTGCCCGTTTCTTTTCCCGATCTTTCGCTGACCGGACTTTACGCGTTGGTTTACATCGCCATCCTGCTCTATTTGGCGATGTTGAGTTTTGAACGGAGAGAAATGCCATGACCAGGCGTGTCGTCTGCTTTCTGCTGGTGCTGGCTTATTCTCTCCTGATAGTTCCTTTCGCCGACCTGCAAAAAAATCGCCCGATAGAGGTAAAACTCGGCTATCTCCCGCATTCGCAACTCCTCAAGATATCAAGTGGCGAGCATTGCTCGACAACCGCAGCGTTGATTGTGATGCGAGTCCTTTTCTATTACGGGACGGTTTTGCAAAAACTCCAGGAGAATGTTGTCGTTCGCCCGGAGTTTTTGAATTTATTCAAGACCGTACAGACGGCGGTCGATCTCGACCCTTACAATATGGATACTTATTATTTCGCCCAAGCGGTGTTTCCTTGGGATGTCGCAAGGGTAAACGAAGTTAACTATCTTCTTGAGCAGGGGGTACGCTTTCGCACGTGGGATCCTTTTGTCCCTTTTTATCTTGGTTTCAATCATGCTTATTTTCTCAAAGACTACGCGAGAGCCGCCGGTTACATGCAACTTGCCGCGGAACGCTCCGGTAGTAAGTTTTATGCTCAACTGGCAGCCCGTTATTTTTATGAATCCGAACAGACTTCTCTCGGGCTGGCTTTTTTGGAAACGATGATTAGAACGGCCAAGGACAAAGCTGTCCGGAAAAGTTATGAGTTGCGTCGGGATGCACTGTTGGCGACCCAAATCATTGCCGAGGCACGAGATATTTATCGGACGAAATATGGAAAGCTTCCGTCTTCTCCTATAGAACTATTACAAAAAGGGGTGCTTATTACTTTGCCTGAGGATCCTTACGGCGGCTCCTTCTACTTTGACGAACGAGGCAAGGTGCGCACAACCAGCAAGCTGGTTTTCCCATCGGGCGAACCCGGAGGCGGATCCTGAGTATGCTGGCGATCTCCATCGAGAACTTGGTCAAGACTTTTCCCGGCCATCGGCGCCAACCGGTGCGAGCTCTTCTCGGCTTGAGCCTGTCGGTGGACGCTGGCGAGGTTTTTGGCTTTCTCGGCCCGAATGGTGCGGGGAAGAGCACCACGATCAAGACCCTGCTCGGGCAAGTCAAGCCGACCAGCGGCAGTGCTAGGATCTTCGGCCAGCCGGCCTCCTCCGCGCTGTCTCGCGCCCGGGTAGGCTATCTTCCTGAGAATCCATCGTTTTACGATTATTTAACGGCGGGTGAATATCTTGAACTGGTGGGGCGATGTTTTCGCCTCTCTCATCCGGCACTCAAGGGAGAAATCACCAGGGTTCTCGGTCTGCTCGATCTGGAGGCAGCGGCGCAGCGCCCTATCCGTGGCTACAGCAAAGGGATGGTGCAGCGGTTGGGACTGGCCCAGGCAATGCTTCACGACCCCGATCTGTATATTCTCGACGAACCAATGAGTGGTCTCGATCCTGTCGGGCGGGTGTTGGTCAAAGAGATCATGCTCGATTTGAAGCGCAAGGGGAAAACGGTTTTTTTCAGTACCCACGTGATTGCCGATGTCGAGGCAGTCTGTGATCGGGTAGGTATCGTTGCCCAAGGCGAATTGCGTGCAGAAAACAGTGTCAACGCCATCCTTGCGGCGGGAATCGATGGTTACCTGGTTCGACTCGACCGCCTTCCGCCGACAGGTTTTTCACCACATTTGGCCGAACCGGTGGCGGTGACCACCGCCGAGTTCTTCGTTCCCCGCCAGCAATTCAATCTCTTTATGCGCGAGGTCGATCAGGCCGGTTGTGCGGTTCAATTCGTAGAACCGAGGCGCAAGAGCCTGGAGGAGTTCTTCCTGAGCATTATCCATCGAGAAAAGCCATGAAGTTCAAAGGGTGGCATCTGCTCGCCCTCGTTTCCTGCGCTCTGTGGCTGGCCTATTATCCGGCGCTATCTGCCCCCCTCAACTCTGTCGATGACGTCCGTCTGGCCCATGATCTTCTGAATCGTTCGGTGTTCTCCTGGTCCGACTTCTGGGTGCCAGGCTCAAGAAGTTATTTTCGCCCTCTGGTCAACTCTTCGTTTATTGTCGATTCCCTGCTGTGGAACTTCGAGCCCCCTTTTCTGCACTTGGAGAACGTCCTCCTCCACTGGCTTAACACCCTGCTGGTCTATTGCCTGGTCAGGCTGGTTGCCAGTCGCCAGGATTTGAACCCCCGGGTTGTTCCTGCCGTTGCCGCCCTGATGTTTGGGCTCCACCCGATCAATACCGAGGCGGTTATCTGGATAGCTGGTCGAGCAGACTTGTTGGCCACCACCTTTATTCTCTCCGCGTTGTGTTGTGCAATAATCTACTTTCTGCGTGAGTCGATTTGCTGGGCTCTGGCGACCTCTATATTTTTTCTGCTTGGCACGTTAGCCAAGGAGACGGCGCTTTTACTGCTTCCCGGGCTGTTTGTGCTAGGCTGGCTTGCCGGAAAAGAGCGACGTTTGCCGGATACTTGGCGAATCAAGAGCATGTATCCTGCCGTTGGCTCTTTGATATGCGTATCCCTCTATGCATGGCTGCGGTCAGTGGCGTTGCAGGGCAGGGATTTGGGGCTTCACAATGTTGGGCAGGTCGTTGCTGCCGCTGCCGGTTCTGCAGCGCCGGGAGGGTCCATAACTACCGGCAGTTCGACGCAGTTGTGGACGTTACTGGAAAGACTGGTGAGTGGCGCCGGGTTCTATGCCTGGAAACTGGTACAGCCATTTCCGCTCAATTTCGGGATCGTCGAGGTGTGGAGCGGGTTCTTCTGGGTCGGGTGTTTACTGGTTCCCTTAGTGATATTCCTGCTGTTACGTCTCTCTTGGTGGAGTGGTTTCATCCTCACCGCGATGAGCCTTGCTTCCATCGCTTTGCTGGTAGCTATGAGGGATTTTTCCTGGACCCCTTATGCAGAGCGCTATATGTATGGGCCCTCGGCTATGTTGGCGGCAGGTGTCAGTATTGCTGGAGCGCAGTTCATGTCGGGACGCTTCGCCAGCGCATGGCGGGATCGACTGGTTGTCATTGGTCTTATCCTCTCGACATTTTGTGGCGTGGAGATTTTTCAGCGGGCGTTACTCTGGCAGGATAATTTGAATCTGTTTGCTGACACGGTACGAAAATCTCCTGGTTTTGCTCTCGCGCATAATCAATTGGCTGAGACCCTATGGGAAAGGGGGCGCAGGGATGAAGCCATGGAAATAGTACGGAATATCGATGTTCCGCAGACCCAGGTGGCGTTTATAAATAAGCATCTCCTGCTCCTTGCCGAGGGGCGTCCTGAAGAGGCGCGGCAATTTCTTCTCGAATATCTGGATAAGCCACAGACCGAGGGGTACCACACGGTTATCCTCGAGCGGTTGGTTGACGTGGTCGAACAGATGCGAGGTGAAACCGCCTCTCCGGAGTTGAAAGCCCGCTATGACGACGAAATAACTGGTTACCTTAAGGCTCTCTGGGAGAGAACCGGGAGGCCTTTCTACCTGTATCGGGCAGGACAAAAACAAATGGCAAGAGGCGATCTTATTGGCGCCAGGGAGAGCTTTCTTGTGGCCTACGACAAGTTCCCCCCAGATTCGATTTATCGTGAACCGGCGCGCAAACTTGCCGAAAAGCTGGCGGCCCCATGAAGTCAATCGGCCTGTTGATAATCCTGCGCCCTCATCAATGGATGAAGAATCTGATCCTCTTCTTCCCGCCGTTTCTTGGCGGTGCACTGCTTCACCCCCATATGGCCGTTCGCGGCGTGATGCCATTTGTTGCATTTTCCCTTGCCTCCAGTGCCGCCTATATTTTCAATGACTTAATGGACCTGGAGCGTGATCGTCGTCATCCGCAAAAATGTTCCCGCCCCTTGCCGGCTGGCGATATAAGCAGGGCACAGGCAATCGCTCTGGGCGTTGCGTTGCTGGTTGGCGCTGCCGTCCTCGGAAAGTTGGTGTCATTGCGGTTCCTGCTTTTTGTTGGCCTCTATCTGCTATTTTCCCTGTTGTACTCCTGTGAACTGAAAGACTGGCCGATTGTCGATGTGTTCTGTATTTCCCTTGGCTTCGTACTGCGGCTCTATGCCGGTGGCGAGGCTTTTGAAGTGTACATTTCAGAATGGTTATTCCTGACGGTATTTCTCCTTGCCCTTTTCCTTAGCCTGGGTAAGCGGCACAGTGAACAAATTCGCTTAGGGGAAAAGGCGGGAGAACATCGGCGGACTCTTGAGGTTTATCCCGATGGTTTTCTCGAAAATTCCATGTTTTTCTGCGGTGCTGCGGTTATCGTCACCTATGCGATCTATGTGCTGAGCAAGCCGTTCATGGTTTATACCGTGCCGCTATGCATGTTCGGTCTGCTTCGTTATCTCTTCAGGGTCAAGTCCGGGCAAAGCGGGGATCCGACCCATGCCCTGTTGCGGGATTTACCCCTGTTGGTGACGAGCATTCTCTGGGCAGTTCTGGTGGCCTGGAGCATTTATCAGTGAGCCGCGTCTACATTCTTCTCCTCAACTGGAATAACTGGGAGGATACCCTCGAATGTCTGGAGAGCTTGCTGCGCCTCGATTATCCGGATTACCGCCTGGTCGTCTGTGATAACGGTTCAAGCGATCAGTCAGTAGAGCATTTGGTCGCATGGGCAAGGGGGTTCCTCGATGTGCTTCCGGAGAAGCGGATCCTGTCGCCAACCCCTGCTCCGGCCGCCAAGCCTTTGTCAGTAGCTGTTTATGATCGGATTGCTGCCGAGCAGGGCGGGGAGGTGGACGCGCAGTTGGTCATCATTAGAAATGGGGCGAACCTGGGGTTTGCCGCTGGCAACAACGTCGGTTTGCGCTATGTCCTGGCCAGAGGGGATGCCGATTTCATCTGGGTCCTCAATAACGACACCATGGCAGACCCGGCTGCTCTGCGAACACTGGTTGCGCGGATGGCCCAGCGCCCTGATGCGGGCATCTGTGGGTCCACCATTCTCAATTACTGGCGACCCGGGCAGATTGATGGCCTTGGTGGAGCTCTCTACTTTCGCTGGCTGGGATTGGCCTGGCATCTTGGCCGTGGCCGCGCTTGGCCGCGTTATTGTAACACCGAGGCCATCCAACGGCGCATGGATTACGTAATAGGGGCCTCGATGTTTGTCACGCCTCGTTTTTTGCGTGAGATTGGTCTTATGGAGGAGGGATATTTCCTCTTTTACGAGGAGTTGGACTGGGCGGTTCGTTGCCGTGGGCGGTTCGCTCTGGCCTACGCTCCGGAAAGCATCGTTTATCACAAAGTAGGTGGAACGATCGGAACAGCTTCACATCCAGTGCGCAAGAGCCGGTTGGCCGATTTCTACACCTTGCGCAATCGACTGCGCTTTACCCGTCGCTACTGTCCTTGGGCCCTGCCGACGGTTTACCTCGGAGTGCTGGTCGCAGTAATCGTGCGCCTTTTGTTCGGAGAATGGCGCAAGGCGGTGACGGCATGGCGATTGTTGAGCAGGCCCCACCTCTCCTTTGAGGAGTGCGCGGGGGATCAATGAGTTGCCAAACCATTGGAATCGCCCCGCTAGAAGGATTGGCGTGCGCCAAAGTTGTTTCCCCCTTAAGGAGGCTTAGCGGGGATGCCGTCGATTCTTGAGAGGTTGAAGCGAATTACGGTCGGCAGGTGGTCTTCTGGGCTCGATTACAAGCGCAGGTTGAACTACCTGAATCGTGGTCTGTTGGGCTTCATTGATGTCGGTTCGGTCGGGGGCTTGCCGGAGCCCTGGAGCGCCAACGCCAATCGCTTGAAATTCCTCCTCAATTTCGAGCCGAATGAGTCGCTGCAGCGCGACCCGAATTGTGTGACCTACAACACCGCAGTCTGGGAAGCGGATGAGACGTTGCCCTTCTACATATACAAAGGGTTCGAGGCAACAGGCTCGTCTCTTTTCCGGCAGAATTATGAGTATGTGCGGAGCAATTTTCAAGAACTGCGAAAGAGGGGGCCGCAGGAGTTGGCGGAAACATGGTTCGATCGCTCTCAGTTGGTAAAAACAGTTGAACTGAAGTGCCGGTCGATTGACAATATCCTGAAGGATGAATTTCCCACGACCAGCTTTCATTTCATGAAGATAGATGCCCAAGGCGCCGAATATAATATTCTCAAAGGGGCACAAACATTGCTTTCCGGAAGTTGCGTTGGTTTGCATCTGGAGCTTTTTGTGCTGCCGCTTTATGAAGGGATAGTTCTGTTTGACGAGGTAGTGGCATACCTGTCAGATTTCGGGTTCACAATGGTCAAGAAGTTTCCGGCACATGGCACCTTCGATTCGCAACATGACTGCCTGTTCCTAAAGGAGCAGGGGAATCCTGACTTGCTGGCCGTAATTCGCGATGTTTATGGTCTTGAGGGTAGGGGGTAACTACGAGGGGCATGCTGCTGCATTATCCAAAGGCATGAAGAATTTTGCCCCAAGTCTTTTCCCTGCAGGTAACATGGACCTACTTAAAATTATTAGAAAATATCTTTGGAAGATCGGGTGCGACGTCATCAGGTTCGCACCAGACGCTCACCCCGTCGCGCGGCGAAAGCAGCTCCTCGTGTCCCTGGGGATCGATACGGTGCTTGATGTCGGTGCCAATCGCGGACAATTTGCCAGGCACCTGCGGCAGGATCTTGGATATGCCGGCAGAATCCTCTCTTTCGAGCCGTTAAGCACGGCATTTGCGGTGTTGAGTAAACGTGCGCAGCACGACCCGAACTGGGAGGTGTTCGACTTTGCTTTGGGGGACGTCGAGGGGCGGCGGGAAATCAATGTCGCGGGGAACTCGGACAGCAGCTCTCTGCTCGACATGCTGCCGGCGCACTTGGACGCAGCCCCGGAATCGGCGTATCAGGGGCGGGAAATTGTCGAGGTGAAGCAACTCGATCCGTTGTTTTCAACGCTTTGCCACGACGCGGCTCGTATTTACCTGAAAATCGATACTCAGGGTTTTGAGGAGAGGGTTCTGGTCGGGGCTCGACAGTCCCTCGCCCGCATCGACACGGTTCAGGTGGAGATGTCGCTGGTACCGTTGTACCGGGGGCAGCCGTTATTTTACGATCTTTACCGCCTGCTGGCGGACAGTGGGTATTCCCTGATTGCGGTCGATCCGTGTTTCGCGGACAGGAACTCCGGGCAGGTCTTGCAGGTCGACGGCACTTTTCATCGGCGCGGCGATGATCGCGGTCGACTGCCTCCCCCATGAAGATCACGATCGTTACGGCGGTGCTCAACTGTGCCGCGGCTTTTGCAGAAACGGTGCGGAGCGTGCAAGCCTGCCGTCGCCCCGGGGTGGTCCACATTGTCATCGATGGCGGTTCCAGCGACGGGACGCTGGAGGTGATCCGCGCCAGCGCCGGGCATTTTGCCGCGTGGCGAAGCGAACCGGACCGCGGCGTTTACGATGCCATGAACAAGGGATGGGCAATGGCCGACCCCGACAGCTGGATACTCTTTCTCGGCGCGGGGGACCGGTTGCTGTCATTGCCTCGCGAACTTCCGCCCGGCGCCGGCTCCGACACGGTCCTGTACGGTGATGTCCTGCTCGACGGTGGCCGGTATTTCAGGTCGCGGCAGGGGCTTTGGCTGCGGCTCTACAACTCCCTGCACCACCAGGGGCTGCTGGTGCCGAAGCGGCTTCATCCCGATCCGCCTTTCGATCTCGCTTTCCCTCTCTATGCGGACTTCGATTTCAACCAGCGTCTCTACCGGCAGGGGGCCGATTTCCGGCACACTTCCGACCTTGTCGCCTATGCCGCCCCCGGTGGTTTGACCGGCGAGTTGCAACTTGATGAGATGACCCGTATTGTGCGGAAGAATTTCGGCCGGTTCTGGTATGGGCTGTCGATGGGCGGGTTCTCTCTGGCCCGGATGTTGCCGGTGCTGGGAAAATTGCGACCGATACGGGAACGGTGCGTGTTGTCGGGCGGCGACCGGCAGGGTCTGTAACCTGTTATTTTCGGAATTATGCGATGAGCGACCGGAAGATTACGATCTACACTGCCGATTCATGTTTGTTTAGCCCTGCCCTGGGGCTGCGGGGGATGTTTTCTGACCTGGTGTCCGGTCGTGAATTAGCCTGGCAACTGGCAGTACGAGACATTCGCGGCCAATATCGACAGGCTTTCTTTGGGATGCTGTGGGCTCTGATCATGCCCCTTGCCAGTGCTATCACCTGGATTTTTCTTAGCGCCTCCGGAATTGTTGCCCTAGGTGAAACGACAGTTTCTTATCCGTTTTATGCCTTCACCGGCACCATGCTCTGGACAATATTCATGGAAGCGCTTAATGCCCCCCTGCAGCAGGTAAATGGGTCGAGAAGCCTGTTGACCAAACTTAACTTCCCTCGCGAGGCGCTGATCCTTTCCGGGGTTTATCAGGTTTGTTTCAATGCGTCGATTAAGTTCGCTCTTATGCTTGGGGCCTTGCTGATGACAGGGATCACTCCCGGTTGGGGTCTGATGTTATTGCCCTTTGCTCTTGTTGCCCTGATTTTGGTCGGTACTGCCATCGGCCTGCTGATCACTCCGGTCGGTGTGCTTTACGGCGATGTCGGGCGTGTCGTTCCCATGCTGATGCAATTCGTCATGTTCCTTACACCGGTGGTCTTCCCGATACCGAAGGCAGGTTTGGCCGGTGCCTTGTTCAGAATCAACCCCTTGACACCTCTAGTTCACAATGCCCGGGCCTTGTTGGCCGGTCTGCCGCTGCTGGCACTCGACTATTATCTTGCTGTCATGAGTGTCGCCGTCATTCTCTTGCTGCTGGGATGGATAATCTACCGCCTCGCCATGCCGATATTGATTGAACGGATGAGTGCCTGATATGCCCGATACACTTGTCAAAGTCGAAGGAGTTTCCAAAAAGTTTTGCCGCTCGCTGAAGCGCTCGCTCTGGTATGGCTTGCAGGATCTTGGCAGTGAAATCGTGGGGCATCGGCATGGGGACATGGATTCGTTGCGGCCGGATGAATTCTGGGCGGTCAGGAACGTCAGTTTTGAGTTAAAGCGTGGTGAGTGCCTGGGGTTGGTCGGTCGCAACGGTGCCGGCAAGACCACGCTTTTGCGCATGCTCAATGGCCTCATCAAGCCAGATGCCGGAAGAATCGAAATGCATGGGAGATTAGGGGCTCTGATTGCCCTTGGAGCCGGTTTCAACCCGATACTGACCGGCCGTGAAAATATATACATAAATGCCTCTGTGTTGGGGTTGAGCAAGCGGGAGGTCAACGAGAAAATAGACGAAATAATTGACTTCGCTGAACTTGGTGAGTTTATCGATACACCAGTGCAGAATTATAGTTCTGGAATGCAGGTAAGATTGGGGTTTGCGGTGGCAACAACACTGCAAACGGATGTCTTGTTGCTCGACGAGGTGTTGGCCGTTGGCGATGTGGCTTTCCGCAGCAAGTGTTTTGACAGGATAGGAAAACTTATAAATAGGTGTGCTGTAATCTTCGTCAGCCATGATCAAACTCAGATTTCGCGTATATGTGATTTTTGTCTGTATCTGAGAGACGGAGTGCCTCAGGCATTTGGCCAAGCTTATGATGTTCTTAGCGAGTATTCGAAGAAGAATCTAAAACCAGCAGTTTCAAGGTCAGTTGTGTTGCATCCGACTGTCACTAAGTTCGTTTGTAAGCCAGCAGTCACGCATATTCACTGGGGTGAAATGCTTCATTTTGTCATTGAGGTAGATTGTTCTGAAGATTTTAAGAGTGGATTGGCACTATTGGCTTTGCACGATAGCGAAATACCGGTTGCTCAGGCTGAATTTACTCAGATTCTGAACAATTCTCCGAAAAAAAACCATGAAATTTCTGTAAAACTTGGACCGCTACATCTTAAGGCAGGTGATTATGGTCTTGCTGTGACAATTCTAAGCGAAAATAAGAAAAGCACAATCATCCACGCCATTAACTGCGCAATAATACATGTAAAAGGACGAAATGGCTATGGTGTTTGTTACCAGATGCCGTGTTCATTTTAACAAACGATGTGGTAAAGCAAGGATGTTGAGTTGAAAAATCTGAATAAAATAATACCATGGCTTAAGAAAAGTAATATGCGGTGTGTTCGCAATGATTCACAAGCATATTATGTTGATGACACAGTTAAGCGTGACGAATTAATTGCAAATATCTATAGAAATATGCTTGCTGGCGCTGCGTGGCACGAAGCGATACGAACGTCGAAAGCCACAGAACACGGCGAGAGAGTAGCAGAATACGCTTTTGCTTCATCTCTGTTGATCGATTACAATCCAACTGCCATTCTCGATGTTGGTTGTGTTTTAAACAATCATGTGATTTCAGATGTCGTTGGGCGGCATCGCCGATTGTTTTTCTTGAATCCATCCGTGGAGACTGTTGTTTACCCAGAGTATACCTATTTCAAGTTTCCACTATCAAAGTGGGATATAAACTTGACTTTCCCATTTGTCACCTGCTTATCGACCATTGAACATATAGGTTTTGACAACACACGTTATGGTTCTAACGAAATTGATAAGGGATGGGATTGGGATCAGTGTATTCATGAGGTTGTGAAAAGTATAAATATATTGTCTGCTATGACGGCTCCAGGTGGAATTATGGTAGCCTCTTGTCCATATGGTTGTCCTGAATATGTCTTGCATCCACCGGTTACTGGCGTGCGAACAGCTCAGACTCTACATTTGAAGCATGTCCAAGCACTGCGTGACACATTTGGCGATACCATGGAAATTATCACGTTGCGTTTATCAAGTGAAGGCTGGGTTATGGATGCCGTCGATGCCGTATATCAACCTTATGGTTCAATCGGCCCTGGGGCGTCAGGGCTTATATTGATGATTCTAAAAAAGCCATATTGAATGTTTTTCGATCTAATCAATAAGTATTTTTTTAAAGCCGGCCGTCAAATGACGAATCTTGCTGTTTCTGAGACAAGCAAGTGTCGCGCTACCTTGGCCAAGTTTTGCGTGGGTGATGGTGTCGATATCGGTTTTGGTGGAGACCCGATTGTGCCCCATGCAATCTGTATGGATATGCCAGGTCGTTATGCAAATTATATGAATCACGTGCAGCATCTTCATGGCGATGCACGCAACCTCCACTGGTTCAGAGCTGATGCTTTGGATTGGGTCTATTCGTCACATGTGCTTGAGGATTTCGAGGATACCGGGGCTGTATTGGAAGAGTGGTTGAGGGTTGTCAGACCTGGTGGTTATCTGGTCCTTTTCCTCCCTGATGAGCAAACCTATCGCGCGTACTGCCAAATGCAGGGCAAGCCTCCCAACGCTCACCATATTCACCAAAGCTTCAGCCTCGATTTTGTAAAGGGATGTTTGGCTCACAGGAGGGATCTGGAAGTTGTCCATGAGCGTTTTCCCGTTGGGATCTACAGTTTTGAGCTTGTCCTGAGAAAACGCTGAAATGTCTTGTCTTATCATCAAAAACGATGGGATTGGTGACCTGATTCTGTCTTCTGGCCTGATCAGGTCTATCGCGGAGCATTTCGGTGGGGAGGCCGATTTGCTGACTTGCTCCAATAATGCCGAAATCGCTGAGGGGATATCCCCGCTGCGTCACCGCTATTATGTTTCCAGAGATTCAATCAACTATGATCTCAAGTATGAGAGGTTTGGCATCCAACTGCGGCGTGTCCCCGTTGGAGACAAGGCAACGCTTGACAACATAGGCAACAACTCTTACCAAACGGTCATTTGCCTGCGAAGGTTCATCAGGCAGAGCACGCTGGTGATAATGCAGGCGGTACGTGGCAAGAATAAGTATTGCGCCTGGGAGTTCCCGACAAACTGTTCGAGAAAAGTTGCTGAACGTGCTTCCCGTGGGTGGAAACACCTTGCTGGTTCTGAGCGAGTTCTGTCCGAACTGGAATATCATAAATCTTTTGTGGAAAGTGTTCTGAGCGTTACGCTGGACGCTTCACCCAGGCTGTCTTTCTGTGCGCGGCAGGGGTGCAGTGTCGGTGGGCGAACCCTTGCTCTGGGCCTGGGTGGAGGGTCAGCTAAATGGCCTGTCAGGAAATGGGTCGAGTTGTCTGCCCTGCTCAGTAGGGCGGGTTGGCGTCTTGTTCTGCTCGGCGGCATCGATGCTGCTGAATTGGCTGCGCAGATATCGTCGACTGAGCCTGATGTCGACAACCAGGTCGGTCGACTCTCATGGCGTCAAACAGCAGGTGTTCTTGCAAAGTGTGACGGCTATGTGGGGAACGACACGGGTTTGAGCCATTTTGCCAGTTTATTGCTTGACAGGTGCTTGATCATCCTTGGCGGAGGAACCTTCCGGCGATTTTTCCCTTGGCCAGGCAATAATAACCAGTACATTATCTTTCATGGCCTTGACTGTTTCGACTGCGATTGGGCCTGTAAATTTCACGAACGTTCTTGTCTGGAACTGATTTCGCCGCTGGATGTATTCGCCTACTTTGAAAGGGTTATGGCGGGAACCGCCCCGGCAGAACTGGACCTCAATCCGGCAAATGCAGACTATCAATTGTCTTGGCGAAGGAAGGTTGATTCCGGCAGGATTTTTGTAAGGCCTGTTTGAACTCACAGCAAGCTTGGTTAATGTAAGAATATGTAAGATATATTGAGGACACACTGTCCGAAAGTGAGTTTGCCCCTGTGCCGCCTCAAAAGATTGCCATGATACCCGCCCGCATGGGGAGCCAGCGGTTGATGCAAAAAAACCTGCGTGAATTATCGGGATTGCCGTTAATAACTCGTGCCATACGCAAATGTGTGGCGGTTGGACTCTTTGATGAGATATGGGTGAATTCCGAACACCCTCAATTTGGGGAAATTGCCGCTGCTGAGGGGGTAAACTTTCACCTGCGTCCGGTGGAATTGGGAAACGAAAAGGCAACCAGCGAGCAGTATATTGCAGAATTTCTCGAGAAGCATCCTTGTGAATGTCTGGTTCAGGTGCACAGTATCGCCCCGCTATTGACGGCTAGAGAGGTCGAACAGTTTGTCATGGCTTTGGATTCTGGTGATTATGACTGTCTGCTGAGTGTTGAGCTCATCCAGATCGAGTGTGCCTATCGCGATAACCCGATCAATTTCTCCTATGCGGAGAAGACCAATTCTCAGGATCTGGACCCGGTGCAACGGGTTTGCTGGAGCATTAGTGCCTGGCGCCGCGAAACTTTTCTGGCGGCTGTTGCTACTGGTAAATGCGCCACCTATTCGGGCCGGATTGGTTACCATCCGGTCAGCCGGTTGGCAGGACATGTCATCAAAACGGAGGAGGACTTGAAGATAGCCGAGGCGTTGCTGCCTTTGGTCTCAGACTACTGACCAGGCTCCCAACATGTATACGGCACTACTTGACGATATGCCTGTCTGGCGGATTTTCTTGCAGCATCCTGTGCTGCGCGAATCTTTGTTCTGGCTGCAGCAGAATGCCGGGTCTGCTGACCTGGGGGACCACCAATTGGGCGTGGCGGGGTGGTATGCGAATGTCCATCGCTATACAACTGGACCTGAAGCTGAATGCCAATGGGAAAATCACAGAAATACCGTTGACATCCAGTTTCTTGTTGAGGGCAACGAGGGGATTCGTTGGGTTGAAGCCGGTCTGCTGGGTCCGCCGATGAACTATTTAGAAGATCTGGACCGTCAGGAATTTGGACCTTTTCGAGCGATCGGGTCATTTCTCCACCTGCGCCCAGGAATGTTTGCAATATTCTTCCCTGGTGAAGCCCACTGTCCGAAGATTCTGTTGGATAAACCCTCCTTTCTTCGTAAGGTCGTTGTCAAAATACCGTTACGCATCCTTGGTGTTGGACAGTGAATGACCGGCTTTCCACTGCGCGTCATGCCGCTGCGGCTGGTGTCGAGTTGTTGCAAACCGACTATCAGAACGATGCTGCGGTCACCGATTGCTGTGGGAAAGACCTCAAGACTGCTGCGGATGTAGCTGCCCAAACTCGGATTCTTGAGATTCTTCAGGCTACGGGGATTCCTGTTCTTGCAGAAGAGGGGCCGCAACGCGACGCCGATTTGAACTCCCCTCTGTGGGTGGTCGATCCTCTTGACGGGACATTGAACTTCTCGCGGGGCTTCCGCATGGCGGCGGTATCGATCGCCTATTGGGATCTCGGTCAGCCGTTGCTCGGCGTGGTCCACGAGATATCCGGCAACAGAATCTATTGCGGGCAGGTGGGTAAGGGGGCCTGGATGAACGGGCAGCAACTTTGTGTTTCCAAAGTTGTGGATGTTGCCCAGGCGATCCTTGCGACCGGCTTTCCCAGTGCGCGTAGCTATGATACTGCTGACCTTCTTCGTTTCGTGTGTTCGGTCCAGCGGTATAAAAAGATCAGGATGCTCGGATCTGCCGCTATCATGCTCGCAGAAGTTGCCTCCGGACACTTCGATGTTTACGAAGAGGAGGATATATACCTGTGGGATGTAGCGGCCGGACTGGCTTTGGTTGTGGCAGCCGGTGGCCGGTATGAACTGAGGACGGGTTCTGGCCCTTACAAATATCATGTCAGAGCATGGAATGGGCTTTGTTAATGTCTCATAAGGCAGGTTGACAGCATGCTGATTTACAAGATGACCAACACCCTGGATGGTTTTCTGCCGCCCCTCAACTATACGGACGATTCCCGGTTGGCCGAAATTCTGCTGGTCGGTGGGAAGAAAATCAATTTGGCTGACTTCCCTAGGTTGAAGGGGCTTTTTAAAACAGGTGTTGGCACCGACAACCTGCCGTATGAGGAAGCCTGCAGGCGCGGGGTATCGATTGCTCTCCCTTCTGCCCAAACCTGTGACGTGATCTATGAGGAAACGTCAGCGTTTGCCTGCCATCTGATCCTTGCCGGTTTATATGCGGGGGCCGGAGATTGGGGGAAATGGGGGAAACCTCCCAGATCGATGCTCGGCGGGCGGCGCCTTCTGATAATTGGGAATGGCCGGATCGGTAAGCGGGTCGCTGCCAAGATGAGCAGTTTCATGCTGGTCGATACATACGATGTTGCAGAGAATTCCCCTGAGAGTTTAGAGCCTAAAGTCAGGGCCGCCGACTGTGTCACTCTCCACGTCCCTCTGACGGCATCGACAAATTCATTTTTTGATGCCAAGCACCTTGCCTGGATGCGGGATGGTGCTCTGTTGGTCAATACCGCGCGCGGGGCAATTGTTGATGAGGCTGCTCTCTATGCCGAGCTATCGTCCGGAAGGCTGCGGGCGGCATTCGATGTGTTCTGGGAAGAGCCCTATGCCGGTCGTCTGAATGAACTTCCCGACAGCCGTTTCATCAAAAGCCCACACATCGCCAGCTCCTGCCGGGAATTTTTGGTGAGTGCGGTTGACGATTTGATTTATTTCATTGACTCGTTGGCAGAGTCTCATGGGTGCGGCAAATGATCAATTGTGGAATTATCGGTTTTGGCAAGATGGGGAAGATTCGCGCGCATGCCATCCAGTCTTCCGGTAAGGCACGGGTCTCGGCGGTGTATGACATCAATACGGTCAATGGTTTTGACGGCCTGCTGGCGAAGAATCCCTCTGAAATCATTGATTCGCCGGAGATCGATGCCGTATTCATCTGTACTCCGAATGTTTATATCCCGGAACTTTGCATGAAGGCACTCAGTGCCGGGAAGCACGTGTTCTCCGAAAAACCTCCGGGACTAAATGCCAGCCAGGTACAAGCGGTTATTGCAGTAGAGCAGGCAAACCCTGGATGCAAGTTGATGTATGGGTTCAATCATAGGCATCACCAAAGTATCCAGCGGATGAAGCAAATCGTCAGTGCGGGGGAGTTGGGACGGGTATTGTGGATACGCGGGCGCTATGGCAAGGAGGTTGACCAGTCATTTTTTAATGGCTGGCGGGCAAACCCGGCGTTGGCCGGTGCTGGCATCCTGATCGATCAGGGGATACACATGGTTGATTTAATGATTCATCTTGGCGGGGAGTACGACGAAGTTTCGGCTTTTGTCTCGAATCTGTTTTGGAAGATTCCAGGGATCGAGGACAATGTATTTGCAATTTTTCGTGACAGCAACACCGGTTTGTGCGCTTCGCTTCATTCAACCATGACTCAATGGCGACATCTGTTTTCACTCGAGGTATTTCTGGAAGGCGGAGCCTTGATCCTTAACGGGTTGAAAACGTCTTCCGGGGCCTACGGAGATGAAGTTCTGGCGATCAAGAGAAATGCCTTGCATCTGCAGGATGGACGTTTTGAGGGCGAGGAACAGATCACTTATCCGATAGATACTTCTTGGCAGTGCGAAATCGATCACTTCTTCGAGTGTATAAATTCGAGCACCGACGTCCAGTACGGATCTTCTGCGGATGCTCTTGCGGTCATGCGTTTGTTAGACAAGATTTATGCTGTTGGCAAGCATCAATAAACGGATACATGATGGAAAATCACGACTTGCAATTCATAAAAGGATATTTTGCCTCGTACCAAAATATCCTTTCGAGGACAGATATATTCGATGATCTGCATTCTTTTGCTGATATCTGCCGGCAGGTCAAGGCCGGTGGCAGAAAATTGATTTTTGTCGGCAACGGAGCAAGCGCCTCGATCTCCAGCCATGCTGCCATGGAATTTACCCAGCATGCCGGAGTGCGCGCAACCTGTTTCAATGACCATAATCTGATTACCTGCTTTGCCAATGACTATGGTTATGAACATTGGGTTGCGCGTGCTCTTGAAGCCTATGCCGACTCCGGCGATGTCGTTGTGCTGATCAGTTCCAGCGGGTGTTCGCCCAACATTGTCAACGCGGCGCATTATGCGAGGGCCAGAGGTCTTCTTGTGGTGACCTTCTCGGGCTTTTCTGCCGACAACCCTTTGCGGGCCTTTGGAACTCCGAGTTTCTGGGTAGATAGCAGAGCGTACAACATTGTCGAGTCGACCCACATGATTTGGGTTCTTGCCGTTGCGAATCTTCTGGAACAAAACGGCAATGAAGTATTTCTTGTGGAGCACATTGAGCGCCAGCGGCGGAGTCTGTTCGAGATCGATTACAGTGAGGAACTGATCCAGTTCAGGGACTTGTGCCTTGCGGTGTCAGATCGTGGCGGCAAGATGATTTTTGCCGGTAATGGTGGGAGTGCATCCACGGCTAGCCATGCTGCAGTTGATTTTACCAAGCAGAGCAAGATACGAGCGGTTGCGTTTAACGACCACAGTCTGATGAGCGCATACTCTAATGACTACGGGCAGGAACGCTGGATTGCCCAATGTGTCAAGGACTTCGCGGATGCCGAGGATGCCGTTGTGCTACTCAGTTGCAGCGGCGAATCAAGGAATATCGTCAACGCTGCAACCTGTGCCAAGGGAAGAGCGCTTCCCGTGGTCACTTTTACTGGCGCGCCAGGGAATTCCGTGGCGTCTGCGGGGCAGATAAACTTCTGGGTTGACAGCAATAATTACAATATTACGGAGGCCGTACATTCTGTACTGATTTTCTGTGTTGGAGACATGTTGGCGACCTGTTCCAGGTATGAGAATTTGCCGTGAAAGACTGGGGATTGTTGGGAACCTTCCCCTTCTTTGGGAATAAAGGGTTGATGGGGGCAGCGCTGGGGCAGGGTTATGTCCGCTATTTAATGCGGCTTCATGATTGGTTGAAATCGCACGGTATAGTACTCAGCCGAAATGAGAGGAAAATTGCGGCCCTCAAGGATAAACATCGTGGTCAGCGCTGTTTCATCATTGGTAGTGGCCCGAGTCTGAAAATTTCTGACTTGAATAAACTAAAAAATGAAGTGACATTCGCATGTAATAAAATATATCTTGCATTTGAATGTACCGAGTGGAGACCGACATACTATTCAGTATACGATGTTCTTGTGGCAGAAAATAATAAAGAAGAAATCAACAAGTTGGATTTGTGTAATGTATTCAGCATGAGTGTAAGAAAGTATTTTAGAAAAAACAGCGCGATTTGGATTAATGAGTTAACCGTTCCAAGAATTTGTGGAGAATATCAATGCATGTTTTCGCCCGATATCGTAGTCGGTGCTTACGGTGGATGGACAGTTATTTATCTGCAGATGCAGGTGGCTTATTACATGGGGATCAGGGAGGTTTACTTGCTTGGCGTAGATTTTAGTTTTAATATTCCTGGCAAAACAGGTGACATATGCTCGAGTGGTGAAGTCCTGTTGTGTAAGGGGGAGATAAATCATTTTCACAAAGATTATAGGAAGGTAGGCGAGTCATGGACAGTGCCGCTCCTTGATTTGCAAAAGAAGGCTTTCTACAAAGCAAAGAGTTTTTATGAAAATAACGGAGGTAAGATAATCAACGTATCAAGAAAAACAGATCTTGATGTGTTTGAATGCGATCAACTTGAAAATATATTGTAGTTGTGTAAATTGTGTTATTGCTCTGGTTAATAAACAGCGAAACGCGAATCACAAACTGAGGCAAGAATAGCATTAATACTGGTTGCAATGGCCCGGCGCATTCGAATCTTCAATTACTTGCTGGGGCGATAATTAGCGTTTATGTATTAACGAATAACTGCTATAATTTCGGTTTTGAATATAATGTTAGTCAGCATCATCATCCCGACCTATAACAGCCTGTCAAAGCTGCGGCAGGCCCTCGCTTCGCTGGAAATCATTGATTTTCCCCGCGCTGACTTCGAGGTGGTGGTTGTCGATGACGGCTCGACAGATCAGACGCCGGTTTTTCTGGCCGATTACGGGAGCGGCACCCCCTTGCTGTTCCGGTATTTCCGGCAGCCCAACCGTGGCCCGGCTGCGGCCAGAAATCTCGCCATCCGGCACGCTCGAGGGGATTATCTCCTGAGTATCGATGCCGACTGTTTTGTCGACAGGGACATCCTGAACCGGTATCTTCGCCACTTCCCCTGCCCGAACTTGGCCGGCGTCGGAGGAGATGTCCTCCCCGAGAAAACCAACGTTGTTTCAAGATACCTCGACTATATCGGGGTCTGGAGACCCGGTGCCATTGCCGGAGAAATCCGGTATCTTGTCACTGCCAACGCCTTCTTCTGCAAAAAGGCACTACTTGAGGTCGGCGGGTTCGATGAGGATTTCAGGTTCCCGGGAGGGGAGGAACCCGAAATGTGCCATCGGCTCAGAAGAAAAGGCTATTTCTTCCGGTACGAAAATGAGGCCAAGGTTGTTCATGCCCACAGAACCAACCTGAAAAGCTTCATTCACATGTTTAAAATGCATGGCATCGGCTGTAGAATCTGTGCAAGCAAATGGGAGGACTTCGCTATATCGACCAGGACTATGCGCGGTAACCTGTTGGGGAAGACGCTGCCCGCTTTTACTATGCGGGCCGGCAGCCAGGTCGGCGTAATTTCTGCCGTGTTTTTTGCGGGTCTCGAATATGTGCGCTTGCTGTCGTATTATCGCGGTTATCACATGAAATTATCCCTTCCGGGGGAAAACCCGACAGCGCCATGAAACCCCATCCCTTGGTCAGCGTCATCATCCCCTGTTTTCAGGCGGAGAACTTTGTCCGGGAGGCTGTCGAATCGGTCGCCGCGCAAACCTATCCCCGCCTGGAAACCTTTGCGATCGATGACGGCTCCACCGACAACACCCTCGCGATCCTCGAGGAATACCGACAGGTTGCAACTGTCCTCCGCCACCCCGGCGGAGACAACCGGGGCGTCAGCCTGACCCGCAAACTTGGGATCGATCGCGCGCAGGGGAAATACATCGCTTTTCTCGATGCGGATGATTATTTCGCCCCCGACAAGATTGCGGTTCAGATCGAACTCCTCGAAAACCGGCCGGATGTGGTGCTCTGCCATACCGGCATGCACCAGATCAACGAGATGCAGACCGGCTACGATGGCCGGTCGTGGTTCAATTACACGGAAGAACTCGACCAGTACGATCTGAAAAAGCAGGATATCTATCTCCGGGCGAACCGGATCTGCAATTCCTCCGTGATGATCCGGGCGGATGTCGTTCGCTCCTTGCCGTTCGCCGGGGAGCAGTTGTTCCAGTTCGAGGACTGGCTAACCTGGACGCTGGCTGCTGAGCATGGTGAGTTCATCTATTGCCCTCAGCAACTTCTTAACTACCGGGTCCACCCGGCATCGGCTACCAGCGCCGTTCTCGACAGCAGACTGAGACGGCTGTACAGCTACCTGGAGTATTATCTCGCCGTCTTTGCGCATTCGCGCCGCCCGGAAACCAGGCAGGTGTGCGTTGCCTGTCTGCTGGAAAAGCTCGATGACCTTGCGGATGAATATGCGGGCTGCGGTGGGGATGGGCGGAGGGAAAAGCGCCTGAGCGCCATGCTGAGGCAATTGGCGCCCGGCAGTGAGGCCGCGTTGCCCGGAGGCTTTTTCGAGCGGCTGAGGGCGGTTCTCCCGCAGCGGCGCAGCCCCGAAACGAGAGATGACCTCGGGGGCCGATGAAAGTCCTGTTCATCTCGCACTCCGCCAGCCGGTCCGGTGCCGTGCTGTTGCTCCTGAGCCTGTTACGCTGGCTCAAGGCGAATACTGATATTTCCTGTGAGGTACTGCTTGCCGGCAAGGGGCCGCTGTGTGCCGATTTCGCGGCGCTGGCGCCGCTTTACACTCCAGTTACACAACCGGCCCGAGCCGGAGTGGTGAAATGTCTGTTGCAGCCCCTTGGCTCAGCGGCGGGAAAGCTGGCGGGGTTGTTGCCCCTCCGGAAGAATGGTCGGGGCGGCGATTATGATCTGGTTTATGCCAATACCGTGATGCTGGGCGATGTTCTTGAAGTTGTTGCCCCTCCCGGGTGTCCCGTGGTGACCCACGTCCACGAGTTGGATCGTTGGATCAGTCACGCCGGCGAGCAGAATTTCGAGCGGGTGAAACGGCACACAGATCGCTATGTCGCTGCATCAGGGGCAGTCAGGGACAACTTGGTAGCGCATCATGGGATTCCGGTTGACAGGGTGGAGGTTGTGCACAGCTTTATCCCCACCCGGGGAATCTCGGCCAATCCGGAGGGGATTCGCGAGCGGCTGGGGATTCCTGACGATTCGCTCGTGGTTCTGGGCTCGGGGCATGAAAGCTGGTGCAAGGGGAAGGACCTGTTTGTCTTGCTGGCATCGCATTTGCGTGATCTTGCCCCGGGACGGCCACCCCACTTTCTATGGGTCGGCGGCTGGCAGCATGCCGAGGAGCGCCGGAACATCCTGCACGACGTCGAACACCTGGGCCTCTCGGGGCAGGTGCATTTCAGCGGCGAGGTTGCCAATCCGCTGGATTATTTCGCCGCCGGTGACCTCTTTGCCCTGGTCTCGCGGGAGGACTCGTTCCCCCTTGCCGGCCTGGAGGCGGCAGCGCTCGGCAAGCCGGTGCTGTGCTTCGCCAATGCCGGCGGTATGCCGGAATTTGTCCAGGAGGATGCGGGTTTCGTCGTCCCGTATCTCGATCTGCCGGCCATGGCCCGAAAAATCGCGGTACTTTACGAAGATCCCCTGCTGCGCCGCCGCTTGGGTGAGTCAGCCGCCAACAGGGCTAGGGGGCGTCATGATGTAGCTGCCGGCGCTGAGAGAATCTACCGGATCATCCGCGAATTCGATAAGGGGCCGTGATGACCCATGATGCCACGCCATCAGCCCGTCTGATCGCTTTCTATCTTCCCCAATATCACCCCGTACGCGAAAACGACGAATGGTGGGGTCCGGGATTTACCGAATGGGTTTCGGTGGCCAAAGCCAGGCCGATGTTCCGGGGGCATGAACAGCCGCGGCTGCCCGGCGAGTTGGGCTTTTACGATTTGCGTTTGCCGGAGATCCGCGCTGCCCAGGCGGCCCTGGCCCGCGAGCATGGTATTGAAGGATTCTGCTACTGGCACTATTGGCTCGGTGGGGGGCGGCGATTGCTGCAACGGCCTTTCGACGAGGTACTCGCCTCCGGTCAGCCGGATTTCCCTTTTTGCCTCGGTTGGGCCAATCATGACTGGGTGGGCGTTTGGTTCGGATCCCAGGGCAAGATTCTGGCCCGGCAAACCTATCCGGGCGAGGTCGATGCCAGGGAGCATTTTGACTATCTGTTGAAAGCCTTTTCCGACCCGCGCTATATCACCATAGACGGCAAGCCGCTTTATTATATTTACCATCCGGCCCACATCCCCGGAGTGAGAGGTCTTCTCGATTTGTGGCGGGAATTGGCGCATGCCGCCGGCCTCAAAGGCCTCTACCTGGTGGGGGAAGGAATCGATCCCGGGGACTGCACGCAATATGGCTTTGATGCGACGGCCTATTCCTATCACCGGCAAATCGCCTTTCGCGGAGCATGGGGCAACCCCGCCCTGCGGAAGCTGCTTATCCCCCTGCGCGAATTGGTTGGTCGCCCGCAGGTTCATTCCTACCATGCTGCCATGAAATATTTCCTCAAGCAGGGCGAGATTCCTGTCAACGAATTCCCCGCTATTGTCACCGGTTGGGACAGCACGCCGCGATTGGGCAGTCGGGGGATCGTCCTGACCGGAGCTACCCCGCAATTGTTCAGGGAACATGTTCGGGAGGCCATTGCCCGGGTTGCGCACAAGCCGGCCGCATACCGAATTCTTTTCGTGAAATCTTGGAATGAGTGGGCGGAGGGAAATTATCTGGAACCGGACCGTAGCCACGGCCGGGCGTATCTTGAAGTGGTTCGCGATGAGATTGGGGGCCGGCATGGCTAGCGGCCTGGGCAGAGTGTCCATCATCATTCGCTGCTGTAACGAAGAGCATCATATCGGCAGGCTTCTGGAGGGGATCGGCCAGCAGACCGTCTCCGGGGTGGAGGTCATCGTGGTCGATTCCGGGTCGACTGATGCGACCCTGGCGATCGCCTCCCGCTATCCAGTCAAGATCATTTCGATCAACCGGGAGGACTTTTCGTTCGGTTATGCCCTGAATGTCGGCTGCAGCGCCGCAACCGGCGACCTGTTGGTGCTGGCCAGCGCACACGTTTATCCGCTGCACAGGGATTGGCTCGAACGTCTCCTGGCACCGTTTGCTAACGAAAAGGTTGCCCTTGTCTATGGCCGGCAGGTCGGCAATGAACTCGCGAACTTTGCGGAGAACCAGGTGCTGCGCAAGTGGTTTCCGGAAAAATCCGACTCGAATCAGGATCACCCGTTCTGCAATAACGCCAATGCGGCGGTCCGCCGTTCCCTGTGGGAGCGCTTCCCCTACGACGAAACCCTGACCGGGCTTGAAGACCTGGCGTGGGCCAGACAGGCGATGGGGGCGGGCTACCGGATCGCTTACGAGGCGCAGGCGGAGGTTGTCCACGTTCACAACGAGCGGCCGCAACTGCTTTTGAACCGGTATCGGCGCGAGGCAATCGCCCTCAAAAGGATCTTCCCGGAAGAACGGTTCGGACTGCTCGATTTTATCCATCGGCTGAGCCAGAACGTGGTCAGCGATCTCTTTCATGCCGCACGACAGGGCGTGCTTTGGCAGAGCCTCCCCGGTATAATGGTTTTCCGCTGCATGCAGTTTTGGGGAACATACCGCGGGTTTGCACAGCATGGTGCAGTGACCCGGCAACTCAGGCAGAAATTCTATTACCCGAACGAACTGGCTACGGCAGGACCCCGTACTATCGAATCGGAAACGGTGCGCCACCGCATCGACTATGGTGCGCTGCCTGACCGGGAGGATGATTGAGTCGTTTTATCGATATTTCCCTACCGCTGCGTGCCGACCTTGCCTGTTGGCCGGGGAGCCCTGGTTTCCGTTTGGAACGTGTCAAGTCCCTGGACCATGGGGACGAAGTAAATGAATCGGTCATGAACTGCGGGGTGCATTTCGGTACCCATGTTGATGCGCCGCTTCATTTTGTGCAGGGAGGAGCGGCGGTTGACGACCTGCTCCCTGACGTGCTTGTCGGTCCGGCCGTGGTCGCCTGCCTGCCGCACTGTAAGGTGATCACCGCTGCAGAACTGGAGTCCCTCGGTCTTCCGCCCCGGACCGAGAGGCTGCTTTTGCATACCGGCAATTCGTCTCGCTGGCGCGACCCGACTCATGCATTTGCCCGGGACTATGTGGCGTTGAGTGAGGATGCAGCGACCTGGGTGGTAGAACGGGGAGTGCGCCTGCTTGGGGTCGATTATCTTTCGGTGCAACTTTTCGGCGCCGGGCCGGAGGTCCATCATATCCTCCTCAAAGGCGGGGTGGTTGTCCTCGAGGGGCTGAATCTCGATGGGGTTGCGTCCGGCGACCATGAACTGCTTTGTCTGCCGCTGAAACTTGTCGGCGCGGAAGGGGCTCCGGCTAGGGCTCTTCTCCGGACCTTGAATTCCGAGCTCGCAGAGGAGTAAAGACCATGTCGCCGTGGCCGCAGATCGTCGCACTTCTGCCGATGCGTCATGACAGTGAACGGGTTCCTGGGAAAAACTATCGTTCTTTTGCCGGCGTGCCTCTTTATCATCACGTCATGCACACGTTGATTGCTTGTCCTTTGCTTGCCGGTGTGGTGATCGACACTGACAGTCAGGCAATCATGGACGATGCGGCAGCGGCATTTCCCGGAACTCGTTTGCTGGAGCGCCCGAAGCATCTGCGCAACGGTAATATCCCGATGAACGATGTACTGATGCAGACCACGGCACGGGTTACGGCCGACTACTACCTGCAAACGCACAGCACCAACCCTTTGCTGACGACGGCCACCGTGACCAGGGCGATCGAGGCCTTTATCGGGTCGATTCCTCAGCACGATTCGCTCTTTTCTGTCAAGCGCCTGCAGACCCGCCTGTGGGATGCTGAGGGGCGACCGCTCAACCATGATCCCGCTCACCTGTTGCGTACCCAGGACTTGCCGCCGGTCTTCGAAGAGAACTCCTGCCTCTACATATTCAGCCGTGAAGGGTTTGTCCGGCGGAACAACCGGATTGGCAGTCGGCCGCTGCTCTTCGAAATGAACCAGTTCGAATCGTGGGATATCGACGTAGAAGAAGATTTCCAAATCGCCGAACTGCTTTTCCGGGCCCGGGAGCAATCTCAAGGAGCAAGCCCATGAAGTGGCGTATCCTGGTGTCGGCCCCCTATTTCCAGCCGGTTGTCGAGCAGTACCGGCCAATTTTTGCTGTTCACGGCGCCGAGATCATTGTTCCTGTTGTCAAGGAAAGGTTGTCCGAGGCTGAACTGCTGACCTTGGTCGGTGAGATTGATGGAGTCATTGCCGGGGATGACCGATTCACTCGCAAGGTGCTGGCGCAGGCGGCTCCGCGTCTGAAGGTTATTTCCAAGTGGGGCACCGGAATTGATTCGTTTGACCACGAAGCGTGCCACGAGTTTGGCGTGGTGGTCAGGAACACTCTTGATGCCTTCACAGACCCCGTCGCCGATTCGGTCATGGGCTACGTCCTCGCCTTCGCCCGCCAGTTGCCCTGGATGGACAGACAGATGAAGGGCGGCTCCTGGGAAAAAATTCCTGGGCGGGCCCTTGCGGAGACGACTCTCGGTATCATCGGTGTTGGTCGAATTGGCAAAGCCGTAGCCCGGCGTGCGGCAGCCTTCGGGATGCGGCTCTATGGTAACGATCCGGTGGCGATGCCGGCAGACTTTCTCGGTGAAACCGGCATGCTGATGGTTGAAAAGGAGCGGCTGCTCAAGGAAGCTGATTTCGTCACCGTCAACTGTGATCTGAATCCAACCAGCCATCATTTGCTCGGCGCTGACGAATTCAGACGAATGAAACACGGAGCTGTGCTGATCAATCTGGCGCGAGGGGCGGTTGTCGATGAACCGGCCTTGGTTAATGCTTTGCGTGGCGGTCTGGTTGCTGGCGCGGCTTTGGACGTGTTTGAAGAAGAGCCCTTGCCCCTCGACAGCCCCCTGCGCACCCTGGACAATGTGCTGCTCGCTCCGCACAATTCGAACAGCAGCCCTCGTGCATGGGAAAGGGTTCACCAAAACACGATCGCAAATCTCTTTTCCGTTTTGGAGGGGGTGTCGCTATGAAAACCGTAGTGATCACTGGTGTGAGTGGCGGGATTGGTAGCGCCTCCGCCAGACTTTTCCACCACCACGGGTGGCGGGTTTTCGGGATTGATTGCATCGCCCCGGAGGATTTGGCGGGTGACTGCAACTTCACTATGGTTGACTTGGCGAATGAAGCCGAAGTCGCGCGTTTTTTTGCCTCCTTCGGCGCCCGCGGGGAAAATATCGACGCATTGGTCAACAATGCTGCCCGGCAAATATGCAAGCCGGTGCTGGAGACAACCTCGGCGGAGTGGGATGAAGTCATGGCCGTCAATCTGCGCGGGGCGTTTTTGACAATGAAGTATGCCTATCCTCTTCTGCAGGTCACGGGCGGAACAATTATCAACGTCGGTTCGATTCATGCGCGTGCCACCTCCGTCGGCATCGCCGCCTATGCTGCCAGCAAGGGTGGACTGGAGGCTTTGACGCGTGCGGCGGCCTTGGAGTTTGCCCCGGCCGGGATTCGAGTAAATGGGGTGCATCCCGGAGCGACCTCTACCCCGATGCTCGAAGCCGGTTTGGCTCGTGTAGACGCCAATAATGAAGTGGCCATGAAAGATTTTGCCGCCCGGCAATTGTTGGGACGGGTTGGTAAACCTGAAGAGATAGCCGAATCGATCCTTTTTCTCGCGGACAATCAACGCGCCGGATTCATTACGGGATCGTTTCTTGTCGCTGATGGCGGCGCGCTGTGCCGCTTGTCCACCGAGACCTGACTGTGGGCGGCTACCTTGACACGATCGCCAGATTGATACAGAGGCGCAGAGACCCGGCGTTTGTCTGGTGGCGGTTAAGGTATGCACGGGAACTGAATCGGTTCAGTAATATCCATCATGGCGAAGATTGTTTCATCCTTGGTAACGGACCGTCATTGAACAAAATTGATCTGGAACGTTTGAATGACTATCACTCATTCGGTCTGAACAAGATTTTCATGTTATTTGGGCGTTCCACATTCAGGCCGACATATCACGTCGCCGTCAATCAGTTGGTCATTGAACAAAGCGCCAGAGAAATAGAGGAGCTCCCCTGCCATACATTCCTATCCTATCGGCATGCGCGCCACCTGATCAAAAAGCTTGAGCATATACATTATCTTTATACCGGTGGCCCCGTCATGTTCTGCTCCGAGCCAACAGATGAAGTCAATGAAGGGTATACGGTGACCTTCGTGGCAATGGAGCTGGCTTATTTCATGGGGTTCAAGAATGTCTTTCTCGTAGGCGTCGATCATAATTTCGTGGCACAGGGAGCCCCCAATGAGCGGCAGTTGCTTTCCGGGGAGGACCCCAACCATTTCGACCGTGGCTACTTTGCCGGCAAGAAGTGGGATTTGCCTGATCTGGAAGCATCCGAGTTGTCTTACCGCATGGCTAAATTTCATTTTGTCAGAAGAGGCCGTAATATCTATGACGCAACTCCTGGCGGGAAACTCCAGGTTTTCCCGAAGGTCTCTTTTGAAGATGCGCTTCTTCTGTGCCGCAGGAAGCGGTAGGCAGGAACTGCTCCCAATATGCTGAAATTTTCGGTTATTACCCCGTCCTTCAACCAAGGGCGCTACATTGAGCAGGCCATCACCAGCGTTCTTGCCCAGGACTATCCCTGTTTTGAACATATCATCATCGACGGGGGATCCAACGATCAGACCCTTTCGATTCTCAAACGCTACGGACATTTGCAATGGGTTTCCGAAGAGGATCGGGGGCAGTCAGATGCTTTAAACAAGGGCTTCCGATGGGCCACGGGAGATGTGATTGCCTGGATCAATAGCGACGATTGGTACGAGCCAGGTGCCTTTGCTGTTGTTGCTGATTTTTTCATGCGTAACTGCGACGAGAAAGTAGTTATGGGGGACTGTAATCTAGTAATGGCAAATGGGCGGGTGTTTGATCGAATTATCAATGTCACACGAGGATTCGATGAATTGCTTGCTTTTTGGCGTATTCCCGGGATTCCAACGCAGCCGGCGGTTTTTTTCAAGAAAGAATTGATCGACCGGCATGGATTGCTTGATGAGGCATTGTTTTATGCCATGGATTATGATCTTTGGCTGAGATTCGCCCGAGAGTGCAGTTTCTGTCACATCAACCAAACGGTTGCCAATTACCGGTTTCATCCGGAAGCGAAGGGGGGGGATCAGGATTGGCGCAAGTTTATTCCCGAGCAGAAAATGGTGAGTGAACGATATGGCGGCAGATCGGTTGAACTTCCTTCCGGTTATGTGAATTCGCTCCGACCACCATTCCGTTTCGATCAGTTAGGGCATAAGGTCAAAGGGGTCATGTACAGGTTTTTACCTCTATTGAGAGGGAGGAAGCGCCACTCCCCGGAGAGTGGTTGATGAGTGGTCCTCTGGTATCGATTCTGACTCCTGTCTACAACGGCGAGTGCTTTCTGAATGCTGCTGTAAACAGTGTTTGCAACCAATCCTATGCCAACTGGGAGTTGTTGCTGGTGGACGATGGTTCTCAGGACGGCAGTTGGCGACTCATTCAGGAGTGGGCCGAACGCGATGAACGGATTAAGGCATTTGCACACCCCGGTCACGTCAATCGCGGGGTCAGCGCCTCCCGGAACCTTGCGCTGCAACATGCTTCGGGGAAGTATGTTGCCTTGCTTGATTGCGATGATGAGTGGCTACCGGCAAAATTAGAGAGACAAGTGCGAATCCTGGAGGACAATCCCGACGTAGTGATTGTCTACAGCAAGGCAATCAGTATTGACTCCGCGGGCATAGAATTGAGACTAACTCCAGGGCGACATGATTTCCCGCTGTTGTGCGGTTCAGGTTTTCCCGGCAAATCGGGTAATGTTGTAGATGGCATGATCAAGGACGCAGTTTGGATGCCGACTCTTACCGTGGTTATGGTTGCGGATGCCGTCAACACTTTGGGCGGCTTCGACGAGACCCTTGCTTTTCAGGTAGAAGACCATTTGCTTTTCACTCTGTTGTCAGAGAGAGGCAAGGTCTGGTTCGTTGATGAAATATTGGCTAGATATAGAGTGCATTCCTCATCTTACACTCAGACCACACAATGGTTGTACTCCATGATAGAGTACTATGAATGTTTGTATGGAAAATTATCAAATTCTTACAATAAGAGAATTTCTGTTGCAAAGGGTCATTTTATTGTAAAAAGGCTTGTTGGTGAAATTGGTTTTAAATCTAATAATAAAATAGTTTTGAAAAATATTATAATCTCACATATTTTTGACAGCCATATTTCCTTGCTAGGTAAATTTAATTTTATGTTAGCCGCGATGCATAAGGTAATTTTATCTATTTTAAAACGAATCTTTCTTTCTATTAAAACAGGGGGGAAATGCGAAAATTTAGCGGCATGCGCTATTTTGCCAATCACTCCTGGTGAATTTGATCTGAATATGCTGCCAAAACTTCTTGCTAGAGAAGATCCGGTCATTCTTGAGATCGGATGCAACAACGGCAGTCACACACTTGAATTCCTGAGATTGTTCAATAAAGCGCGGATTTATGCTTTTGAGCCTGATCCACGGGCTTTGGCGGCTTTTAGAAGCAGAATCAATGATGGACGGGTCAAGTTGCACGATATGGCTATCTCCGACAAGGATGGTGAGACGGAGTTCCACTTGAGTGATGGACTACCCTCTCCCGAGTGGAAAGCTATCCGTCCATTGGGTTGGGATCTCTCCGGTTCTATCAAGCAGCCCAAAGAACACCTGATTGTTAATCCCTGGTGCACGTTTGCGCATGCCATAACTGTTAAAACCAAAAAACTCGATACATGGTGCCGTGAGGAGGGGGTTGCAGCAATTGATTTCATTTGGGCGGATGTGCAGGGTGCGGAAGAAGACCTTATCAAGGGCGGGTTGGAAACACTTCGAAAAACTAGATATTTTTATACGGAATACAATGATAGGGAGCTTTACAAAGGACAAATTCCTTTTGTTGAAATTCAAAGGCTTTTGCCTGATTTTGATGTTTTGTTTAAGTTTGCGAATGACGCCTTGTTTGTTAATAAAGCTTTTAATAATTAACAATGCAAAATCAAGATAAAAATACGTAATTTTCAAGAGTGTTGGCTTTGGCGAGTTTTCATTATCGTGTTTTTATTATGAAGATTTCAGTTGTTGTCCCAACTATAAACCGTGCCAATCTTTTGGTAGATACAATCAAGTCCCTGATCGCCCAAGAATACGATCGGGATGACTATGAAATTATCGTTGTTGATAATGGCTCAACTGATGATACTGCAAGTGTTGTTGCCGCTATTTGCGAAGCAAATCGTGATGTGTCAATTAAATATATTTATGAGCCCTGCTCGGGCTCAGTGTGGGCTCGTCATGCTGGTGCGAAGGCTGCCGCCTATAATATTCTGTCATTTACCGATGATGATGGCTTGCTTTCTCCTTTTTGGCTGCGCGAGATCGCAAGGGTCTTCGCACTTGATAAAAGGATTGTCGCAGTGGCTGGGCGCATTTCGATACTTTGGGATGCCCCACCTCCCGCGTGGGTTGTGCCGTATGAAGGATTGTTGGGAAAACTTGATTACGGCGAAGAGATTCTGGTTCGAGAAGGACTTTTTATCAACAGCGGGAATTTAAGCATCCGTAAGGAAGTCCTGTCAGCTGTCAAAGGCTTCAATCCAGATCTGATTGGAGTATGGCTGGTCGGTGACGGCGAGACCGGGCTATGCCACAAACTGCATGCGCGCAGATATCTGATCGGCTGGTCTCCGTTGGCGGTTATGGCACATCGCCAATTTGTGTCGAAGCATGCCACCATTGCCGACATCATGCGACGCTTCATCAACAACGGCATCGGCATTCCCTATCGAATATATACTGTTAGCGGTATGGGAATCCCAGGATTGTTGACCAATCTAATACATTCCGGAGCCAGCATGTGCTTGCGCTCAGTTCAGGCTTTTGCTGCAACGGCCAGAGGAGATGATGCTGCAAGGCGCCGTGCATTATTCGAGATGGTCTTCTTCGCGGCGCAATTCCCATATACGTTGCGGATTATTTTTTCTCCGGCCTTTCGCAGGGAGTTGCGACGCGACTATTGGAATGAAAGCGTCGGTGTGCAGTAAAAGGGCCGAGGAGGACGGAACTATTGCGGCAAGGAGGTTGCGAAATCTGATGATCGAGCGAATCGAACACCACGGCATGTTGTTGGCCATCATCATCCGTAGCGATTTTTCCCGCCCCGGCATTCATTTTTTCACACCTGACGAATTCTCCCAGCAACTGGCCTATATGTGTCATCCCGCAGGAAAGGTTATCGAACCTCACATCCATAACCCGGTGCCGCGCGAAGTGATTTACACGCAGGAAGTTTTGCTGTTGCGGCGCGGCAGGCTGCGGGTCGATTTTTACGATGATGAGCAGAAGTTTCTCGACAGCCGTGAACTCGGTGCCGGCGATGTCATTCTTCTGGCGGCGGGCGGCCATGGTTTTGAAGCGCTCGAGGACATCGAGATGATAGAAGTGAAACAGGGTCCTTACGCGGGAGAAGCGGATAAAACCCGTTTATTAGTTGGGGGGAGCGAGCAGTGATCCCGGTTAATGAGCCGCTCCTCGATGGCAACGAAAAACGCTACTTGGCCGAGTGCATCGACAGCGGGTGGATATCATCGGAAGGGCCATTCGTCAGCGAGTTCGAGCAGCGTTTTGCGGCACGGGTGGGGCGTCGTCACGGCATCGCCGTCTGCAACGGTACCGCTGCCCTGGAGGCGGCAGTCGTTGCCCTCGGCCTCGGCCCGGGGGACGAAGTCATTCTCCCTGCGTTTACTATCATCTCCTGCGCTGCGGCGATCGTCCGTGCCGGCGCTGTGCCGGTAGTCGTTGACAGTGATCCGCTAACCTGGAACATGCTCCCCGAACTGGTGGCTGCCAGGGTTACCCCGCGAACCCGGGCAATCATGGTGGTGCATATCTACGGGCTGCCGGCCGATATCGACCCGTTGCTCGCCATTGCCCGGCACCATGGCCTCAAGGTTATCGAGGATGCCGCCGAGATGCACGGCCAGACTTATCGGGGAAAACCTTGCGGTAGCTTCGGCGACATCAGCGTTTTCAGTTTCTACTCCAATAAGCATGTGACCACCGGCGAGGGAGGCATGCTCGTGGTCGACGATCCGCATCTTGCCGAACGCTGTCGTTCGCTGCGTAACCTTTGTTTCCAGCCGGGAAAACGGTTCGTGCACGATGAACTTGGGTTCAACATGCGAATGACCAACCTGCAGGCGGCCCTCGGGCTCGCCCAACTCGAACGGCTTGATGAGTTTGTCACGCGCAAGCGCTCCATCGGGCGGCGCTACAATCAACTGTTCGCCGAACTGCCTGCAGTGCAATTGCCCCTGCCGGCCACTGACTATGCTGATAATGTTTACTGGGTCTATGGTCTAGTGCTTGATGACGATGTCCCCTTTGATGCCAGCGAGGCCATGCGTCGGCTCGCTGGTCGTGGTGTCGGCACCCGTCCTTTTTTCTGGCCAATGCATGAACAGCCGGTTTTCCTCAAGACAGGGCGGTTTGCCGGTGAGAACCTTCCGGTTGCCGAGCGGCTCGCCCGCAGGGGATTTTACCTGCCCAGCGGCTTGGCCCTCACCGAAGAGCAGATAGACACGGTAGCCACGGAAGTCATTCATCTCATGCGTAACCCGGAATGATTTTGTCATGACGTTTTCAACTGATTACCCGCGATATTATAACTTGCTATATGCCAGCAAGGATTACGCAGCCGAAGCTCACTATGTCTATGGTCTGATCAACAGGTACTGTCCCGAAGCCCGCTCCGTTCTCGACCTGGGCTGCGGTACTGGTCGCCACGCCTTCGAATTGGCTCGACTTGGCTGTCAGGTCACTGGTGTGGATATGTCGGAGGAGATGCTCAACGTGGCAAAGGCCGCTGTTTCGGAGAACGGTTACGGTGCGCCCGTAACCTTTGTCCGTGGCGACATCCGCGAACTGCGTCTGGATAGTACTTTCGATGCTGTGGTGGCCCTGTTTCACGTTATGAGCTACCAGTCTGCCAACGCGGACCTGCAGGCGGTCTTTGCAACGGTCCAGCGACACCTGCGCCCGGGCGGGGTGTTTGTTTTCGACTGCTGGTACGGGCCAGCGGTTCTGAGCGAGCCGCCGGAAGTCAGGGTGAAGCGTCTTGAGGATGACCGAATCAGGCTTCTCCGAGTTGCCGAGCCAACCATGTATTACAATGAGAACGCGGTCGATGTGCATTACCAGGTCGTCGTTACCGACAAGGTCAACGGCCGGGTCGAAGAATTTGCCGAGATGCATCGGATGCGCTATCTGTTTCTCCCGGAAATCGATGCCCTTGCGAGCCGTTACGGTTTGACAAGAATCTACGCTGCAGGCTGGATGGAAGATCAGGAACTCGGTCGCGACAGTTGGGGGGGATGTTTTGTCCTGGCCGCCCGGATCTGAATTCGCCGCAACACCTGAACGGTCTCCGCAAAGGTCCTTGGGGCGGGTGGGGATCGTGATCTACGGGTATGGTCTGGCGAACTCTCCCTCCCTGATCAATGCCGCAGTTTACATGGCGAATGCTGGGCTGGCGGTTGACATTTTTACCTGCGGAACATTTCTCGACGGCATTAGTTTCGACCGAGGAGATATTCGACTCGTCGATATCCCCAAGCCTCGCGCCGAAGCCCAGCAATATATCCAGAAAGCGTGGCGGTGCGTCTGCAAGGTGGTGCGTCGCGGTTTTGACCGGCTACGGTCGCGGGATGAACTGATCGAGAGAGAGGTTGCGGCGCTCACGGGGAGCGCCGCCTTTTTTGCCAGCATTTTGCGGGGAAAAACCAGGGGGATTGCATATAAGTACTTCATCGGCGTCGAACCCGTTGGGATGATGGTTGCGTGTGACCTGGCAGACAAGCACGGCATTGCGAGCATTTATTACAATATGGAGTTGCATCTCGATACCGACAGAGATGTCGGGCCGGCTGCTCTCAAAATTATCGAGAGGCAGCATAACAGGAGAACCCTGCTGACCATTACCCAGGACGAGGTTCGCAAACACCTGCTTATCGAGCAGAACGGCTTGGCCGGCGACTCCGTTCTACTGCTGCCTGTCTGTGCAGACGGCGAACCGTTCAGAATCCGGACTGCGGTTCTCCAGGAAACGCTGGGCTTGAGCCCCGAGAAGAAAATAGTCCTTTACGCCGGGTTTATTGCCGATTGGGCCATGTGCGAGGAGTTGGCGATTGCCGCTCAGTCCTGGCCTGCTGATTGGGTTCTGGTTTTCCATGGGCACGGTTACCACGACGCGGCTTATCTGCGCAAAGTAAGGAAACACGCCTCCGAAAAGGTCAGATTTAGCCCGGGGCCTGTCCCCTACGAGCAGCTTTCGGAATTACTGGCTTCGGCGGATGTAGGAGTGGCTCTCTATAGGGATCTTGGCGAAAACTTCACCTTGATCGGATCAGCATCAGGCAAACTCGCGCACTATCTCCGGAGTGGGTTGCCGGTAATTGTTAACCGATATCCCTCCATATCCTCAGTGGTCGATCGTTACGGATGCGGTTGTGCGGTTGAAAACCCATCCCAAGTGGGCGGAGCTGTCCGGCGGATATTGTCTAACCATGAGCAGATGCGAGCCGCAGCGTTCCGGTGTTACGAAGACAACTATATGTTTTCAAAGCATTTCGGAGCTGTTTTCGAAAAACTTGAAGGGCTTTGCTGAAATGCCGGTGGCGGCCAAGGCTTGTCCGCTTTGCATGTCCGGTGCAACCCGGCATCTGCTCGATGGCTATGATGACAGATACGCCTGTCCTGGGAAATATCCGGTCTATTACTGCGGGCAGTGCGCCCATGGTTTTCTCCCCCCGGATCTCTGCCCTGATTCAGAAGCGCTTTATACCGTCCATTACCCGCGTGGAGGCTTCGATCCACAATCCCTTCGCCCCCTCAAGTTTTCCTCTGGACTGGTCGCTTGGCTCGATGGTGAAGCAGCTTCGCCGGCCAAGTGGATTCCGTCGGGGGTAAAGGTGCTCGACATCGGTTGCGGTTGCGGCGCGGCCCTTGCCTACCATCAGTCCAGAGGGTGCGATGTTTACGGTGTTGAAATTGATGACAACGTTCGTCGTATTGCCGAAAGCCACGGTTTCAGGATCCATATAGGTCCCTTTGATCCAACCTGCCATCCCCCGGATTTTTTCGATTATGTGACATTGCACCAAGTTGTCGAACATTTTGATGATCCCGTCACGGCTTTGAGAGGCGTCAACTCGGTTCTGAGAAGAGGCGGGATGGTGATTTTGAGCACCCCCAACCCGGATGGGTGGGGGGCCAAGGTGTTCGGGCAGAATTGGATCAATTGGCACCTCCCCTATCACCGGCAGTTCTTCTCCAGGAGGTCCATGGGAAAAGCCGCCGAGCAGGCAGGGCTGACCGTTGAATTTGCACAGACCATTACCCCCTCCGCATGGCTGGGTTACCAGTGGGTGCATCTGCTAACACTCCCCGGAGAGGGCCTCCCTTCGCCTTTCTGGTCCCCCTTGGCGAGAAGACCCCTGCCGGTAAGGGTTGGGCAGAGTTTGCTGAATTTGCTTGGTCTGTCTCGGGTCAACCACCTGCTAACCAGGTTCTTCGATGCCCTCGGTATAGGGGATAACTGGCTGTTTATACTGAAGAAACCATGAATGAGAAAGTCTATATTCTGCTCCCCGTGCATAACCGCTGTGAGGTCACGCGGCGTTTCATTGCCTCACTCAAGGAGCAGACTTATCGTCACTATCACCTGGTATTGATCGATGATGGCTCAACAGACGGCACTGCGGAGATGGTCAGGGCGGAGATGCCGGTGCTGTCGGTCATAACCGGCGCGGGTAACTGGTGGTGGGCGGGTGCACTACAGCAAGGTTATGAGTGGCTGAGAGCACAGTCAGCCGAGACTTCTGATCTGGTTCTGATCATCAACGACGATACGGAATTCACTCCAGACTTTCTAGCCTGTGCTGTCGGCCTGATGAAAAATTTAAGGGGAACGCTGCTCTTGGCACAGGCCTACAGCATGGCAACCGGTCAGATCATTGGCGGAGGTGTGCACGTTGACTGGTCCCGCCTGCAATTTTCACAGACAGTCACCCAGGCAGAGACCAATTGTCTTTCGACCAGGGGACTCTTCTTGTCGGTTGGTGATTTTCTGCGAACAGGGGGGTTCTTCCCGAAAATTTTACCCCACTATCTCTCCGATTATGAATTCACTCTGCGGGCACACCGGAAGGGGCTGAATCTGCGTGTGGATGAAAGTCTTAGCTTGCGTGTTGACGAAAGGGCCACTGGATTCCGGCAGGATGATGGAGGTCCATTCAGTGAATTTCTGAGAAGATACTTTTCACGAAAATCTGCTGCAAACCCCTTTGCCTGGACGGCGTTTATTGTCATGGCCTGTCCCTGGCAGTGGAAGTTGCTAAATTTGCTTCGGATCTGGTATGGCACCGGGAAAATCATTGCTGGCAGGCTCTTTCCGGCAACCAGGATGCCACCATGGTCGTGATTACCTATCCATACGGTCAACTTGGCAATCGGCTCCTTCTGTTTGCACATTTTATGGCCAACGCCATCGAACATGGTTACGTCTTGTGTAATCCCGCCTTTGATGATTACGCTCATTATTTTCGTGGGACCTGCAGCAATACATTCTGCTGTTTCCCCCCGAGGTCCGGGCTGCCACCGATTCCGGCTGGAATAAGTCGGTGGGTGCGGCAACTGTTGCTGCGCAAACTCAGGAGATCTTCTGCCGGGAGAGCGGGAGTGTGGCTCGGGCGTTTCGACATCGCGACGACTGACGATTCTGGAGAGGTCTGCGACCTGTCTGCCGAAAAGTTTGTCAGTGTCAGAAAAGCATCAAATGTTCTGCTGGTGCACGGCTGGCTTTTTCGGGACGATGCCGGCTTTCGTAAACACTCTGGGGCAATTCGGAGCTACTTTTCCCCCATCGAACCTCACGCCACTCGTGTGGCAAATTTTATGGAACAGACCAGGAGCGGTACTGACATGTTGGTAGGTATTCATGTCAGGCGTGGTGATTATGCCGATTTCCTCGGCGGAAAGTTTTTCTACTCCCCTGAGGTTTATCTGAGAATTATGTGCGAGATGACCGCTTTATTCCCGGGGAAGCGTATTCGTTTCCTGATTTGCTCCAACGAAGCGCTGGAGGTCGGGCAATTCGCAGCTTTTGATTTCCTTTTCGGACCTGGGCATGAACTTGAGGATCTCCATGCGTTTTCGCTATGTGATTACATTATCGGACCGCCGAGCACCTATACCAATTGGGCGTCCTACTACGGAAATGTGCCACTGTTTAAAATAATGAGCCAAGATACGCGGTTGCGCCTCGAGGGTTTTCAAGTTTATGGCGGTTAGGTCCTCCTTTTTTTCTGCCCTGAAGAAGAATCAGAAAATTATGCAAACGGCGCCCATTGCACTCTTTGTCTATAACCGTCCTGAACACACTCGCAGAGTTATTGAAGCGCTGCTCGGAAATTCACTGGTGTCTCAAAGTGACCTGTATATTTTTTCCGACGGCCCCCGGCGGGACGCCGATCGGCGCAAGGTCGCTGAGGTTCGCGATATACTGGCTTCAGTTTCTGGCTTCCGGAGTGTCTTAATAAGAGAGGCCAGAGAGAATCGCGGTCTTGCTGTATCGATTATTGACGGGGTTAGCAGCGTTCTTCAGGAGCATGGTAGGGTCATTGTTCTCGAGGATGATTTGGTGACCTCCCCGGTTTTTCTGGATTTTATGAATGAGGCGCTGAATCTCTACGCAGAGGATGAAGAGGTCATGCACGTTTCCGGCTACTGGTTTCCCCTTGAACTGAAGAACCTCCCGGAGACTTTTTTCCTGCGCATGCCATTCTCCTGGGGGTGGGCCACTTGGGCGCGTGCGTGGGCTAGTTTCGAAAAAAATCCCGCAGGGTTGGTGCAGCAATTCTCTCCGGAAAACATCAGGCAGTTCAATCTTGACGGCTCCTACGATGTCTGGGAGCAGGTCCTCCACAATCTTCAGGGAAAAGCAAATACCTGGGCGGTCTTCTGGTATGCCTCGATATTCAGACGGGGCGGGCTTTGCCTGTACCCGTCGCAGAGTCTGGTTTTCAATCTCGGCAACGACGGCACGGGGGTCCACTGCCTCAAGACCAGCCACTATGACGTAGCCCTGCGCGAGACTCCCGTCACCGAGTTTAGTCGGGAATTCAAGGAAAATACGCTGGCGCTGTCACGGTTGCAGGACTTTCACCAGCGGCACCGCATTTCCCGACTGCGCCGCTTTGTGATAATTTTCTGGATGCGGCTTATGCGGAGGCTTTCGGGTGTCGCGGTCCTTTAGCGAGAGGGGCGGACGGGACTAGGCGGTTGACCCGTACCGGTTTTTTTCTGGAGGATGTAGGCGTCCTTGAGATTGTCGATGGCGGCGGGTTCGGTTCCGTCGATACGGATGGCCTTCTCGAATTCGGCGATTGCTTCAGTGGCATGGCCCTTCTTGAGAAGGGCGACGCCTAAATTGTTGTGGGCCTCGTAATCGCCCGGGGCGATGCCGGTGGCTTTTTTATATGTATCGATAGCGTTGTCGATCTGGCCGGTTCTTAAATAAAGATTACCCAGATTAATATGGGCGTTTACGTAAGAGGGGCTAAGTTCTAAGGCCTTTTTATATTCATGGATGGACTTGTCGATCAGACCCGTTTTTTCGTAGGAAAAACCGAGATTGTTGTGTGCTAGGAAGTCTCTTGGGTCTATCTCTATAGCTTTACGATATGCATTAATCGCCTGATCTATATCTCCTGTTTCAGATAGGGCAACCCCAAGATTTGTGTATGCTCTGGCGTACCTATCATTTAATGCGATTACGTTGCGATATAGTTCTATTGCGTCACTTGCATAGCCATTTCTGACGAGGGCGTTGCCAAGATTGTAATAGGCATCTATATAGTTCGGGTTTATATCAATAGCTTTGAGATAGTTTTCTACAGCGGCGTCGAAATCACCTTTATTTTCCATGGCTGAAGCAAGGTTGTTATGGGCAAGAGCATTTTTAGACGTAACAAGGATTGCCCTTTCGAAGAGAGTGATGCTATCTTGCCAGTATTTCAACTGCTGATACGTCGATATCGCCGCTGCTGAAATTGAAGCAAAAGCCAGTGACATCAGAATGACTCTGGAGTATGGAATGCCTTTTATAAGGAGCGGGATGCCCCATGCGGCAATGATGAAAAGCCCGGTCAGCGGAATATACGTGTATCGGTCGGCCATGGACTGAGCGCCGACTTGAAGGATGCCTATGACTGGCAAAAGGGAGAGCAGATACCAGAACCAGCCGGTAACAAGATAGGGTTCACGTTTGCCAAGGCGGATGACACCCACGCTAATCGAAAGCAGGAGCAGGGCAGCACCGGCGACCTGCCAGGTGGGGATATTGAAGAAAAATGGGTAAAATACAGCTAGGTCTGTCGGCCAGAGCATCTTACCGATGTATTTCAGGTAAGTGACTGTGGCGTTGGCGAGCCTCGGCCATAGTGGGAGCGCGTCAATTTTCTGAATGGCTCCTTGCTGAGCATAAATGGTAACCAGTCCGGAGCCTAGCGAACAAACAAAGAAAGGTATTTTTTCCTTCAAAAGAGGAATGTATGTAGGGAGAGTACTCGCCCGTTGCCAACCTTCGATCGACGGTTGTTTTTTTTTAAACCGGTTTAATGGCCAATGGTCAATGAGTAACATGATCAAAGGGAGAGTTACTAACATTGGCTTGGACATGAGCCCCAAAAGGAAGGCGACGAAGGCAAAGAGATAGTATGTGCGATTTTGCCTCGCTACATATTCTGAATAAAGCAATAGCGTCAGAAAGCAGAAAAATGCGCTTAAAACATCTTTCCGTTCGGCCACCCAGGCAACGGACTCAATGTGCAGCGGGTGAAGTGCAAATAGCAATGCGACGAACGTACTTCTCCATGGTGACTTGGTCAGCCGAACTAGCAGGATAAACAGTAAAATAGCTGATGCCGTATGAATGAAAACACTGGTAAGATGGTGCCCGCCAGGGTGCATGCCGTAAATCTGGATATCTGCCATATGGGATATCCAGGTTACAGGGTGCCAGTTTGCTGAATGGACTGAAGTAAAAGCCCAGATTATATTGTCCGTGGTCAGGCCAGTTGCTATGTGTCCGTTGTCTACGACATATGCATGGTCATCGTAATTTACAAAGTCGTAATTCTCTACTTGCCAATACACGGCCAAAGTGGCGACGAATATGGTAATGGCTGAAAATATTACGGCGCGCATATATTGATTCCTGGCTTTATGCTTCAATCGAAATATCACGGTGAATCATGGGGCTAAGGTGTTTTGACGGCAATATAAATCAGTACGCTCAATCGAAACGATTTCACTCCGGTGCAAAAATCTATGACATTTGCCAGTCGCTGCCTGCTCTGTGGGAGTCAGTCCTATCGTCCTCGCAAAAAACTACTAATCGGTGGAGAGTATAAATGATTCATGGCAAGAAAATCTGCGTGGTCATGCCGGCCTATAACGCTGAAAAAACTATCAGGCAGACGCTCGAAGAAATCCCACGAGAGTACATTGACGATGTTGTTCTCGTTGATGACGCCAGTGTTGATAATACGGCTTTGCTCTCACGCTCCCTGGGGATTCACACGGTCGTTCACCCACAGAACCTCGGCTATGGAGGCAACCAGAAAACTTGCTATCGGCAGGCACTGGAGCGGGGTGCCGATATTGTAATTATGCTGCACCCCGATTACCAGTACACGCCGAAGTTGCTCGTAGCAATGGGGTCGCTCATCGCTGTGGGGCAGTATGATGTCGTGCTTGGTTCACGTATCTTATCCGAGGGGGCGCTCCAAGGGGGAATGCCATTTTATAAATATGTCTCTAACCGTTTTCTGACCCTTGTGCAGAATCTGCTTCTACGCAAAAAACTTTCAGAATACCACACCGGCTACCGGGCGTTTTCTCGTGAGGTTCTCGAAACCCTGCCGTTGGAGCGCAATTCCGATGATTTTATCTTTGACAACCAGATGCTTGCCCAGGCGATCTATCGTGGCTTCAGCATCGGCGAAATATCCTGCCCGACCAAATATTTCCCGGAAGCATCGTCAATCAACCTTCAGCGCAGCATAGTATACGGGTTGGGTGTTCTCAAAGTCTCGTTTCAATTTCGCCTAAGCAAACTTGGCCTGATAAGGCCGGTGATCTTCTCCGGGCTTTAAGCGCTGATTTTTCTGGCCCTGATATACATATCGGTCGCAGAGTATTTACATGCGTCGGAAAATAAGGTCGTCAGTCTTGATTTCATGTGGGGCAGGAAAACTTTAATAAGTTCCTTGCCGAGCCTGACCGGGGACAACTCGACATCGGGGTGAGGATATTTTCTCACGGCAACGATTTCGAACCCGACCCTGCGCAAGATGTCTGTGACGATTTCTTCCGAGGCGAAGCTAATGTGGTCCGGCAGGTAAAACGGGCGGTAGTGATCCGCGGCAGAAAATCGAGCAGTGTCCCCGGTTTCCAGGAGCAGTTCTCCGTCCGGTGCGAGGATATTCCTTATTTTTGCCAGGAATGCCGGAGGATCGGGAAGGTGGGAGTAGACGTTCAGCAGGGAAACACCATTGTAGAATCTCTCGTGAGAGTCCAGGTCGATAAAACTGACGTCAAGTCCGCGTGCAGAGGCAGAGTGCTGCTTGTGAATGTTTGGCTCGGAACCAACGATATGAAGCGAGTTCGGACCGGCCTGGGTTAGTGCTTCGATAAACTCACCGTGGCCACAGCCGATATCGAGCCAACTGCAGTTGTCGTAAAACCCGGCGGGGAAAAGATCCCTTAAAACTCGCCGATATCGTTTGATCGCAGCAGGGTTGTATTTCCCGGTTGTCTGAATGGTTTTTTCTCCATGATGCAAACCTTGGACATGTGCCTGAGTGATCTCGCTTAACCCCGGCGGATTTTTAAGGTAGACCAGACCGCACCCGGCGCATTTTATGAGCGTGTACCCGTTTTCTTCAGCATAATAGGCACTGTCTGTGGTTCGGCAGTTGTAGCAAGCCATTACAAACTTCTCTGGGAAATGAATCCGATTGGGAATTGCGGCTAAGGGGTGGTGCCCGTGTTGCCGGCCAGGTTTTCTGGCATTATTTCCCGCAGGTCGATAGCAAAATGGCCGCAGGAATTCGTGCCTTCTCAAGGCATAGCATAAATGATTCGTTTTCTCTATTCGTTTCCGACCGCTTGTTAAGGTTACGATGACTTTCGCCGGCCATGCCTTACGTTCGCCTCCTAAAATTCGCTGATCGCTGTCTGGGGTCGGCTCTTGTGCGACTTTTGCCGCGTCCGTCCGCGATGGATGGGGTGGAGATGGCCCCTCGCTCCATCCTCCTCATCCGCCCCGGTGGCATCGGCGACGCTGTGCTGTTGGTACCGGCCATCCAGGCCCTGAAGGAACATTTCCCGGAGGCGAGTATCGATATCCTCGCCGAGCGCCGCAATGCCGGGGTCTTCGCACTCTGCCCAGGCCTCCGCCACGTTTACCATTATGATCGTCCGGGTCAGTTGCTGCGGGTACTGCGGAACCGCTACGACGTGGTCATCGACAGCGAGCAGTGGCATCGCCTCTCCGCCGTCGTCGCCCGGGTGGTGCGTGCCCCGGTCAAGATCGGTTTTTCGACCAATCAGCGCCACCGGCTGTTCACCCATGCCATCAGCTATGCTCTCGAGGACTACGAGGCCAACAGCTTTCTGCGCCTGGTCGAGCCTCTCGGCATCAGCGCCGCTCTCCCCCCTGTGCCTTGGCTTTTTGTCCCCGACCTCGCCAGGGAGACTGTTGCCAAGCTGATGCCGGCGGAGGACCCGTCTCCACTGGTAATTATTTTCCCGGGGGCGAGCATTCCGGAGAAGCGCTGGGGAGAGGACCGCTTCCGTGAGGTCGTAAAGTGGTGCGCGGAGCAAAGTTTCAAGGTTGTGCTGATCGGTGGGGCAGGGGAGGAGGAGGTTGCCGGGCGCATCGCCGGGGCGGACGTTGTCAACCTCGTCGGCATGACCAGCCTGGTGGAGACGGCCGCGGTTCTGGGGCGGGCGGCGGTGGTGGTCAGCGGTGATTCCGGCGTGCTGCATATCGCCGCAGGACTCGGCCGTCCCACGGTCAGTTTGTTCGGGCCAAGCTCCGCGACCAAGTGGGGGCCGCGCGGCGACCGGCATCTGGTCCTGCGCCCGACGAACTGCCCGGACTGCTCGCGTTTCGGTACCACCCCTCCCTGCCCCCACAATGGACGCTGCATGCAGGAGATCGGCGTGGAAGAGGTGACCGCGGCGATCTCCGCCAGTATCATGTCAAATTGAATCCCAGACTTTCAATTTGACATGATACTGGCGCCTTTGTATTATGCCGACATGCTAAAACGTACCCTTGCCCCAAAGCTTTTATCTCTCTCCCGCCACTTCCCGGTTCTGTCTATCACCGGGCCGCGTCAGTCGGGGAAAACCACATTGGCCCGGATGGTTTTCGACTGTCACGAGTATGTGTCCCTGGAAGATCCGAATGAGCGCGATGCGGCACTGGCGGACCCCAACGGCTATCTGCGGCGGTTTAGCGGTGGTGTCATTCTTGACGAAGTCCAGCGTGCACCGGTGCTTTTATCCTGCATCCAGGGAATAGTCGATCGTGAAAAAAAACCAGGAAGATTCGTTCTGACCGGATCACACCAGTTCCATTTGATGGAAAAGGTGACGCAGACGCTTGCCGGACGTACGGCACTGGTGAATCTCTATCCGTTCAGCCTCGATGAGCTTCTTTGCAGAGAGAGCCCCGATCCCTGGAGTATCGGCAAAAATTTCGGGCCACTGGCTGCTGCCCCGGGTTTTTCCGTCGAGGAAATTATCTTCAAGGGGATGTATCCACCGGTTCACGATAGGGCGCCGGAGCCGCTTGACTGGTATTCGGCTTATTATCGAACGTACATTGAACGGGATGTGCGGGAACTTGTGAATATCGGCAACCTTGACGGTTTTCAGCGGTTTGTTCGTCTCTGTGCCGGCAGAAGCGGGCAGTTGCTGAATCTCTCGTCTCTGGCCCAGGACGCCGGCGTTTCCCACACCACGGCACGCAGCTGGCTGTCGATCCTCCAGGCGGGTTTCGTCGTCCATCTGCTCCCCCCGCATTTCACCAATTTTTCCAAGCGCCTGATGAAAACCCCCAAGTTGTATTTTGTCGACAGCGGTCTGCTCTGCTACCTGCTGAGGATTCGCTCCCCTGCCGAAATCATGACCCACGCCATGAAGGGGGCGATCTTTGAAACGTTCATTGTGTCGGAGCTGCTGAAGGTCTTTGCCCATCGGGGAGAGACGCCCCCTCTTCATTTTTGGAGAGACCGGACCGGGCATGAGATCGATGTGCTGGTCGATTTCGGCGCGACTCTGTTCCCGATCGAGATCAAATCGAGCGAAACCCTGGATGGATCGCTCTTTGGCGGCTTGAAATTCTTTTGCAACCTGGGGGCGCCGGCAGCGGGTGAGGGATTGATGGTCTACGGTGGGGGATCCGCCAGTCAGCGTGGGCAGGCCCAGGTAAGGCCCTGGTTCAACTTTATCTGAAGGTTCTAATCACGCGTCACGGTCTTTTCGTCACTCGTAACGGTTTTCACTGCCAAGCGTTGACACATTGTGTATACGCTGCTACTGTGACTCTATCCCTTTCGGTCTCAACGGAGGTGCTTATGTTGGCGAAAGTGCAGAAGTGGGGAAACAGCCTGGCGGTACGCTTACCCAAGGCATTGGCCGATGAGGCTGAGGTGCGACTCGATACGCCGGTTGAAATCAGCGTGCGTGATCATGAAATTGTACTGCGCGTCGTCGGCGGCAGGTACTGTCTGGATGAGCTGTTGGCACGAGTTACGAACGAGAATAAGCATGGTGAAACCAATACGGGCCATCCGGTTGGTGGAGAAATCTGGTAATGCCTTATGTTCCTCAACGCGGGGATGTCGTCTGGCTTAATTTCGATCCCCAGGCTGGGCACGAACAGGCCGGACGCCGCCTGGCTTTGGTCCTTTCTCCTCAGCAGTACAATCGGGTCACCGGTCTGATGCTCTGCTGCCCACTGACGACAGCTATCAAGGGTTACCCTTTTGAAGTTATTACGCGAGCTGGCGGCAAACAGGGAGTAGTCTTGGCCGACCATATAAAAAATCTGGATTGGCGGGCGCGGCGTGCTGAAAAAAAGGCCGTTGTCGAACCGACGGTTCTGGCGGAAGTCCTTGCAAAACTGGAAACACTCCTCTCTTCTTGAGCCACGCTCCCCCTCGTCCTTCGCTCCCCATACCTTCTCCGCATCACGGATCACGGATCACGGTTTCTCCGTCACGGACTCTCCCCCACGCAACTCTTGCACATCTGCTATCTAAAAAACGCGTATTGCTAACTATTGACCCATTGAAATTAAGCGAGTTAGCGCTAAATTTGACAGGATTCATTCTGGTGCGGAAATTGCTCCATTCCCGACATGCTGCAGCCCTTATGGAGGAAAAAATGATTGAGAAACCGGATGGCCAGGCAGGTTTTTCGCTGGTTGAGTTACTGGTTGCGATAGTGATTCTGGCAATCGGTCTGCTTGGTCTGGCCGAGGTGCAGATCAGCGCGATGAAATCCAATGCCCAAGGGGATTCCATTATGGTGGCGAACCAACTGGCACAGAAAATCATCGAAGAAATTTCCATGGCCAATTCCGACGATGTGCGTTTTACGTCTCCCTCTAATGGGACGGTCTGGACGGGAAGTCCGTATACGATTGCCGGTGCCGGCACTTATAACGTCACTTACGATGTCACGACCGACCATGGCGGGGTGGAAGGACTTTCACAGATTACGGTCCATGTTGCCAGTGCCGGGGCGGTCATGAACGTTTTGGGTCAACGGCAGCGTCTGGTCGACATGGCGACGCTGAAGCGTACTTTCTAGGGGGGGACATGGGCCGGAAAATTTCCATGCGCTATGCCGGTAACCGGGGCTTTACCCTGATCGAAGCGATTGTCGTCATGGCGATCCTCAGTGTCGTCATGCTGGCGATCATGAGTTTCATCATCCCGACCCAACAGTCGATGAAGATGCAGTCGAATGCCACCGATGTGCAGTCAAATTTGAATCTGGCCTTGAATGTAATGACCAAGGATCTGTTAATGGCCGGTTTTCTGGTCGATCCGGCCTTTGATCCGGTTGTTACCAATGCCGCGTGTCCGTCTTACTGGAAGGGGGATACCGCTACCGACAACATGGCTGCGGGGCCGATTTTCTGGCAGGGGGACGACATTACCGAGGATACTAACGACCTGACCATCCGCACCCGGGTTTCCGGCAATGCTTTCGCGGTGATCGACGGGGTCGCCGGATCTAGTGGGAACTGGACCATCACCCCTTCCCATCAGGATATGTTCAACAACTTCTGCAGCGGCAACACCGTCAAGGTGGCGTCCGTGCGAGTTTTTAATCCGGTTTCGATGCGAGAATTGGGCTGTGCCAGTGATGCCTGCGAAATGACGCCCGCAGCGGCGAATACCTTGAGTAACTGCAACAGTGCGACCAAGACCTTCGTTATCAATAATACAGTGCTTGACTCCTCAACGTCGAATGGATTGGTGATCGTCGGAGCCACGGGATTGCCGATGCACACAATTCGCTATCGGGTCAACAATGGGACTCTCGAGCGAATAGTTAACGGTGTCACACAAAATTTGGCTAGAGGTGTGACGTCGATCAATTTTGCCTACGGCAAATCGACTGGTGGCGTGGTCAAACGGGTCGATATTACTGCGACTGGGGTGATTGCAGCGATGAAAGCCGGTGAGGCAGAGTTGGGTCAAAAGACTCGAACCCTTACCACTTCGGTGAATCTGCGCAACAGCTTCTGAGACGAGGGCAGCCTTATGTGTAATCGCAGACAAACGCGACGGGGAGAACGGGGGATGGCGCTGATCCTGGCCATCGCCTTTCTGGGGATTCTCAGTATCATCGGTGCGGTGGTCATCCGCTATGCCAACGAGGGGATGGTGAGTGCCGGCAAGGTGGTTCCCGAGAAGCGTGCCTTCAATGTTGCTGACCGCGCCGTCGAATACGCCCTGAACCGCGATCTGATCATCCAACTGGCCGGCATGTCCCCTGGCTCGGCCACTCTCGAGTTGCATGATCCGGCGAATGTCACCGCCACCAACGTCCCTTGGCGTACCCTGATCAACAATAACAACGCCGGGATCATCGAAGGGACAGTCACCGATTTGGGCCCCGGAGAAATGCCGGCCGGCGCCGCGGGGATGTTCGGCAGCGATTTCGCCGCCAACTACTATCAGGTACAGGTCAAGGTGGGGACTCCCTCGCCGACCTATACCAACGCCACCGACAAGAATCCCAAGGCCAGTTACCTGGCTAAGGTTGCCAACAAGACCGTTACCGTCACCCACGTCAATGCCAGTATCGTTCGCCTGTTCAAGCTGGATGACGACACCATTTTCCGCACGTCCGGGGGAGGTTGAGCCATGTCCCGAATCATTTCACTGTTGAGCGTAGCCGCGCTGTTGCTCGGTATCTGTAGCGCCCCCGCTCTGGCCCTCCCTCCGGACGATTACCTCGGCGACTCGGGGATCTACGTCGGCGTTCCCAACCAGCGTCCCGCGCCGAACGTGCTCATTGTCATCGACACCAGTCGCTCGACCCTGTCCAAGGCGGCCGGCGACCGCTACGATACCGGAGCCAGTTACTCCGGCCGCTATAATAATGACCTGATTTATTACACCGGACAGGACGGCTTGTTCGACCCCCGTTTGGAACTCGGTGGTAACAGCCCGGTGCGCGTGGACGGTGTCACCTGTGTCGCCACCTACCAGGAGGAAAACCCTCCGGGAAGCGGCCAGATGGTGACCATGACAGTCAATGTCCGGGAGATTCTTAGAGACTTCGGTACCTACTCCGGGGGCGGATCGGAAAAGGCTCCCAATCTCGCCGGCGGTGGCGGGCAGGGAACCCCCGGTGCCTGCGCGACCGCCTCGAACGGGCAGGCCTATGCCACCGGCCACTATCTGAACTATCAAGAGACTGTTGCGCCGCCAACGGAGGATAACTTGGTTATCCAGCATACTCATACCGAGACAAGACGCGTTCGGGTGGGTAGCAAGTGGGTCGACCAGGTCGTCTCGGTCACCCATAATTACCGGCTGATTCAAAACGTGGTCGGCCCTTCTCTGGCCTACATGGAACCGGGAGTGGGGAGCGAAGGCAGCGGCGCCAATCGGCTCGACTGGACCATGTACTGGGCGGTGGACGACACGCTCACCCCCACCCACGAGATCAATGGTACCGGTGCCTTGGTCTCTGGCTTCACCGGTCAGGACGGCTGGCGCTTGGGCGTCGAAGGGTACAAGACCGGTGCCGCCGAACTGACTTTGGACACGGTGCGTCAGGCGTTTTACGATGCTTTGGCGCCGGCCATCAACGGGGCCAGCCCGTCGGTTAATTTCGGCTTTGTAACCTACAATCCTCAGAATCAGGGGGCCGTCCTCGGGGCGGAACTCAGGGCCTATGGCTCTGATCCCAGTTCACTTATCGCCGCTCTCCCCGAAATGGACACCTGCTCCTCCCGAACCCGACCAGACGGGACTGAGGACTGGGATTGCCCGGATGTTATTGCTGCGGGGCCGCAACGTCCGCAGTCTGAAGCGCTCTACGATGCCGGTTATTATCTGCGGGCGAGTTATATCGACACCAACGGGGCGATTCTCAGTAAACAAGATATCAACATCAACGCCCAAGTCGCCAAACCCAACCCTTGCGGTTATAACCACATCATCTTCCTGACCAACGGGCTCCCCAACCAGGACACCAACACGCCTGATATCGGTGACTGGGACGGCGATGGCTATGAGACCGACTCGGAGGATTACGGTCTCGGCACCCACTGGATCGACGACGTCGCCTATTTCCTGAAGCACGAGGCGACGGTCAACGGCGTCCCCAACGGTCCGAACAATCCCGGCATCACCACCCACGTAGTCTTGGCCTTCCAGAACGATGACATCCTCATGCGCAGGACAGCGACCAACGGGGGGGGCGCTTTCTATAATGTGTTCAATACCGAACAGCTGGCCAAGGCTCTTCAGGAGATTATCGTCAACATTGTCAGCGAGTCGAACACCGCTTTCGTCGCGCCGGTTGTCCCGGCCAGTTCTACCAACCGCACCATCAGCAGTAACCGGGTTTACCTTGGCCTGTTCAAGCCACAAAGCAACGCGCCGTGGCGCGGCAACCTCAAGAAGTACAAGGTCAGCTCCGGCAACGAACTCCTGGATGTTCACGGCCACCGCGCGACCAATACGGCCGGTGACTTCATCTATTCCCAGTCCTACTGGGGAACCGCGACGTTCGCTGGTGTCGAGAAGATTCTCAGTGCCGAGGACCCGCGTCTGCGCAACGTGGTTTCACCAAGCTATAATCCGAACCTGAGTCCGGGTGATACGGGTTACGCTTCACCCGATCCGGATGGCGGCGACGGCGGCATCGTCGACGCCGGCGGCATCGGCGGGACGTTGTTGGCTCGTGATTTTTCTACCAACCCCCGTAAGATCATCACGTTCCTCAGTTCCTCGAACAGCGCGGTAACGACTGGCGAACCCGACCTGATGGCCAGCCAGAATGCCTTCAGCACCGCCAATACCAGTTGCGGCGGCAGCAACTGCATCACCCCGGCAACCCTGGGGGTGGCGGATGACGCGGCACGTGACCGACTGATCGATTACCTGCACGGGTACAATTCACTCGGCCCGGTTTATCCGACAACAGCGAAGCGCGAGTGGATTCTGGGTGATATCCTGCACTCCAAACCGCTGGTTTTCAATTACACCAAGTACTCCGACAATGTGGAAGGGACTTGTTACGCATCGGGGAGCACCTCCCTGCCGATTCCAACGCACACTACCGGACAGCCCCCTCCCAATTCCAGTTACAATACGACGTTTATATTCGTCGGTGCCAACGATGGCATGATGCACGCCTTCCGCGACTGCGACGGCGAAGAGGTCTGGGCCTTCATCCCGCCGCTGCTGCTCGATGACCTCAGATATTATCCGCAGCAGGGACACGAATACTTTGTCGATGCCCCCCCTTCACTCTATATCCACGACTACGACGGCGACGGTAATATCGAGCCTGACAACGGCGACAAGGTTGTTTTACTCTTTGGTCTGCGCCGGGGCGGTGGCAATGCCTATCTGACACCGAATGACCCCCGCGGCGCCTATTACGCACTGGATGTGACCGACCCGCTCAACCCGAAAGGGATGTGGCAGAGAACCTTTTCCGAACTTGGTGAAACCTGGAGTCAGCCGCGCCTGGCCAAGGTCAAGGACGGCACCACCGACAAGGTGGTCATGTTCGTCGGTGCCGGTTACGACAACAACGAGGACCGGCGCTGGGGGAATACCCAGAATTTCCCGGTGTCGACGGTGTCCAGTCCGGTCAACCCGATTACCAACACCGACACCACCGTGGCGACCAACGATGGTGACCCGGGGGTGAGCAATGCCGGGGTGACCTCGGCCACCGGCGGTTCACAACTCAATCCGAAGGGGCGGGGCTTGTATGCGATCGAAATCGCCTCCCTGTCCAAAGATGCCAATCTGAAATACGTACCGAGTTTTTCACAGTCGGGGAACCTGGTCTGGGCCTATGTCTATGGGGAGAGTACGACCACGACCAACGCCTCGAACATCGCCACCAATTCCAACCTGACCTTCTCCATCCCGTCCGATCTGGCGGTGCTCGACTGGGATGACGACGGCTATGCCGATCGCATTTATGTTGGGGATACCGGCGGCCAGATGTGGCGCTTCAACCTGCCGCTGACCACGGTTGCCGGTGTACGGCAGGGGGTGAAGGCGAATTGGACCGGCGATGTGATCTTCCGCAGCAATCCCGGGTCGGATTCGACCAATGGGCACAAGATCTTCTACCGGCCGTCTGTGGCGCGCAACGGCAGTCATGCCATGCTCTACTTCGGGACCGGGGATCGTGAACACCCGTTGAACCTGGCCTCCCACGATCGGATGTACATGCTCTTCGATCGCGGCCAGGGTCTGGCCAATCCGGCCGACGGCATGGGGGTGAAAACGGAAAGCAATCTGATTGATGTGACGGATAACACCCTGCAGGAGAGTTCCGACAGTACGGCGATCAACAACGTGTTCAATGCCCTGTATGCCGATAGCAACTACGGCTGGTACATTCGCCTGGAAAATCCTGGCGAGAAGATGCTGGCCCCGCCGGTGATCTTCTTCGGACAGGCGTTCTACACCACCTACGCTCCGCTCACCAGCGGCCAGAGCAACTGCGAGGTCGGCAATCTCGGTACCTCCCGGCTTTACCACCTGGATTTCCGCACGGGTGAAGCGGTTTATAACTACGTGGCCGACAACACCCAGTCGGCCCCGTCAGGGAATGAACGGGCGCTCAAGGACGGCGCGATCCTTATGAAGGCCGATCGGGTCCGTGTCCTCGGCGAGGGGATCCCGTCCGGGATCGTGACCTTGATGGATGCCAGCGGCAAGGTGACCATGATGATCAGTGCCAGTAACCGCGTCGGTACCTATGCGGCGCCGGATGTCAAACTGATCACGCCGGTCTACTGGATGCAGTGGAACAACTGATCACTTAAAATTATGTGACGTTTGCCGACCCGGTTGGTACAATACTTCCAACCGGGTCGGTTTTATTCCTGTGTGATGATCCTGGAGGTTTTTATGGTGATGCGTCTCCATCTTCTTTTGCCGCTGTTGGTTTTACTTGCGGCCTGCGGGGAAAAGCCCTCTGCGCCGTCATCGACGGCTCCCTCTCCCCCGGCATCCACTTCCGCTGTTGCGTCAGCCAGGGTTTTTGTCTCTCTGCTCCCCCAGAATCCTGCGGCTATCGATTGCCTGCAGGTGATGATCAAGGGGCAACCCGGGAGCGGCCGCATCGCTTGGAGTGTTAATGGGCAACCGGTCGTGGCGGATGAACCCGGCAAACTTTGCGGTGTCTACAAGCGTGGCGATCAGGTAACCGTTACGGTCGGCACGGCCGATGTAGGAGGGACGGCCAGTGTGACCATCGCCAACACCCCTCCGAAGGTGGTCGGCATTTCGGCGACTCCCAAGGACTGGCGCAGCGGCTTGAAAGTCGAGGTGACCCCGGTCGCCGAGGATGCCGATGGTGATTCGGTCGAATTCCGCTACCAGTGGCTGATCAACGACGAGGCCGATCCCCTGCTGACCGATTCGGTCCTTCCGGCTGACCGCAACCGGCGCGGCGACCGGGTGCAAGTGCTGATCACCCCGTTCGATGGTACTGCCGAAGGCCCGGTCTATCGCAGCTACGCCATGCCGGTTCCCGGCGCGCCGCCGAAGATTGTCTCGAAACCGCCGGCCAGTTTCGAGGCCCTTGAGTATTCCTACCAGGTCAAAGTCAAAGATCCCGACAACGACCGGCTCACCTTCTCCCTCGAAAAACCACCCCAGGGGATGAGTATCACCAAGGGCGGCAAGATCACCTGGCCGCTGACCGGGGTGAAAGCCGGTAAATACGAGGTTAAAATCCTGGTGCGCGATCCCGAAGGCGGCGAAGACCGCCAGGAGTATGTTCTGAACTTGGGTGAGCCGAAGGGGTAACTTGCTCGCTCGTTTGCTTCCCGTGTGCTTTCCCTTGTTATCTGTTCGTTTACAGGCTACAATTCTCCCGTGATCAAGAGCTTTTGCCATAAGGGATTGCAAAGGTTTTTCGAGACCGGGTCAAGGGCGGGTATTCAGCCACATCACGCTTCTCGACTTCGCGTTCAATTGACTCGTCTCGATGACGCGTTATCCCCTCATGACATGAACGCTCCGGGCTGGCGCCTACACTCGTTATCCGGAGAGCTGAATGGCCACTGGGCGATTACGGTGAATGGCAACTGGCGCTTGACGTTTCGCTTTGAGGGAGGGGACGCAGTATTGGTTGACTATCAGGATTATCACTGAAGGAGCAACACCATGGCACGAATGTATAATCCAGCGCATCCCGGAGAGGTTTTACGGGAGTTTCTTCCGGAAGAAATGACAATTGGGGAGATTGCGGCAAGGCTGGGCGTTTCCCGCCCACATCTTTCTCGTCTGCTGAACGGACATACCGCCATGACGGCTGAGATGGCGATTCGAGTTGGCTTGCTGACCGGTACAACACCGGAATCCTGGCTTGCCAATCAGATGAAATGGGATCTCTGGCAGGTTATCCATAAGCCCCGTCCCAAAGTAGAGCCGCTGCATTTGGATAAGGCCTGCTGATCCCATAGACAGTCGTGACTAATCCTCAACTGGCCTACCTGCTCTCAGCGTCTTTTCTCCTCGGCGCGGTCATCGGCTCCTTCCTCAACGTCTGCATCTACCGCATTCCCGAAGGGGAATCGGTCGTTGCCCCGCGTTCCCGCTGCCCGCATTGCCTGACCACCATCCGCTGGTACCACAACCTGCCGGTGTTGAGTTGGATCCTGCTCAAGGGGCGCTGCGCCTATTGTAGCGAGCCCTTTTCGATCCGCTACCCGCTGGTCGAAGCCATGACCGGTGGTCTGTTCGTCCTGTTTTTTTACCGCTTCGGCTTCCATCCGGCGACGCCGGTCGCCTGGCTGCTGGTCGCGGCGCTGGTGACGATCAGCATGATCGACCTCGACCATCAGATCATCCCCGATGTCATCAGTCTCCCCGGCATTCCGATCGGTTTTCTCTGCACCTTCGCGCTCCCCTGGGTATCGTGGCAGTCGTCGCTGCTCGGCATTCTCCTGGGCGGCGGTATCCTGCTGGCGATTGCCCTTGGCTACGAGTGGCTGACCAAACAGGAGGGGATGGGACTCGGCGACGTCAAGCTGCTGGCCATGCTCGGCGCCTTTCTCGGCGCGCCGGCCATTCTGCCGATCATCTTCCTGGCCTCGATCATGGGGACCCTGGTCGGTGTGCCGCTGATGCTGATCAAGCGGGCCGGGCGCAAACTGGCCATCCCCTTCGGCCCTTTCCTCGCCGGGGCGGCACTGATCTACCTGTTCTTCGTCGACAAGATCGATCCTGTGGCACGCTGGTACGGTGAGATCTTTGTTTACTGGTGGCAGAGCCTCTGGGGTTAGGCAAAAAGGTTCGGGATGCGAGGTGCGGGGTACGAGGTTGAAGGCTCAAGATCACGCCGAACTCCGAACCCAGGTCTCCGCGATCACAAAAAAAATTTATCCCCTCAAACCCCTCCATATTGTGTTGCCCTCGCGGCCTCTCCCCACGATATTGTAGATCTACCTGTTTTTACATGGAAATTTCTTTTGATGCGGCAAAAAATCTAGGCATAATTACTTGACATTATTTTCAACTTAACAATAATTAAACTCAATTTCGTATAATTTCAGAAAATTCAGCGCATGGCAGGATCGTGAAATGGCCAATCTAGTTCGGGAAATTCGCGAGACTCAGTTGATGAGCAAGGCGGAATTGGCGCGCAAGGCCGGGGTGTCGCCGGTGACCGTCGATCGCATCGAAAGCGGCGCCGAGTGTCGTATGGCAACCAAGCGCAAGATAATTCTGGCATTGGGACTGAAGCTGTCCGAGCGGGAGAAAGTTTTCCCGAGCGAATAGCGGTCATCGTAAAACATGTTAATCTAGTTGGCACGAATGCTGTAGGTTGCAGGCTCCGCTGATCGGGTAATTTCGAACGCCAGGGAGAACGATTGTGTTACAGAAAAAGAGAGATCTGGTCGGTATCGATATCGGCTCAAGCTCAGTCAAGCTGGTTCAGCTCAAGGAGGTTCGCGGCGGTTACCAGCTGGTGAACCTCGGCATGACCCCGCTCCCTTCCGATGCCATTGTCGATAATGCCATCATGGATTCGAGTGCGGTGGTCGGTGCCATTCGCGACCTTCTTTTGAGCCTCAAGATCAAGGAGAAAAATGTCGCCAGCTCGGTTTCGGGGCATTCGATTATTATCCGCAAGATTCAGATGCCGATCATGACCGAGGAGGAGCTTGAGTCCTCGATTCAGTGGGAGGCCGAACAGTACATCCCGTTCGAAATCTCCGAGGTCAACCTCGATTTCCAGATCCTCGGCCCGGACGTCAACGATTCCTCGCAGATGAACGTGATCCTCGTCGCCGCGAAAAAGGATTTCGTCAACGACTATGTCGCGCTTTTCAAAGAGTGCGGCCTCAACCCTGTGGTCATGGACGTCGACTGTTTCGCCGTGGCGAACGTCTTCGAGGCCAACTACCCGGTCAGCGACGATGAAGTGGTGGCGTTGATCGATCTGGGGGCCAGTTCCCTGAACGTCAATGTCCTCAAGGGCGGGATGACGGTATTCACCCGGGACATTCAGTTGGGGGGCAATTCCTACAACGAGGAGTTGCAGAAGCGTCTTGGCCTCAACAGGGAGGATGCCGAAAAGGTCAAGCTCGGAGGCGAACTCCCGGGGGTTTCGGCAAATACTGTGGCGTCGGTCATCGAGGATGCCACCGAGGTGCTGACCACCGATATCCAGCGTTCTCTTGATTTTTTCTCGGCCTCCTCCGCCGACGAACGTCCCAAGCGGATCTATATCACGGGTGGCGTGTCGAGGGTGCCGGCTATTCGGACTTCGCTGGCTCAGCGTTTGGGGATCGACGTGCAAGTGCTCGATCCGTGGCGGCAGATTACCAGTAACAAGAAAACATTCGACCCTGATTACCTGCAGTCTGTCGGGCCGCTCTTTACCGTTGCGGTTGGCCTGGCGATGAGAAGGGTGGGAGACAAATGATCCGGATCAATCTACTTCCAGTCAAGGCTGCGCAAAAGAAGGAAAAGCTTAAGGGGCAGCTGGTTGTGGCCGGGGTTTCGCTGCTGGTGACCCTGGGTTTGTGCGCGTTGGCCTATATCCAGATGCTTACCTGGGTCGATGAGGCGCGCACCAGCGTGGAAGACAAGAAGATGGAAATCACCCGGTTGATGAAGACCATCGGCGAGGCCAACGAATTCAAGAAGCGCCAGGAGGCGCTGCAGGCCAAGCTGGATGTGCTCGACAAGCTGGAAAAATCGCGGAGCGGGCCGATCATCCTTCTGGATGAACTCTATAAAGCTCTGCCTGACAAACTCTGGATCGACTCCTTCAAGGAAAACGGGCTGAAGGCCAACCTTTCCGGTTACGGGATCAATGAGGAGACGGTGGCTCTGTTCATGCGCAATCTCGATCTTTCCAGCGCCTTTGCCAACATCACCCTGAAGGGTACGCAGCAGACGGTCAAGGATGGGGTCAAGTTGAATAAATTCGACATCGAGTGCGATCTGGAAAACAAGAAAGTCGATGTGACTGTTCCGGTGGACGGCAAGAAGGCTAAAGCCGCTCCGCAAGGAACCTGATCAACCGTCCGGAGCCCAGAATTATGAATCCACGCGTTGAAAAGCTGCTGAAGCTGCCACTTTACAAACGGCTGGCCATGCTCGGCTCTGTATTGTTGCTGATTGTCGGTTTGCTGGTCTGGTTCGTCGGGATGCCCATGTACGAAGAAATGGAGCAGTTGAAGCAGGAGGCGCAAAAGCTCGATGCGGAGATCGCTGAAAAGCGCCTGCTGGCCAACAACCTGGCGAAATACAAGGCGGAATTCGCCAAGATGGAGAAGCGTTTCGAAGCGGCCTTGACGCGTTTGCCCAACCAGAGCGAAATCCCTTCGCTGCTGACCAATCTGGCAGGGCTGGCCAAGGACAATGGTCTCGAAGTTCTGGAGTTCAAACCGGCTGCGGAGGTCCCCAAGGGCTTCTTCGCTGAAGTCCCTGCGGATCTCAGGTTGCGAGGCACCTATCACAACGTCGCTCTGTTCGCCGGGGCGGTCAGTGATCTGCCGAGGATTGTTAATCTGAATAACTTGACGATGGGAAATGCAAAGATTGCCGGGAATCAGGCGGTCATCGAAATTTCGACCAAGGTCCTGACCTATCGGTTCGTTGACTCCAAATAAGGTGTCCTGCGTATGAAACCGCAATTTATTATGGCAGTTGCGATTTGCGCCGGCTTGGGTTTTCTGGCCGGATGTCAAAAGGAAGAGACCCCGGCCCAGCCGGCGACTCAGGCTGTCGCCAAACCGCCCGCCGCGGCAGTCAAGCCACCTGCACCAGCAGCAGAGACTGTACCGGCCGAGGTCAGGTTCGTTTACCAGATCGAAGGTCGCCGTGATCCGTTTGTCCCGCTCATTGCAACCAAGGCTACGGTGAAGACCTTCGAAAATCCGCTGGAAGCGTTCGATCTGCCGCAATTTATGGTCAAGGCGGTCATCATCGGTATGGGCGAGACCAAAGCGATGATTACCGCGCCTGATGGCCGAGCCTACATTCTCAAAACCGGCATGCGTCTTGGCAAGGCCAACGGTGTGATCAAGGAGATCAGTCGCGAACGGATTCTGGTCGAAGAGCAATATCAAGACATTACCGGTAAGACTCGTAAAAATATGCAGGAGTTGAAAGTCCCCGTGAGGGAAGGAGTCTGATCAATGAGTGGGGTGAGCGCGATGAATAAAAAATTCCAGGGCATTGGAAACTCCCTCGCGGGACGGGTTGCCATCATGCTGTCCATCGCCATGCTGGTGTGCGTTGGCAGCGTATGGGCCGCCAACCAGATCGTCTCCGTCAAGATGGAAGAGGGGGCGGCGGCACCGACGCTGCTGATTCAGACCAGCGAGCCGGTCGGCTATCGCTACACGGTCTACGACTCCTTCGATCCGGTGCGCGTGGTGATCGACTTCCCCGGCACCTCCTTCGGCCAGTTGCCTGCGGAACTCGCCGTCGGCCCGGCGCCGCTGCAGAATGTCCGGCTCGCCAAGTATGACCTTGCGGCTGGACCGATGGCGCGGGTTGAAATGGTGCTGGCCGCAGCGGCCGACTACCAGGTCGCTATGGACGGAACCACCTTCCGCCTGATCTTTCCGGGGATCAAGGCCGTCAAGGAGATGGCTGCCGCTCCGGTCGCCACAGCGGCTGCAGCCAGCCCGGCGCCGCAGGTCGATCCTCTCGCTCACGCCCAGGCCCAGGCACACGCGCAGCATGCCCAGGCCCAGGCCGGGCATATAAAGGAGCAGGCTCACGCCCAGGCTCAGGTGGCAGCGCCTCAAGCCGTCAAGGCCGCCACCGTTGTCAATCGTGTCGACATCTCCCCGGGACGCGCCGTATTCGCAACCGATGGCGATGTTAATCGCCTGGAGCATTTCGTCCTTGCCAACCCGCCGCGCCTGGTGGTCGATCTTTACGGTGTGACGCCGGCATTTAAAACCAGGACCTTCAATGCAGCGGATGGCATCAAGCAGGTACGGATCGGCTTCTATGCCGACAAGGTGCGCGGGGTGTTCGACGCCGATGGCCCGAAAGTCCCCGACTTCAAGGTGGATAAGCAGGTCAATGGCGTGGCCGTGGCCTGGGGCAAAGGGCTTTCATCGACTCCCGCCGCTATAGCTGCGCCTGCTGCTGTTGCCGCCAGCGAAACTGCAACGAAAGCGGATGTGCCCGTCGTGAAAAAGAAAGGGCCGGTTTCGGCCAATCAGGTGACCATCGAGCGCTTCGACTTTACCAATCAGGAGGGACTGAGCACCGTGGTTCTCGGGCTCTCGGCGCCGGCGAACGTCTCAGCGCCGAAAATTGACGGCAACAAGCTGCGCTTTGAGGTCAAGAATGCCACCATCAGCCGGACCCTGCGCCGGACCATCGACGCTTCCGGTTTCCCGAGCGCGGTTTCGACGGTGACCCCCTATGTCTTCACCGAAAAGGGCAAGCAGGGCGTGCGTTTTGCCGTCGAACTGAAAGGACCCGTGGCCTACCGGCTCGATGACCAGGGGGAAACCGTCAAGCTGATCGTCGAGGATGGCACCTTTGCCGAGGCGCTTCCGCCGGTGGTGGAGACCAAGGAACTCGTGGTTGATCAGCCCAAAGGTGCTGTTCCGGCTGCAGGCGAGTTCGTGCCGGGCAAGTTGCCCGAAGCCGCCCTGGAAAAACCGGCTTATACCGGACAGAAAATTTCGCTGGTTTTCGATGACGCCGATATCCGCAACATCCTGCAGTTGATCGGCGACGTCAGCGGACTCAACATTCTGGCCAGCAACGATGTCAAGGGGACGATCACCCTGCGTTTGATCGATGTCCCCTGGGATCAGGCTCTCGACCTGGTGCTGGAGACGGCCGACCTTGGCAAGCTTCAGGACGGCAACGTCGTCCGTATCATGCCGTCGAAGAAGTTGCGCGAGCGCCAACTGGCAATCATGCAGGCAGCCAAAGAAAATGTTGATGAGGGCGCTCTGGAGACACGGGTGTTCGAAGTCAGCTATGCCAGTGTCGCTGATGTTGTCAAGAATCTGGAGGCAATTAAGAGCAAGCGTGGCACCATCACTCCGGACACCCGCAATAAGCAGTTGATTATCATGGACTCTCCTGTGGTTCTCGAGCAGATGGTGGCCATGATCAAGACCATCGACCGTCCTGAGCGTCAGGTGCTGATCGAGGCTCGCATCGTCGAGGTCAATACCAACTTCGCCCGCGATCTCGGCGTGCGCTGGGGCTTCACCTATGCGGATACGCCGAATGGTGACGACCTGGAAAACGCCGCCATCGGTCTCGGCGGGTCGTTCCTCATCACGCCGCCGAGCCCCGGTACACCAGGGTCGAGTGCAGGGGGTACAGTCGGTCTTCTGTTCGGTCTTTTGGATGGCAAGGCGAATCTGGCGGTACGCCTCTCCGCTCTGGAGTCCCAAGGGGAAGGGAAGATCATCTCGACGCCGCGCGTCACCACCCTGAACGGGCAGAAGGCGCTGATCTCCCAGGGTACCAAGATTCCTTACACCACAACCAGTGATCAGGGTACGGACACCAAGTTTGAAAGCGCCGAGTTGAAACTGGAAGTCACGCCTGAAATCAATCCGGACGGCAGCATTATCCTCGATGTCAAAGCCTCTAATAGCTCGGTTGGGGATGTCGTCCCGACTGCTACTGGTCAGGCACTTAGCATCAACGATCGCAAGGCGGAAACCAAGGTCATCGTGCGTGACGGGAGCACCACGGTCATCGGCGGGATTTTCGTGGAAGATGAAAGAAAGGGTGATGCAGGGGTGCCTTTGTTGAAGGATATCCCTTTCCTCGGCTACTTCTTCAAGTCTGAGTCGAAATCTGCATCGCGCAAGGAGATTCTGATTTTCATCACCCCGCGGATCATCGAAGCCTGATCCCGAAGGTTTGTTCTTGAAAGCAGAAAGGGACAGGTTTACACCTGTCCCTTTCTTATATCTGCAGCAGGGTAGAGGCAACGGTGATGAACAGCAGTTCGCGCAATATCTTTTTGATCGGCTTCATGGGCTCCGGAAAGAGCACGGTCGGCCGGCGGCTGGCACAGCGTCTCGGTTTCGGCTTTGCCGATCTTGACCAACTGCTGGTCGAGCGTGAGGGGCGATCGATCCCGCAGATTTTCGCCGAAGATGGCGAACCCTTTTTTCGCGACTGCGAAAGTGCGGTGCTCGCCGAGCAGGCTGACCGTGTTTCCACCGTCTTTGCCACCGGAGGTGGAATCGTCGGGCGTGAGAAAAATCGTGCGCTGATGAAAGAGTTGGGGATCGTCGTTTATCTGCGCGTATCCTGGTCGACGCTCGAGCGCCGCCTTGCGCGCAGCAGCGGCCGGCCGTTGGCCGATCCCGGGCAGGGGCTGGCACCGGTCCGGCAGTTGTGGCAAAGTCGACTCCCCTGGTATGAAGAGGCGGATCTGGTGGTTGACGCGGACAGATTAAGTGTCAACGGCGTGGTGCGGGAAATCATCAATCGTCTGGGGATGGAGGAAGTCAAGCAATGCCCGTCGTAAATGTCTCCCTGGGAGAGCGCAGCTACCCGATTGTGGTCGGCACAGGAATTTTCAGCCAGATTGGCGCGGCGCTGGATGGCGTCGGCTTCCCGCGGCGCGTCGGCATCGTCACCAATCCAACCGTTGGTGAATTGTACGGTGAAGTTCTGGTTGACGCCCTCGTCAGCGAGGGGAGACAGGTCAGCGTGGTGCAGGTCCCGGACGGGGAGCAGTACAAGACGCTGACCACTCTCGAGAGCCTGTACGATGCCTTCATCGAATGGAATTTTGACCGCCACTGCGGTTTGCTGGCGCTGGGCGGCGGGGTGATCGGCGATCTGACCGGCTTTGCCGCGGCCACTTTCCTGCGCGGCATCCCCTTCGCCCAGGTGCCGACCACTCTGCTTGCTCAGGTGGACAGCTCGGTCGGGGGCAAGACCGGCGTCAATCATCCTTTGGGGAAGAACCTCATCGGTGCCTTCTATCAGCCCCGGTACGTGCATATCGACGTCGATACCCTGAAGACCCTGCCTTCACGCGAGTACGTGGCCGGGTTGGCCGAGGTGGTCAAATACGGGGTGATTCACGATGCCGGTTTCTTCGCCTGGCTGGAGAATAACAGCACGGCTTTGGCCGAGCGCGATGTGGAGGCCCTGCAGCATGCGGTCATGGTCTCTTGCCAAATAAAGGCAAATGTTGTAGAAAGTGACGAAAATGAGCAGGGATTACGCGCAATTCTGAACTACGGTCATACCTTCGGCCATGCGGTGGAAACACTGGCGGGGTACGGTGTGATCAGGCATGGCGAGGCGGTGGCTATCGGCATGGTTCTGGCGGCCCGGGCTTCGGAACGGCTCGGCTTGTGCGGCAAAGACGATGTCGCCCGCCTGCTTGCTCTGTTGGAATGCCTCGCGTTGCCGGTGACGCCACCGGCGTTCAGCCCCGAGGAATATCTCGCGGTCATGCGCCATGACAAGAAGGTCAAGGATGGCGCCATCCGCCTGGTTCTCAACCATGGCATCGGTTCGGCGGATTTGCACCGGGTCGACAAGCCGGAACAGTTGCTGAGTCATCTTTTCGCCTGACGCGGAGCCACAAGGTGCAAAACAAAACCGGCAGCAGCCTCATCGGCAAGATCGACTGCTATCTGCAGATCGTCAACAAGGATCCCCATTCAACGGCGTTCGTGCCGCTTGCCGAAGCTTTTCGCCAGGTCGGTCTGCTGGATGATGCCCTTGCGGCGGCCCGGCTGGGGACGCAGGCCCTCCCCAATTTCTCCCCGGGGTTTGCCACGCTCGGTCGGGTCCTTTGCCAAATGGGGAAGTTCGACGAGGCGATGACGGCCTATTACCAGGCTCTGGCGATTGACCGGCAGAGCCTGGCGGCTTTGCTTGGCCTTGCCCGTCTGCACCTGATCCTCTGTGAGCGCGACCAGGCGCGCCGGATTCTCACCCAGGCCATCGAGTTCCATCCACAGGACGAAATGCTGGGCAACATGTTGCTGGCTCTCGATCTGCCAAAGCCCTGGGCGACGGCTGCCGCGCCTGCGCCGGTTGCAGAAGTCGTTGCCGTTGTTCCCGATGAGATCACGGTCGCTCCCGGGGAGGTCTCCGAAGAGCCTGGCAGTGCGCCGATTCCGACGGCAACGCTGGCTGAAATCTATGTCAAGCAGGGGCTGATCGAGCAGGCCGTCAGGGTTTACGAGGAGATTCAGCGTCTTGAACCCGGCAATGCCGGAGTCATGAGCCGTTTGCTCGAATTGCGTGGATCACTCGCAGGGCAAATGGTCGCAGCTCCTGAGCCCGAGGTTGTGGCGCCTCCGGCTGAGACACCGGTTGCCGTCGAAGAAAAAGCTGCGCCGCCGCGCGAACCCCGTATTGTTTTTGAACGCTGGTTGCAGGCGATTGCCTTGAGGAGGGCGCATGTTCAGTGAGATCTTGAAGCGGATTGTCGATGAGACCGGCGGCGGTGTCGGTGCGGTCCTTATGGGGTACGACGGCATCGCCATCGACCAGTATTTCAGTGATGATCAGCAGCTCGACCTGAACATGATCGCCGTCGAGTATGCCAATGTCATCAAGGAAATCCGCAAGACCGCGCAGATACTTAACGTCGGCGAAATGGAGGAAGTATCGATCAAGACAGCGCGCTTCCACATCGTGGTGCGGATCATCACCCCCGACTACTTTGTGGCCATGACCCTGCACCGCGACGGCAATTTCGGCAAGGCTCGGTATCTGCTGACACGTGAGGCCGCGGCACTGGCCGCAGCTTTGTCCTGACATGTTGATCCTGGTTCTGCACGGTCCCAATCTGAATCTGCTTGGCAGCCGCGAACCGGAGGTTTACGGCCGGACGACGCTTGCGGATATCGACAGGATGCTGGGAGAGTTGGCCGCCGAACTTGGCGTAGAGGTCGAATCGTTCCAGTCCAACCATGAAGGGGCGTTGATCGATCGCATTCACGCGGCGGCCCGCCAGGGGGTGGCCGGATTGCTCATCAACCCGGGTGCCTACACCCACACCAGCATCGCCCTGCGCGATGCGCTGGCGGCGGTGGCCATCCCCGCCGTCGAGGTTCATCTGACCAATATCCACGCGCGCGAATCCTTCCGCCGCCGTTCGCATATCTCCCCCGTCGTTCTGGCCCAGGTGGCCGGTTTCGGCGCTTCCGGTTATGGGCTGGCCCTGCGCGGGCTGGTTGACCGTCTCAAGGCCTGATCCTCTGTCACATGCCATTTATTGACCGGCAGCATCGGGTTCGCGTCCTCCTCGCGGAGCACCAGCTCGATGCGGCGATTTTTACTGCCCGGGAAAATCTCCGCTATTTCTGCGGCTTCACCGGCAGCGATGGTGTTCTGGTTGTCACCGGTTCGGGGCGCGCCCGCTTTTTAACCGATTCCCGCTATACCACCCAGGCCGGGGCTGAAGTGTGCGCCGATCAGGTCGTCGAATACCGGGTGCAGAGCGAGGGAGTGGTTGCTGCTCTGCTTGAACTGGGGGGGCAAAGAATTGGTTTCGAGTCTGGGCTCGCTTATGGTAAAGTCGACGACCTGAGAACGCGGGGCGATGCCTCGTGGGCTTGGATTCCGCTCAAGGACGCATTCGACGGCCTGCGGGCGGTCAAGGACTCCGTGGAAATCGAGGCGATGGTTGCGGCAGCAAGTTTGCATGCCGTGGCGCTCGCCGAGATCGAAACGCTGATCCGGCCGGGCAGCATCGAGCGCGATGTGGCCCTGGCTCTGGAGTTTGCTCTCAAGCGTCTCGGTGCCGAAGAGAAGAGTTTCGATTTCATCGTTGCCTCCGGTCCGCGCGGGGCATTGCCCCATGGGGTCGCCGGAGACCGGCGACTGGCAGTTGGCGAGCTGGTCACCATCGATTTCGGAGCGCGCGTTGCCGGCTATCACGCCGACGAGACCGTGACGGTTGCTCTCGGCACGCCGCCGGATGAATTGCGGCGGGTCTATGATACGGTTCTTGCCGCCCACGACCTGGCCATTGCGGCCATCCGTCCGGGGGTGGCGTTGGCGGAGATCGACCGGGCGGCGCGTGATTTCATCGCCGCCGCCGGTTATGGCGCTTACTTCGGTCACGGACTCGGCCATGGTATCGGTCTGGACGTGCACGAAGCGCCGACCGTGTCGGCACGCAGCAAGGCGATAGCCGCTCCCGGCATGGTCGTGACGGTCGAGCCGGGAATTTACCTCCCAGGTCTGGGCGGTGTGCGTATCGAAGATATGGTCCTGGTGACGGAAGACGGCGCCAGGGTACTGACATGCATCGACAAACAGTATCGGGATTTGCTGGCTGGTTGAAACCAAAATAGCGCGGGCCGTTTTTGCGGCTGCCGCAACTCAAGGAGGCAGGCTAATGGACGTCAAGGATCTCAAAACTCTGATCAAAATGGTGACGGAAACCGATATCACCGAATTTGAAATGGAAAACGCCGACGAGAAGATCGTCATCAAGCGTGGTACGGCCGGGCAGATCATCCATATGACCGCTCCGGCGGCTATGGCTCCGCAGATGGCCATGCCGGTGATGCCTGCGGCGGCTCCCGCGACAGCGGCTCCCGTTGCTGCGGCCACTCCAGCGGCAGCCAGCGATAAATATGAAACCATCAATTCGCCGATCGTCGGGACCTTCTACCGCAAATCCAGCCCGGAGGCGCCGCCTTTCGTCGAGGTCGGCAGCGTCGTCGAGCAGGGGCAGACGGTGTGCCTGGTCGAGGCCATGAAGCTGTTCAATGAGATCGAAGCCGATTTCAAGTGCAAAATCATCGAAATCATCAAGAATGACGCCGCTCCGGTTGAATTCGGCGAGCCGCTGTTCAAGGTGGAAAGACTGTAAAAGCAGGTTGAGGCTAAGTGTCAAGGTTCAGAAGCCTTAACCTCAACCTCAACCTCCACCTCAACCTGATGCCTACCTGGAGACATCCATGTTCCATAAAATTCTGATTGCCAACCGCGGCGAGATCGCCCTGCGCATCATCCGCGCCTGTAAGGAACTCGGCATCCGCACGGTTGCCGTACACTCCGATGCCGACAAGGATGCCCTGCATGCCAAGTTGGCCGACGAGAGCATCTGCATTGGCCGGGCACCGAGCAGCGAGAGCTATCTCAACAAGAAGGCGATCATCAGCGCCGCCGAGGTGACCGACGCCGAGGCGATCCATCCCGGCTACGGCTTTCTCTCGGAAAACGCCGAATTCGCTGAAATGTGCCAGCAATGCGGCCTGACCTTCATCGGGCCGACCCCCGAGAACATCCGCCTGATGGGGGACAAGATTGCCGGCCGCCAGTCGGTGATCAAGTCCGGGGTGCCGATCCTCCCCGGCACCAAGGACAACGTGCCGACCGTGGAGGAAGCACAGAAGATCGCCGAGAAGATCGGTTTCCCGGTGATCATCAAGGCGACGGCCGGTGGCGGCGGCAAGGGGATGAAGGTGGTGCATTCGCCGGCCTCGCTCCCCAACCAGTTTGCCATGGCGCGTGCCGAAGCCCAGGCGGCCTTCGGCAACCCCGATGTCTACATCGAGAAATACTGTGAGCGGCCGCGCCACGTGGAGATCCAGATCCTTGGCGACAATTTCGGCAACGTTATCCACCTTGGCGAGCGTGACTGCTCGATTCAGCGTCGTCACCAGAAGCTCATCGAAGAGGCACCGTGTACGGTTCTCCCCGAGAAGGTGCGCAAGCAGTTGTGCGAATGCGCCGTGTCTGCTGCCAAGGCCATCGGCTACCGCAGCGCCGGTACCATGGAATTCCTCCTCGACAAGAACAACAACTTCTACTTCATGGAGATGAACACCCGCGTGCAGGTCGAGCATCCGGTGACCGAAGCGATCACCGGCGTCGACATCGTCAAGGAGCAGATTCGGGTGGCGGCCGGCCTGCCGCTGCGCTACAAGCAGAAGGACATCAAGTTCCAGGGCCACGCCATCGAGTGCCGCATCAACGCCGAGGATCCGGTCAAGTTCACGCCGTTCCCCGGCAAGATCGACGGCTACCATCCGCCGGGCGGGTTGGGGGTGCGCATCGACAGTGCGGTCTACGACCAGTACACGGTATTGCCCAATTACGACTCGATGATTGCCAAGCTGATCGTGCATGCCGATACGCGTGAGGAAGCGATCAAGCGCATGGCCCGGGCACTCGACGAGTACATCATCGGCGGGATCAAGACCACCATCGAGTTCCATCAGAAGATCATGAACAATGCCGACTTCATCGACGGGGATGTGGATACCAGCTTCCTCGAACGGATCAAGCTGTAAGACGAAATAGGGCCGGGTAAACCGGCCTTTTTTCATGGTGAGGAGCAAGGAGTGAGGAGCGAGGAGCGACCCTGGAGACTGATTCGCTCCGGAGCGCTGCCGGGGGCCATGAACATGGCCCTGGACGATGCCTTGCTGCAAGCGGTGGCGGATGGAGCATCACCGCCGATTCTGCGGCTGTATCGCTGGCAACCGGCAACGTTGACTATCGGCTATGCCCAGAAGCTGTCTGGCGGCGTCGATCTGGCGGCCTGCCATCTAGCCGGTCTGGATGTGGTGCGCCGGCCGACGGGGGGGCGTGCGGTCCTCCACGACTGCGAGGTGACCTATGCCGTGATCACGCCGTGTGCGCCGCCGTTCGGGTCGTCGGTGACGCACAACTACCAGGTGATCGCCGCGGTGTTGCAGACCGCCTTGCGGCAATTGGGGGTGACGGCGGAACTGGTGCCCGGCAAGGCGCATGGTCAGCAGGGGAAAGCGGTCTGCTTCGTGGCCCCGGCGCAATACGAACTGCTGGTCGAGGGGTGCAAGGTGGCGGGTTGTGCACAGAAGCGGCGTGGCGGCGCGTTCTTGCAGCATGGTTCGATTCCGCTGGAGTTGGACCTGTCTTTGCTCGGGCGGATACTGCCCGCTGAGCCGGATGAGACATCTGTGCGGCTGGATGGGGTCGGCTGGCTGAACCGCTTCAGCTCGCGGCCGCTGTCGATCGATGAGGTCGAGGAGATGCTGATAGAAAGCTTTTCCACGGGACTCGGCATCACCTGGCATGAGAGCCGTCCCACGGGTCAGGATCTGGCTCTTGCAGGGGAGCTGTGCCGGCGCTTTTACGACAATCGTTCCTGGACGTTGCACGGTCCGGGTGGGGGGGCGGAATCGGTCCGCGTTGGCGGAGAGGTTCTGGCATGATGGGGTTGGCTCTCAAGGTCGGGCGCATCAGTTACGTCAATACCATCCCGTTTTTCCACCATCTGTCCCGCACCGGCTTTTCCCAATGCGTGGTCGATGGCGTCCCCGCCGAATTGAATGCCGGCCTGGCGACGGGGACGCTGGACCTGAGCCCCTCCTCGTCTTTTGAGTATGCCCGCGATTGGCGGAACTATCTGCTGCTGCCGGGGCTGTCGATCAGCAGCCTGGGGGCGGTGCGCAGCGTGCTCCTGTTCAGCCGCCTGCCGCTTGCCGAGGTGGCCAAGGAGAAGATCGCGCTGACCGCCGAATCGGCGACCTCGTCCAACCTGCTGCAGGTTTTGCTGAAGGAGTTCTGCGGGGCAAGGACGTTTGATGGCAGCGTCCCCGCGGCTCCTGTGGAAACTGTCGTTGCTGACGGCGGCAGCGCCCTGCTGATCGGCGACCGGGCCTTGCGGACCGCCGGCAGCCTTCAGAAGGGGATGCAGGTCTACGACTTGGGGGAATTGTGGTATCGCTTCACCGGCCTGCCGTTCGTCTTTGCCCTGTGGATTCTGCGTCGTCAGGCGTTTGTCGAGCAGCCCGAAGCTGTTCGGATTTTGCGTGGTCAACTCGAGCAGGCCCTGGCATATGCCTTTGCCGACCTGCCGGGGATGGCGGCGGCGGTCGCTTCGGTAAGCCCACTCTCCGTCGATGAATTGGTCAGCTACTGGCGGGACAGCATGTCCTACACCTTGACCGCGGAGCATCTCGCCGGCCTGCGGCTGTTTTTCTCTCTGTGCTGCAAGCACGGTTTGCTGGACGAGGAGCCGGAGTTGTGTTTTGCTGAGTGAGAGAGTCGGCAGCGTCATTAAGCTGTTGAGTTGCTCAGTCGTTGAGTGGAAATTTTTAGATTATGCAGCGAGTCGTGTCATGTTTGACTCAACGACTCAACGATTTGCCGGTAGTCTTCCAATATCTCCCCATGATCAAAACACAACGGCGAGGGGAGCGCGTCGAGAGGGAACCAGCGGGCGTTGACGGCATCGTCGCCGGCCTGCAGGTCCCCTTGTGAATAGGCGGTGAAAACCACGGAGATGTTGTGCTGGCGCGGGTCGCGCGCCGGGTCGGAATAGGCGTGGAACTGGCGCAGGTCAACCAGTTCCAGACCGGTTTCCTCGCGGGCCTCGCGCGCGGCCGCCGTTTCGAGACTCTCGCCGTAGTCGACAAACCCTCCCGGCAGAGCCCAGCCGTGCGGTTCGTTGCGGCGTTCGATCAGGACGATCCGGCCGGCTTCATCGCGGATAATGATGTCTACGGTCGGGAAGGGGTTGCGATAGCGGTCCACGATGCTGCCGCAAGCGGGACAGATCAACTGGCTTTTCATGAGCTCTCCATTGACAGTGCGGGGTGCAATCCGAATAATACCGTAACCGAATGATTTCGTCTGCATGCGGGCATGGTGGAATTGGTAGACACCCGAGACTTAAAATCTCGTAGAGCTTGCTCTGTGCCGGTTCGAGTCCGGCTGCCCGCACCAGCCTTGATTGACAGGAAGTCGGCTGCCAGCTGCCTTTTTTCATTGTCGATCCGGAGCTTTTCTCCGTTCCGGAAACTCTATACCGGCGTTTGACAATCAGGCGGCTGATGCACTAATATCCCCTTTCTTTAGGCCGGCGGGAACCCCGCCATAACTCCCCTATTTTACGAATTAAATGAGGTCGATGCATGAGCAAGGCGGTATTGTCAGGCAACGAGGCGTTCGCTCGCGGTGCCTTCGAAGCCGGGGTGCTGGTGGCGAGCGCCTATCCCGGCACACCCTCCACGGAAATCCTCGAAAACGTCGTCCGCTACCCCGAAATCGACGCCTCCTGGGCTCCCAATGAGAAGGTTGCCCTGGAAGTGGCCATCGGCGCGTCTTTCGGTGGCGGGCGGGCACTGGCCTGCATGAAACACGTTGGCGTCAACGTTGCCGCCGACCCGCTCTTCACCCTCTCTTATACCGGGGTGCGCGGCGGTCTGGTGCTGGTGGTGGCCGACGATCCGGAGATGCACTCGTCGCAGAACGAGCAGGACAGCCGCAATTATGCCAAGTTCGCCAAGGTGCCGATGCTCGAGCCGGCCGACTCGCAGGAGTGCAAGGAGTTCACCAAGCTCGGTTTCGACCTGTCGGAACAGTTCGACACGCCGGTGATGGTGCGCAGCTGTACGCGCATCTCCCACGGCAAGTCGATCGTGGCACTTGGCGAGCGCCGCAGCGACCTGCCGGCGCCGAAGCTGGTCAAGGATGCGCCGAAGCTGGTCATGCTTCCCGGCAATGCCCGGGTGCGCCACCCGCTGGTGGAGCAGCGCATCGTCGACATGTCTGTCTATGGCGACTCCGCTGCCATCAACCGCAAGGAGATGCGCTCCGCCAAGGTCGGCATCATCTGCGCCGGGGTCGTCTATCAGTACGTGCGCGAGGCCCTGCCGGATGCGTCGGTGCTCAAGCTGGGGATGGTGTACCCTTTGCCGCACAGTCTGATCCGTGAGTTTGCTTCGCAGGTCGAGCAGTTGTTCGTGGTCGAGGAACTCGACCCGTTCATCGAGGAGCAGGTGAAGGCGATGGGGATCGCCGTGACCGGCAAGGCGATCATACCGCTGTGCGGCGAACTGTCGCCGGGGCGGATTCGCGCCGCCTTCGCCAGGGTCGGCCTGGCCGCGGCCCCGGCGGCCGCGGAGACTGTCGCCGAGCCGCTGCCGCCGCGCCCGCCCAACATGTGCCCGGGCTGCCCGCACCGCGGCTTGTTCTATACCCTCAACCGCCTCAATGCCTACGTGACCGGCGACATCGGCTGCTACACCCTGGGCTTCATGCCGCCGCTCAACGCCATGGACACCTGCGTGTGCATGGGGGCGTCGATCAGCAACGCCTCCGGCATCGTCAGAGCCCTCGCCCCTGAAGAGCAGCGCCGCGTGGTCGGGGTGATCGGTGACTCAACCTTCCTGCACACCGGGGTCAACTCGCTGATGGAGATGGCCTACAACAAGGTTCCGGCGACCATCGTCATTCTGGACAACCGCATCACCGCCATGACCGGGCGGCAGGAAAACCCGACCTCCGGTTACACGCTCAAAGGGAGTCCTGCCCCCGAGGTCAATCTGGCCGACCTGTGCCGGGTTCTCGGCATCGAGCATGTGCGGGTGGTCGATCCCAACGATCTGACCGCGACCCGCAAGGTTCTGGAGGAGGAGATGGCCCGTCCCGAGCCGTCGGTCATCATCACCAACCGGCCGTGCTGCCTGATCAAGGACGCCACCCGCTTCAGCCCCGGACCGCCGCTGTGTATCGACCCGGACAAGTGTACCGGCTGCAAGGCCTGCCTGCGCCTCGGTTGCCCGGCCATCGAGTGGCTGCCGGCGCCCGACGGCAAGAAAGGCAAAGCCAGGATCGATTCGCTGCTGTGCAACGGCTGCACGGTGTGCCAGCAACTGTGCAAGTTCGACGCGATTATCCACAGACAGGGTTAAAACCATGAGTGAACAGATTACCAATATTCTTCTGGTCGGAGTCGGCGGGCAGGGGATTTTGCTAGCCTCGGAGATCCTGGCCGAAACATTCATGCTGGCCGGCTTCGATGTGAAAAAGAGCGAAATCCACGGCATGTCGCAGCGCGGCGGCAGTGTGGTTTCGCATGTGCGTTTCGGTCGCGAGGTCTGCTCGCCGACCGTGCCGGAAGGGGAGGGGGACATCCTCTTCGGCTTCGAGTTGCTGGAGGCTTATCGCTCTCTCCCTCTGCTGCGTCCCGGCGCCGAGGTGGTGGTCAACGACTACCGCATCGCCCCGCCATCGGTACTTCTGGGCCAGGCGGCCTATCCCGACGACATCCCCGCGCGCATCCGCAGCCGCTTCCCCGATTTTCTGCTGGTTGACGGATTGCATATGGCTCAGCAGGCCGGCGATGTGCGCGCGGCCAACACCGTGCTGCTCGGGGCTGTATCGAAGCGCCTGAATATTGCGGAGGCGGTCTGGCAGGAGGCGTTGGCCAACATGGTGCCGAAAAAGGCGCTGGAGGTGAACAAGACTGCTTTTGCCATGGGACGCGCCCTGTAAGGAGGGAGCCATGACCGCCTACTTCCACGAAGAATTCGAGACCATGCCGCGTGCGGCGCTGGAGGCGCTGCAGCTCAAGCGCCTGCAGCAGACGGTGGCACGCGTTTACGAGAAGGTCCCTTTCTACCGTGAGACGCTCGGTAAAGCCGGCATCCAGCCCGAGCAGATCAGGAGCCTCGACGACCTACGGCGCCTGCCGTTCACGGTCAAGCAGGACATGCGCGACGCCTATCCGTACAACCTCTTCGCCGCACCGATGGACGAGATCGTGCGCATCCACGCCTCCTCAGGTACCACCGGCAAGCCGACCGTGGTCGGCTACACCAAAAAGGATATCGACACCTGGGCGGAGCTGATGGCCCGGACTTTCGTGACCACCGGGGTGCACCAGGGGGACATCATCCACAACGCCTACGGCTACGGCCTCTTTACCGGCGGGCTGGGCGCCCATTACGGCGCGGAGCGGCTCGGCGCCTCGGTGATCCCGATCTCCGGCGGCAACACCGCCCGCCAGCTGATGATCATGCAGGACTTCGGCTCGACAGTCCTCACCTGCACGCCCTCCTACTCGCTGTACATGGCCGAGGAGGCGCGCGAGGCCGGCATCGATTTCCGCGATCTCAAGCTGCGGGTGGGCATCTTCGGCGCCGAGCCGTGGTCGGAGGACATGCGCAAGGACATCGAGGGCAAACTCAACCTGCACGCCCTCGACATCTACGGCCTCTCCGAGATCATGGGGCCGGGGGTGGCGATCGAGTGCATCGAGGCCAAAAACGGTTTGCATATTTGGGAGGACCATTTCCTGGCGGAGATCATCAATCCCGATACCGGCGAAGTTCTCCCCGACGACGCCACCGGCGAGCTGGTGATCACCACCATCACCAAGGAAGGGATTCCGCTGCTCCGCTACCGCACCCGCGACATCACCAGCCTGACCCGCGAACCGTGCATCTGCGGACGGACCCATGCCCGTCTGACCCGCATGAGCGGGCGCAGTGACGACATGCTCATCATCCGCGGGGTCAACGTCTTCCCGTCGCAGATCGAGTCGATCCTGATGCGCATCGAAGGGGTCGAGCCGCACTACCTGCTGGTCGTCGACCGCCACGACAATCTCGACACTCTGGAAGTCCAGGTCGAGGTCGATGAGCAGATCTTCTCCGACGAGGTCAAGGTACTTCAGGCCCTGGCCCAGCGCATCGAGAAGGAGATCAAGGATTTTCTCGGCGTCACCAGCAAGGTACGCCTGGTGGAGCCCAAGACCATCGCCCGCAGTGAAGGGAAGGCCAAGCGGGTCATCGACAACCGCAAGTAAGCCAAGAGTCGATCAAACAGGGAGGAGAACATGCAGGTCGAACAGATTTCCATCTTCATCGAGAACAAGTCCGGGCGGCTCGCCGAGGTGACCCGTGTCCTTGGCAGCAAGGGTATCAACATCCGTGCCCTGTCGCTGGCCGACACCTCCGATTTCGGCATCCTGCGCCTGATTGTCGACCAGACCGACCTGGCCAGGGCGACGCTCAAGGAACAGGGATTCACCGTCAGCAAAACCGAAGTGGTGGCGGTGGAGGTTCCCGACCAGCCGGGGGGGCTGGCGGGGATTCTCGAAGTGCTGGACAAATCTGGTATTAATGTGGAATACATGTATGCCTTCGTCGAGCGCTGCGGCGGCAATGCGGTGATCATCTTCCGCTTCGATGATCCGGTTTCTGCCATCAGGGTGTTGACCGATAACAGGCTGAAAATCCTGGAAGGGGAACGTCTATACGGAATGTAGGCGGTCCGTGATTTCAACAGCTGCTTAAACATTGGAGGAATGATCATGCGGAAACTGGCTGTGATGTGGATGGCATTCTGTCTGGTGTTGAATGCCGGGATGGCACTGGCCGAACCATTGCGTATCGGCGCGCTTTTCTCGGTCACCGGTCCGGCGGCGTTTCTCGGCGAGCCCGAAAAGAATACCCTGGAGATGCTGGTCAAGGAGATCAATGCCAAGGGCGGCGTCAAGGGTCAGCCGGTCGAAGCGGTGATTTACGACACCACGGGCGATCCGACCAAGGCGGTGCAATTGGCCACCAAGCTGATCAAGGACGACAAGGTCGTGGCCATCATCGGGCCGAGCACCACCGGCGAGACGATGGCGGTGAAGCCGGTCACCGAGAAGGAACAGATCCCGTTGATTTCCTGCGCCGCCGGAATCAAAATCACCGATCCGGTCAATGCCTGGACCTTCAAGACTCCCGCCAACGATCACATCGCCGGCGAAAAGATCCTCAACTATGCGGTTGGCAAAGGGCAGAAGAAGTTCGCTCTTCTGACGGTCTCCGATGGTTTCGGCGCTTCGGGTCGCGAGCAGCTGAAAGGGCTACTCGCCAAAAAAGGGCTGGAACTGGTGGCCGATGAAACCTTCGGCCCGAAAGACACCGACATGACCGCCCAGTTGACCAAGATCCGCGCGGCCAACCCCGACGCCATCATCTGCTGGGGGACCAACCCCGGTCCGGCGGTGGTGACCCGCAACGTCAAACAGCTCGGCATCAAGACCCCCCTGTACATGAGCCACGGCGTGGCCTCGAAGAAGTACATCGAACTGGCTACGGCCGAGGCCGCCGAAGGGGTGATGCTCCCGGCCGGCAAACTGGCGGTGTTCGACAAGATCAAGGAGAGCGACCCGCAGGCCAAACTGCTCAAGGACTACGATGCGGCCTATAAGAAAGCCTACGGGGTGGAAGCCTCGACCTTCGGCGGCTATGCCTATGACGCGTTCCAGCTGATCGTCGGCGCGGTGCAGAAGAACGGTACGTCCGCCGAGCAGATTCGCGCCGGCATCGAGCAGACCAGCAAGCTGGTCGGAGTCTCCGGGGTCTTCACCATGTCGGCCGGCGACCATAACGGTCTGGACCTTTCGGCCTTCGAAATGGTCCGTATCACCGCCGGCGACTGGGCCATCATCCAATAATTCCTCAAGGTCAGGAGGCTTTCATGAAGATTCGATTTGTTCGCCAGATGGGTTTGCTGCTGGCCCTGTCGCTGTCGGCAGGCATGGTCTTCGCCGCCGAACCGCTCAAGGTCGGCGCGCTCTTCTCCGTGACCGGGCCGCCATCGTTCCTCGGCGAGCCGGAGCGCAATACCGCGCAGATGGTGGTCGACGATATCAACAAGGCCGGCGGCATCAAGGGGCGGCCCATCGAACTGGTGGTCTACGATACCACCGGCGATCCGACCAAGGCGGTGCAGCTGGCCACCAAGCTGATCAAGGACGACAAGGTCGTGGCCATCATCGGCCCGAGCACCACCGGCGAGACGATGGCGGTGAAGCCGGTCACCGAAAAGGAGCAGATTCCGCTGATCTCCTGCGCCGCCGGCACTAAGATCGCCGATCCGGTCAACCCCTGCACCTTCAAGACCGCACAGAACGACACTCTGGCGGTGGAGCGGATCTACGAGCATCTGAAAAAGCGCAAGATCGACAAAGTCGCTATCCTGAGCGTCTCCGATGGTTTCGGTGCCTCGGGTCGCGAGCAGCTCAAAGCCCAGGCGGTCAAGTTCGGCATTACCCTGGTGGTCGATGACACCTTCGGGCCGAAGGATACCGACATGACCGCCCAGCTGACCAAAATCCGCGGCAGCGAAGCCCAGGCGATCATTTGCTGGGGAACCAATCCGGGCCCGGCGCTGGTGGCCAAGAACGCCCGCCAGCTCGGCATCAAGCTGCCGCTGTTCATGAGCCACGGCGTCTCCTCCAAGAAGTTCATCGAACTGGCCGGTGAGGCCGCCGAGGGGATCATCCTGCCGACCGGCCGGGTGATCGTGGCCGATCAGCTTCCGGAGAAGGATCCCCAGAAGAAGGCGCTGATGACCTATGTCATGAATTACAAGCAGCGCTACGGGGTCGAAGGCGACCACTTCGGCGGGCATGCCTGGGATGCGGTCATGCTGCTGAAAAAGGCCTTCGAGCAAGGGGCCGACACGCCGGCGACGATTCGTGAACAGTTGGAGAAGATCTCAGGCTTTGCCGGGATCGGCGGAGTGTTCAGTTTTTCCGGTACGGACCATTGCGGTCTGACCAAGGATGCCTTCGTGCTGGTCGAGATCAAGAACAAGGACTGGGTGCTGGTCGATTGATCTTTTCTTGAAGCACCGTTTACGATATTGATATTTGTTCCGTCAGCGCAGGCGGTCTGTTCCGCCTGCGCTGCAACTTTACCGCACTCCCGGGTCGTATGGATTTCTCCCAGCAGATTTCACAGTACCTTCTTTCAGGACTGGCCACCGGTGCTATTTATGCGCTGATCGGCCTTGGCTTCGCCATCATCTACAACTCCACCGGGATCATTAACTTCGCCCAGGGGGAGTTTGTCATGCTCGGCGGGATGTTCGGCGTCTATTTCCATACGATCCACAACTTCAATCTAGTAGTAGCCCTGCTCTTGGCGGTCGCGTGCGCCGCTATATCGGGCGTCGTGTTCGAGCGTCTGGCCATTCGTCCGCTGCGCAAGGCCACGCCGCTGGGGTTGGTGATCATCACCATCGGCGGCAGCATCCTGGTGCGCGGCATCGCCATGCTGGTCTGGGGGAAGGATACCCATGCCCTGCCGACCTTCTCCGGCGACGAACCCATCACTCTGGCCGGGGCGACCCTGCTGCCGCAGCACCTGTGGATCTTTGCCCTGACCGTGCTGCTGATCGCCGTCAACAAGCTGTTCTTTCAGTTCACCATCACCGGCAAGGCGTTGCGTGCCTGTGCCGTCAACCAGCGGGCGGCAGGGTTGGTCGGTATCGATGTACGGCGCATGGTGATGTTCTCGTTCCTGCTGGCTTCGGGGATGGGAGCGTTGGCCGGGATCATTATTGCGCCGCTGACCATGACTTCCTACGACGTCGGCATTATGCTCGGCCTCAAGGGCTTCTGCGCGGCGATCATCGGCGGCATGAGCAACGGCATCGGCACGGTGTTGGGCGGTCTGATCCTCGGCGTGCTGGAAGCTCTCGGCGCCGGGTTGATCTCCTCCGGATACAAGGATGCGGTCACCTTCATCATCCTGCTGCTGATCCTGTTCCTGCGTCCGCAGGGGCTGTTCAGCCGCGGCGACAGCGAGCGGGTCTAGGTTTTCAGTATGCGCCGGGAACTGCTTAAATTCGCGCTATTTTCCGCCCTCGTCCTGACTGTGCCTGCCTTGGTCAAGGGCGGCTACCTGCTCAACGTACTGGTGTTTGTCGGCATCAACACCATGCTGGCCGTGGCGCTCAATCTGCTGCTCGGCTTCGCCGGGCAGATTTCTCTCGGCCAGGCGGCTTTCTACGGCCTCGGCGCCTATCTGTCCGGCGTGTTGACCACCACCCACGGCTGGAACCCGTGGACGGCTCTGTGCGCGGCCGCGGTTGCTGTCGGCCTGCTGGCGTTCGTCATCGGCCTTCCGATCCTCAAGCTCAAGGGGCATTATCTGGCGATGGCTACCCTGGGCTTCGGCATCATCGTCTTTATCGTCTTCAATGAATATGTCGACGTAACCGGGGGGCCTTCCGGCTTCCCCGGTATCCCCGGGATGCAGATCGGTGATCTGCGCTTCGATTCCGATCTGAAGAGCTATTACCTGATCTGGGGGATGGCCCTGCTGGTCATCCTGCTGGCCGTGAACCTGACCCAGTCACGTATCGGCCGGGCATTGCGCGCCATTCACGATTCGGAAGTGGCCGCGCGGGTGCTCGGCGTCAACGCTCGCCTGCTCAAGGTGCAGGTTTTCACCTGCTCAGCGGTGATTTCCTGTGTCGCCGGCAGCCTCTATGCTCATACCGTGACCTTCATCTCGCCGAGCACCTTCGGCTTTCACTTCTCGGTGGAACTGCTGACCATGGTGATCATCGGCGGGCTGGGGAGCATTTACGGCTCCTGTCTTGGTGCCGCGCTGCTCACGCTGCTGCCGGAATTTCTGCGCACCTTCCAGGATTACGACATCGTCGTTTACGGCTTGCTGCTGATCCTGATGACCATGTTCCTGCCGGGAGGGCTGGTGCAGGGCGGTGAAATCGTCTGGCGGTGGCTGCGGCAGCTGTGGCCGGGGAAGGCGGGGTAGGATGCTTGAAGTCCACGGCGTCACCTGCGTTTTCGGCGGCCTGACGGCGCTCGATGAAGTTTCCTTCACCGCGCGTGCCGGCGAGATCACCGGCGTCATTGGTCCGAACGGGGCCGGCAAGACCACCCTGTTCAATATCGTCACAGGCATCTACACCCGTACCGCCGGGCGGATTGTCCTCGACGACTGCGATATCAGTGGCCTACCGCCGGAGCGCCTGGCGCGCCTCGGTCTGGTGCGCACTTTCCAGAATATCGAACTGTTCGGGCAGATGACCGTGCTGGAAAACGTCATGGTCGGGCTGCACACCCGCAGCCGCAGCGGCTTTCTCTCCTGCGCCTGCAAGCTGCCGCATCATCTGGCCGAGGAGAAGCGCATCCGCAGTCAGGCCTTTGAACTGCTGGAATTCGTCGGCATTCCCGACCTGGCCGACACCGTGGCGGCGAACCTGCCTTTCGGCAAGGGGCGGCTGTTGGAGATCGCCCGGGCGCTGGCGGTGCAGCCGCGCCTCATGCTGATGGATGAGCCGGCGGCCGGCCTCAACAGCCGGGAGACCTGGCAACTCGGTGAACTGATCCGCAAAATCCGTGAAAACGGGGTAACGGTGGTGCTGGTCGAGCACGATATGGAACTGGTGATGGATATCTGCGATGCCATCGTGGTGCTCAACCTCGGCAAAAAGCTGGCGGAAGGGACACCGCGCCAGATCCAGGAGAACCCGGAGGTCATCGCGGCCTACCTGGGGGAGGGGTAGCCGGTCGTGGAGATGCTCAAGGTCCGGCACATCAACACCTATTACGGCCAGGTTCATGCCCTGAAGAACGTCTCCCTGCACCTCAAGCAGGGGGAGATCGCGACCCTGATCGGGGCGAACGGCGCGGGGAAGACCACCATCCTCAACTCACTGTCGGCGGTGACGCCGGTACGCAGCGGCGAGATCCTTTTCGAGGGGACGGCGATCCATGCGCTGTCGCCGGAAAAGATCGTCGATATGGGAATCTCCCAGGTGCCCGAAGGTCGGCAGGTGTTCAAGCCGCTGACCGTCGAGGACAACCTGGAACTCGGCGCTTACCTGCGCTATCGCCGTCGCGAAGGACGGACGAAAATTCGTAGCAGCCTTGACGAGATTTACCAGCTCTTTCCGCGCCTGCTCGAGCGCCGGCGGCAACTGGCCGGCACTCTTTCCGGCGGGGAACAGCAGATGCTGGCCATCGGCCGGGCTCTGATGGCAAGACCAAAACTGTTGCTGCTTGATGAGCCGTCCATGGGATTGGCACCGTTGGTGGTGCAGGAAATCTTTGCGGTCATCGCCGAGTTGGTCCGCGAACACGGGACTACGGTGCTGCTGGTTGAGCAGAACGCCAAAGCTGCACTGAAACTGGCCGACCGCGGCTATGTACTGGAGACCGGCAAAGTCATCCTTGAGGAAAGCGCCGCCGAGTTGCTGGAGAACCGCGAGGTGCAGCGCGCTTATCTTGGCAAGGACAAGAAGGAGATCTGGGAGCGTTAGCGATATGAATATCTGGGATCAGACCAACGAATGCATGTTGCGCGAAGAGTTGGAGCAGCTCCAGTTGGAACGCTTGCAGGCTACGCTCAACCGGGCCTACAAAAATGTCACCTGTTATCGTCGCAAGTTCGACGAGATGGGCATCATCCCTGAAGACATCCAGTCGCTTGGCGATCTGAGCCGTCTGCCATTCACCGCCAAGGACGACCTGCGCCTCAACTACCCTTACGGGATGTTCGCCGTTCCCCTGCGTGAAGTGGTACGCATCCATTCTTCTTCCGGAACCACCGGCAAGCCGACAGTGGTCGGATACACCCGCAACGACATTAAAACCTGGTCGCAACTGGTCGCCCGCCTGCTGACGGCAGCCGGGGTAACCCATGACGACGTGGTTCAGATCACCTTCGGCTACGGGCTGTTCACCGGCGCCTTCGGCCTGCACTACGGTGCCGAGCAGATCGGGGCCTCGGTCATCCCGATGGGGGGCGGCAATACCGAAAAGCAGATCATGATCATGCAGGACTACCGGACCACCGCCCTGGTCGGTACGCCGAGTTATGCCCTGACCCTGGCCGAGCGCATGGAAAAGTCGGGGATCGATCCGAAGACCCTGACCTTGCGGGTCGGCCTGTTCGGCGGGGAGCCGTGGTCCGAGGAGATGCGCCGCGAGATCGAACAGCGCCTGGGGATCATCGCCACCGACAACTACGGCCTTTCCGAAGTGATGGGGCCGGGAGTCGCCGGCGAGTGCATCCACCGCTGCGGGATGCACATCTTCGAGGATCACTTCCTCCCCGAGACCATCGATCCGGAGACCGGCGAAGTTCTGCCGCCGGGATCGATCGGCGAACTGGTGCTGACCACCCTGACCAAGGAGGCGCTGCCGGTGATCCGCTACCGCACCCGCGACATCACCCGCCTCATCTACGAGCCATGTCGCTGCGGCAGGACGATGGTGCGCATGGAGAAGCCGCGCGGCCGCTCGGACGACATGCTGATCATCAAGGGGGTCAACGTCTTCCCCTCGCAGATCGAGGAGGTGCTCTTCCAGGTGGAGGGGTGCGAGCCGCACTATCAGCTGGTCATCGACCGGGTCAACAACGTCGATACTCTGGAGGTGCAGGTCGAGGTCAACGAGACGATCTTCTTCGACGAGATGAAGAAGCAGCGGGCCTTTGTCGAGATGGTCGAGAAGAAGCTGGCCTCGACCCTGAACGTCGGCGCCAGGGTCAAGCTGGTCGAGCCGGCGTCGATGCCGCGCCACGAAGGGAAGGCGCAGCGGGTCATCGACCGGCGCAAAAACGTTTAACAAGCTATTGCGGAGGCCGTCTGTCTCCCTCACGACTTTTTTTGTCAGAGTGTGGCAAGCAAAACGGCAGCCTCCAGTCAGGGAGGCTGCCGTTTGTTGTGAACCAACCGGACCGGATCAGTCGCCGTCGAGCATCCGCCCCAGGCCGCCGAGGACCGAGCCCTCCCCCTGGGCGCTGCCGCCGCTGCTCGGGGCGTGGGCGATGATGCGGTCGGCCAGGCGCGAGAAGGGGAGGCTCTGCAGCCAGACCTTGCCGTAGCCGCTTAACGTCGCCAGGAACAACCCCTCGCCACCGAAAAACATGCTCTTGAGATTGCCGGCGCGCTGGATGTCGTAGTTCACCGTCGGCTCGAAGGCGACCAGGCAGCCGGTGTCGACCCGCAGCGTCTCCCCCTTGAGCTCGCGTTCGATGATGGTGCCGCAGGCGTGGATGAAGACCATGCCGTCGCCGCGCAGGCGCTGGAGGATGAAACCCTCACCGCCGAAGAAGCCGGCGCCGAGCTTGCGCTGGAAGGCAATGCTCACGTTCGTCCCCAAGGCCGCACAGAGGAAGGCGTCCTTTTCGCAGAGAATCTCGCCGCGCATCTTGCCGAGATCGAGGGGGATGATCTTCCCCGGGAACGGCGCGGCGAAGGCGACCTTGCGTTTTTGCTGGCGCGACTGGTTGGTGAAATGGGTCATGAAGATCGATTCGCCGGTGAGCGCCCGCTTGCCGGCGGAGAAGAGCTTGCCCATCAATCCCTGCTCTCCTTCCGAGCCGTCGCCCATGCGGGTTTCGAAGTGGATATCCTCCTCCATGAAATTCATCGCCCCGGCTTCGGCGATCACTGTCTCCTGCGGGTCGAGTTCGACCAGCACCATCTGCATGTCGTCGCCGACAATCTCGTAATCGACTTCGTGGCATCTCATCGTTAATCCTCCTGTTATGTTCGGTTTGATAGTGACGTGAGTATCCACAAGCGGCCGGGTTTTGGCAAGGGGTGGCTTGACCGTTGTCGGGTGGTCAATTATAAGGTTTTTGTGGTCCGTGATCCGTGAGGAGAGAGGAGAGTCATTATGCTAAGAGGTGGAACAGTTGTCGGAATGTCGGGTGTGGCTGGCTTGCTGGTTGCAGCCTCATGTCTTTTGCTTCCTCTGTCTTCCCTGGCCGCTGACACGATCAAACTCGGCATTGCCGGCCCCCATACCGGCGATCTTGCCCCGTACGGTCTGCCGACCAGGGACGCCGCCGAAATGATTGTCGCCGACCTCAATGCCAAGGGCGGCATCAACGGCAAGCAGGTCGAACTGATGGTCGTCGATGACCAGTGCAAGCCGGAGATCGCCACCAACGTTGCTGCCAAGCTGGTCTCGCAGGGGGTCAACGTGGTCATCGGCCACGTCTGCTCCGGTGCGACCAAGGCAGCGCTCGGCATCTACAAGGATGCCAAGGTCATTGCCATCAGCCCGTCGGCCACCAACCCGCCGCTGACCAAGAGTGGCGACTACCCCAACTTCTTCCGCACCATCGCTGCCGATGACGAGCAGGGGAAAATCGCCGCGGCGTTCGTGACCGGCAAACTCGGCGCCAAAAAGGTCGCGGTGATTCACGACAAGGGTGATTACGGCAAGGGCTTCGCCGACTTCTCCAAGGAAGCGGTCGAGAAGAGTGGGAAGGCCCAGGTGGTGATGTATGAGGGGATCCAGCCGGGCGCCATGGACTACTCGGCGGTGATCCAGAAGATCCGCAAGGAAGGCGCCGAGGCGGTGATCTTCGGCGGCTACCACCCGGAAGCGTCCAAGCTGCTGGCGCAGATGAACAAGAAGCAGATCAAGGTGCCGTTCATCGGTCCGGACGGGATCAAGGGTGACGGCTTCCTCAAGATTGCCGGCAAGGATGCTGAAGGTGTCTACGCCACCGGCCCGATGGATGTCTCCCGGTATGCCCTGAACGCCAAGGCCCGCAACGACTACAAAGCCAGGTACGGCAAGGAGCCCGGCACCTTCTTCGACCAGGGCTATGCCGCCATCCTGGCCGCGCTCAACGCCGTCAAGGTCGTCAACGGCACCAACTATGAGGCGCTGGGCAAGGCCCTCAAGTCGAGCCCGGTCGAGACCCCGGTCGGCAAGATCAAGTTCGATGCCAGGGGGGATGCCGAAGGGGTCGGTTTCTCGGTCTACCAGGTGAAAAACGGCGCTTTCGTCGAGGCAAAATAAACACAAGCGATTGCTACCATGTATAATGACCGGGAGCAGGCAGGTGCCTGTCTCCCGGTTTTTTGCGCGACCTTCTTTTCGGCCGTCGGTCAAACAATGGATTACGAATATCTGTTCGAACTGCTTGCCGGGGGGGTGATCAAGGGGAGCATCTACGCCCTGATCGCCCTCGGCTACACCATGGTCTACGGCATCATTCAGCTGATCAACTTCGCTCATGGCGAAATCTACATGATCAGCGCTTTCGTCGCCTTCATCGTCGCCGGAGTGCTGACCATGGCCGGGCACGGCGGGCTGTCGGTTCTGGTGCTGGCGGCCCTGGTCGCCATGCTTTACGCCGCCGCCTACGGCTACACGCTGGAGCGGATCGCCTACCGCCCGCTGCGCAACGCTCCGCGCCTGTCGCCTTTGATCAGCGCCATCGGGGCCTCGATCTTCTTGATGAACTACGTGCAGCTGGCGCAGACCCCGGATTTCCTGCCGTTCCCGGCGCTGGTTCCGGACTTCGAGTTCCTGGAGCCGGTCGCCCGCTACCTCAGCTCCATCGATCTGATCATCCTGGTGGTGACGGTTGTGACCATGCTGGCCCTGACCGTGCTCATCAAGTACACCCGAATCGGCAAGGCGATGCGCGCGACCCAGCAGGATATGGTCATGGCGCGCCTGGTCGGTATCAATGTCGACCGGGTGATTTCGGCGACCTTTATCATCGGCTCGGTCCTGGCCGCCATCGGCGGGGTGCTCATCGGTTCGCGCACCGGCCAGATCAATGCCGCCATCGGTTTCATGGCCGGCATCAAGGCCTTCACTGCGGCGGTCCTCGGCGGGATCGGCAACATCCCCGGCGCCGTGCTCGGCGGCATCGTCCTCGGTGTGGCGGAAACCCTTGGCGCCGGTTACATCTCCAGTGCCTACGAGGATGTCTTCGCTTTCGGTCTGCTGGTATTGATCCTGATCGTGCGCCCGGCCGGACTGCTCGGCAAGGCCGTGCGGCAGAAGGTGTAGGGGGGCGACCATGCGCGAGATGCTGACCTCCCTCAAAAATGCCGTCGGAATCGCCCTTTGGTTCGTCTTCCTGACCCTGCCGCTGCTGGTGGTGCGGGTCAACACCCTCAATAACGAGATTGAGTGGCGCTGGGAAAATCTGGGCTGGATTGCCGGGGTCACGGCGCTGCTGGCGCTGGCCTGGCAGTTGTCGCTACGCTGGCGTGACCGGCAGCGTGACCGGAGCGTCACTCAGGACGAGGAAGAGGGGATGGTCCCCCGGGCGACCCTGCAGACGCTGCTCGACAACCGGGTTCTGTGCCGGCGACTGCTGGTCGGGGCGGCACTGCTGGCGGCGGCCTTCCCCTGGCTGGTTTCCACGGCGCAGAATTTCTACCATGTCAACGTCATGGTCAGTGCCCTGATCTTTGTCGTGCTGGCGCTCGGCCTGAATATCACCGTCGGTCTGGCCGGTCTGCTCGACCTCGGCTACATCGCCTTCTTTGCGGTCGGCGCTTACACCTACGCCCTGCTCAGCAAGGCGTTCGGCCTCGGCTTCTGGACCTGCCTGCCGCTGGGTGGCGTGGCGGGGATGCTCTTCGGTCTCGCTCTCGGTTTCCCGATCCTGCGCCTGCGCGGCGACTATCTGGCGATCGTCACCCTCGGCTTCGGCTCGATCACCAAAATCGTCCTGGAAAACTGGGACGCGGTCTTCGGCGGCGCGGCGGGGATCGCCGGCATCCCCCGGCCGGACCTGTTCGCCCTGGTCCTCGATGGCCGGCAAAAGGCCGTCTACAGCTACTACATCATCCTGGCCCTGGTGGTGCTGACCATCTTCGTCACCGTGCGACTGAAGAACTCCCGCATCGGCCGAGCGTGGATGGCGCTGCGCGAGGATGAGATCGCCTGCGTAGCCATGGGCGTCGATATGGCCGCCACCAAGCTCTCTGCCTATGCCCTCGGCGCCTTCTGGGCGGGTCTGGTCGGCGTGGTCTTTGCCGCCCACAATAACTTCATCAACCCCGACAGTTTCACCTTCATGGATTCGGCGATGATCCTGGCGATGGTCGTGCTCGGCGGGATGGGCTCGATTCTGGGAGTGATCGTTGCAGCCCTGGCGCTGAAGCTCCTTCCTGAGTACCTGCGCGCCTTTGCCGAATACCGCATGCTGGTCTTCGGCACGGTGATGGTGTTGATGATGCTCTTCCGTCCCCAGGGATTGATCAGCAACATGCGGCGCAGGTACGCGGCGGGCACGAAGGGGGGTGGCGATCGTGACTGAGCAAGCCAAACTTCTCGATGTCAGCGGTTTGACCATGGACTTCGGTGGCCTGCGTGCCATCGACAGCGTCAACCTCGAAATCCGTACCGGGGAGATCGTTGCCCTGATCGGCCCCAACGGCGCCGGCAAGACCACTTTTTTCAACTGCGTGACCGGCATCTACACTCCGACGGCCGGCGATGTCTCGATCTGCCCCCCCGGCGGCAAGCCGCTCCGCATCAACGGCCTCAAGCCCAACCGGATCACCGCTTTGGGGATGGCCCGGACCTTCCAGAATATCCGCCTCTTTCCGGGCATGACTGTGCTGGAGAATGTCATGATCGGCCGCCACTGCCGCACCAAAGCCTCGATCGTCGATGCGATCGTGCGCGGCCCCGCTACTGCCCGCGAGGAGCAGGAAACGGTCGACACCAGCTATTGCCTGCTGGAGCGGGTCGGGCTGGCGGATGCTGCTGATGATTTCGCGCGCAACCTTTCCTACGGCGCGCAGCGCCGCCTGGAGATCGCCCGGGCTCTGGCGACCGAGCCGTTCCTGTTGCTCCTCGATGAGCCGGCCGCCGGGATGAACCCGCAGGAGACCCGGGAACTCGACGAACTGATCGTGCGCATTCGCGATGAGGAGCGCCTGGCGATTCTGCTGATCGAGCACGACATGAAACTGGTGATGAACATCTCCGACCGGATCTACGTCATGGAATACGGCAAGGAGATCGCCACGGGGACTCCAGAGGAGATCAAGGGGAATCCCCGGGTGATCGAGGCCTATCTCGGCGAGGACGCCCATGCTTGAGGTTCGCGGCATCCAGACCTGTTATGGCAACATCCAGGCGCTCAAGGACGTTTCCCTGACCATCAACCGGGGGGAGGTCGTCACCCTGATCGGTGCCAACGGTGCCGGCAAAAGCACCACCCTGATGTCGATCTGCGGAGTAAACCCGCCGCGCGCCGGCGAAATTCTCTTCGAAGGGGAGCCGATTCACCGCTTCAGCGCCGAGCGCATTGTGCGGCTCGGTATCGTCCAGGTACCGGAGGGGCGGCACATCTTCCCGCAGATGAGCGTGCTGGAAAACCTCGAGATGGGGGCCTACCTGCGGCGCGACAGCGCCGGGATCAAGCGCGATCTCGAGCATGTCATGGAACTCTTCCCGATCCTGGCCAGGCGTCGTCTGCAGTTGGGTGGGACACTCTCCGGCGGCGAGCAGCAGATGCTGGCGATCTCCCGGGCGTTGATGTCCCGTCCGCGGCTGCTGTTGCTCGACGAGCCTTCTCTGGGATTGGCCCCGCTGATTATCCGCCAGATCTTCGACATCATTCGCCGCATCAACGAAGAGGGGACCACGGTCTTTCTCGTCGAGCAGAACGCCAACCAGGCGCTCAAGATCGCTCATCGCGGTTATGTCATGGAAAATGGCAGAATCGTGCTGGATGATACGGCGGAACGCCTGCTGAACGATGAGGCGGTGAAGAGGGCCTATCTCGGACTTTAGCGTGGCTACGGTCGGGTCGCCGTGAACATGTCGACGAGCATCTGGCCGAATCCCCCGGCCAGTCTCAGGATGTCGATATGGAAAAAATAGCCGACGATGAACAGGCCGAGGAAGAATATGCTGGCTGCGACCATGATTCTCTTCATGGAGCTTGAGTATAGCCGGTCGTGGCGATTGCGCAAGCCTTGCGTGATTTGCAGAAAAGTCAATTGACATCGGCCAGTTACGCTCCTATAGTGTCACGCTGTTAAAGGGAAAGCAATCATCTGACTGTCGGAGAGATAAGCCATGTCTAAAACATTCAAGGTCGCGGTCCTGCCCGGTGACGGCATCGGCCCGGAGGTGATGGCCGAGGCCCTCAAGGTTCTCGATGCCATCGAGAGCAAGTACGGCGTCAAATTCGAGCGCACCCACGCCAATGTCGGCGGCGCCGGCATCGATCTCGAAGGGAAGGCGCTGCCGCAGACCACCATCGACATCTGCAAGGCATCCGATGCCATCCTGTTCGGTTCGGTCGGCGGCCCCAAATGGGAGAGCCTCCCCCCTGACGAGCAGCCCGAGCGCGGCGCCCTGCTCCCCCTGCGCAAAATCTTCGGCCTCTACGCCAACCTGCGCCCGGCCATCATCTTCCCGTCGCTGACCGGCGCCTCCAGCCTCAAGGAAGAGGTGATCGCCGGCGGTTTCAACGTGCTGGTGATTCGCGAACTGACCGGCGGCATCTACTTTGCCCAGCCGAAGGGGATCGAAGGGGAGGGGCGTGAGCGGGTCGGTTTCGATACCATGCGCTACAGCGTGCCGGAGATCGAACGTATCACCCATGTGGCCTTCCAGGCGGCACGCAAGCGCGACAAGAAGGTCTGCTCCATCGACAAGGCCAACGTCCTCTCCTCGTCGGTGCTCTGGCGCGAGATCGTCACCACGATTGCCAAGGAGTACCCCGATGTGGCCCTGTCGCACATGTACGTCGACAACGCGGCCATGCAGCTGGTCAAGTGGCCGAAGCAGTTCGACGTGATCCTGTGCGAGAACATGTTCGGCGACATCCTTTCCGACGAGGCGGCGATGCTCACCGGCTCCCTGGGGATGCTTCCCTCGGCCTCCCTGGCGGAAGGGACCTTCGGCATGTACGAGCCGTCGGGGGGCAGCGCCCCGGACATCGCCGGCCAGGGGATCGCCAACCCGATCGCGCAGATCCTCTCCACGGCCATGATGCTCAAATTCTCCTTCGGCATGCTCGAGGCGGCTGACGCTATCGACAACGCCGTGGCGAAGGTGCTCGATCAGGGGCTGAGAACCCGTGACATCTTCCAGAAAAAAGAGGGTGAACGCGTGGTCAATACGAAGGAAATGGGCGACGCGATTGTTGCCAATCTGTAGAAATGAAGTACTGTAAATTCCAAACAAACAAATCGAGAAAAGGAATAGTGCCATGAAAGTCGGTATCGTCGGTTGGCGCGGAATGGTCGGTTCGGTCCTCATGCAGCGCATGCAGGAGGAAAACGATTTCGCCGGCATCGAGCCGGTCTTCTTCTCCACCTCCCAGGCCGGGCAGGATGCCCCGATGGGCGCCGGCAAGCTGATTAGCGCCGAGGACATCGCCACGCTGAAAAAGCTCGACGTCATCCTCACCTGCCAGGGGGGTGACTACACCAAGGCCGTCCATCCGGAACTGCGCAAGCAGGGGTGGAACGGCTACTGGATCGATGCCGCCTCGACGCTGCGCATGGAGAAGGATGCGGTCATCATCCTTGACCCGGTCAACCGCAACGTCATCGATGCGGCGCTCAAAAACGGCCAGAAGGACTTCATCGGCGGCAACTGCACGGTCAGCCTGATGCTGATGGCGCTGGGCGGGCTGTTCCGCACCGGCCTGGTCGAGTGGCTCTCGACCATGACCTACCAGGCGGCCTCCGGCGCCGGCGCGCCGAACATGCGCGAACTCCTTGACCAGATGGGCGTACTGAACAGCTCGGTCGCCGGGTTGCTCAAGAATCCGTCTTCGGCGATCCTCGAAATCGATCGCGACGTCACCGCCGCTCTGCGCAGCGACAGCATGCCCAAGAAGGAGTTCGGTGCGCCGCTGGCCGGCAATCTGCTGCCGTGGATCGACCGTGAGGTTGAAGACGGCCAGAGTCGCGAAGAGTGGAAAGGGTGTGTCGAGACCAACAAGATTCTCGGCACCTCCAGCCCGATCCCGGTTGACGGCATCTGTGTACGCGTCGGCGCCATGCGCTGCCACAGCCAGGCCATGACCATCAAGCTGACCAAGGACGTGCCGATTGCCGACATCGAGCAACTGATCGCCAACGACAACCAGTGGGTCAAGCTGATCCCCAACACCAAGGCCGACTCGGTGTCGCAGCTGACCCCGGCCGCGGTCTCCGGCCTGCTCGAAGTGCCGATCGGCCGTGTGCGCAAGATGAAGATGGGGCCGCAGTACGTCTCGGCCTTCACCTGCGGCGACCAGCTGCTGTGGGGCGCCGCCGAGCCGCTCCGGCGCATGGTGCGAATCCTGGCGGAAAACCGGTGAGGTGTGAGGCGTAAGGAGTGAGGAGGGAAACGGGGGCCGGTTGGCCCCCGTTGACATTCCGGGTCGAAAGCGATGCGCACCATTCTGCTGATTCTCGAATACGACGGTACTGACTTCGCGGGCTGGCAGCTGCAGCCCAACGGTCGCAGCGTGCAGGGGGAGGTCGAGGCGGCGCTGGAAAGGCTTCTCGGTGAACCGGTGCGCGTGCAGTCGGCCGGGCGTACCGACGCCGGGGTGCATGCCCGGGCCATGCCGGTGCATTTCCGTACCGCCCGGGAGTTGCCCCTGACGGCTTTTCGCGACGGGCTCAACTGCCTGTTGCCGGATGATGTCGCCGTGCGCGAGGCGAGGGTGATGCCGGCCGACTTCCACGCCCGTTTCCAGGCGGCCGGCAAGTGGTATCGCTACACCATCGACAGGCGAGCCGTGCGCTCGCCGCTGGCCGGGCGCAATTCCTGGCTGGTGCGCGGTGCGCTCGACCTGGAAGCGATGCGCCGGGCGGCCGCACTTTTGGTCGGCGAGCACGATTTTGGCGCTTTCCGTGCCAGTGGCTGTTCGGCCAGGGAAACAGTGCGCCTTCTGGAGCATGTCGAAGTGACCGAGGAAGGCGATTTCCTGCATATCGACGTGCGCGGCAGTGGTTTTCTGCGCAACATGGTGCGCCTGCTGACCGGCACCCTGGTGGAGATCGGCAGGGGGAAGCGACCGGTGGCCGACATCCCCCGTCTGCTGGGCCGTGAGCCGGGGATGCGCGCAGGGGTCAACGCCCCGCCGCAGGGATTATGCCTGATGGAAGTCAGTTATCCCGAGTAGAAATTGTGGTATGCAAAGGAGCGTGTTTTTTTACGAAACCGACTTCTTTTGTTATAGTTAAGGAGTTTTTCGGCATAAACGTGAATTTTCTTGGGAGTAACCGTGAGGACTCTCTGGTTCAGCCTTTGCTGCCTAGCCATCTTCGGAATACTGGCTCTGCTTATCTATCAGCCATTATGGTTGACTGCTCAGCCCACCGCGTCACCTTCAGTCGTCACAACACCTCCTGAAACGCAGAAGAGCTCTCTCCGACCGCTTAAGATCTGCTCCGACCTGTGGATGCCCTATACCGGAGAAGCGGGCACCGCTCGCGAGGGCTATCTCATCGACATCATGCGCCAGGTTTACGAGCCCCTCGGCTACCAGGTCGAGTATTCGACCCTCCCCTGGACACGCTGTGTCCAGGAGGTCCGCGAAGGCCGATACGACGGCCTGGTCGGCACGGTCTTTTCGCAAACTCCTGACATGGTCTTTCCGGAGTCGTCCCTGGGCATTGACCAGGCGGTGTTCTATACGCTCCCCGGCAGCCGCTGGAGTTATACCGGCCTGCAAGATCTGCAGCGGGTCAGACTGGGCGTGGCCCAGGACTACGACTACACCGAACTCCTCGACTTGTACCTTCGCCGAAACGCCAAGACCGGCAAGGTCTGGTTCGCGCGCGGCGAATATCCCCTCGACCGCATGGTCGCCGCCCTCCAGGATGGAGACATCGATGTTTTCGTTGAAGGCCAGGAAGTCGTCAGTTACTACATGAAGCAGCATCGCGGCCGGGTCAGGATCCGCACCGCCGGCCCGATCGGGCCGGCGGTGCGGATCTATGCCGCATTTTCGCCACGGCTGGAAGATGCCGAGGCGTTTGCGCAGATGCTCGACCGCAAGATCGATGATCTGCGGGTCACCGGCCAGCTGCAGGCGATCCTCGACCGCTACGGCATGACCGACTGGCGCCATAAGCAACCGGCCGCCGACCGGGCGGGAGTCGGCCGATGAAGATCGGTGTTGCCGGCAAATTGGTTCTGCTGCTCGGGGGCTGTGCGCTGCTGGTTCTCGGTGTCTCCGGGGTGATGGAATACCATGCCGGCAAGCTGCTCATCGAACGCGAGATCCAAGCCAAACTAACCAGCATTGGCAACCGGCTGGCCCTGACCCTGCGCCGCTCGGTTTACGAGTTCGACCGGGAATCGGTGCGCGACGTGCTGCTGGCGGAGTTTCCCGAAGAGGGGCTGGAGGCGGCCGCCGCATGGACCCGCAACCGGCAACGGCTGCTGGCCGGATTGTCCCGCGGGGAAGGCGGCCGGATCGTCGACATCCAAGCCCTGCCGCAGGGGAGTAGTTTTGTCGAGATGAAGATGCCGCTGCACCTTTCGGCGAGCGGCACCCCGGCAGGACAGTTGATCGTCGGCGAAGTCGCGCTGGTTTTCGACCAGCGGTACATGCACCAGCAGTTACTTAAGAAAATCACGGTCCGGCAGGGGAAAAACATCCTGATGATCCTGCTGTTCCTGTTGATCCTTGGCGAAGTCGTGCGCCGGGCGCTGGTGCGGCCACTGGAAAATCTGCGCCGGGCCATGCTGCAAGCCGAGACAGTGGCGTTCGGCGTCAATGAAGAGCGGGCGGTCTTTTCCGGGGAGACGCAACGTTACGGTTTCGCGGAAGTGCGCCAGATGCATGAGACCTTCGGGCGCCTGGTCGAGACGATCGCCTACCGGCAGAGAGCCCTTTCGATCGGTGAGCAACGTTACCGCGAACTGGTGGAAAACGTCGATGCCCTCTTTCTGAAGCTCGACGCCGACCTGTGCTGCCTGTTCGTCAATCAGACCACGGAACGGATGTTCGAGAGTCCGGCCGCCTCCTGCATCGGCCGCAGCTTTCTCGACTTCATCCATCCGGACGAGCGGGAGTCGACCCGCCGAACATTGGAGGAGTGGGTCGCGGCCAAAGATGCCAGCGTGGAGATCGAGAATCGCCTGCTTCGCGCCACCGGCGAGAGTCCCCATGTCTCCTGGGCCTTCGGCGTCGTCTGCGATTACTCGGGGGATCCGGTCTATTTCCGCGCCATCGGCCGGGACGTCACAACGCAGAAGAAAACCGAACAGGCCCTGCGCGACAGCGAGCAGCGCTTCCGCCGGCTCTCCCAGGAGTTCGAGGCGGTCCTCGAGGGGATTGCCGACTCCCTGGTGCTGTTCAACTCCAGGCTCGAAGTGGTCTGGGCCAACCGCGGTGCGGTCGAGCAGTTCGGCTGCAGCCAGGAAGAACTGCGGGGGCGCACCTGCCATCAGCTTTGGGTCGGCGACTGCACGGAGGTGTGTGCCGAGTGCTTGCGCGCGGTGTTCGCCTCCGGGCAGCCCTTCGAGGGGGTGCGCACCGGCGCTTACGGCCGCACCTGGGGGGTCAAGGGTTTCCCGGTCCGGGACAGTGCCGGAAAGATCAGCAACGTCATCCAGATAGCGAGCGACCTCACCGAAAAGATGCAGCTGCGCGAGGAGGCGACGCGGGCGGCGCACCTGGCGGCGCTGGGCAGCCTCTCCGCCGGGGTGGCCCACGAGATCAACAACCCGACCGGCCTGATCCTGATGTCGGTTCCGGTGGTGCAGGAGGTCTTCGCCGATCTCCTCGCCTATCTCGACGAACTCCCCGGCGAGCACGCGTCGATGCGTTTCGGCGGGCTGCCCTACGCGATGGTGCGCGAGGAGGTCCCGCAGAGCCTCCTTGATATCCTCGGCGGCGCCCAGCGGATTCGGGCCATCGTTGAGGAGCTCAAGAACTTCGCCCGCATGGAGGCGCAGGGGACGCAGGAGGTGGTCGACCTCGGCGAGGTCGTGAGCGGGGCGCTGCGGCTATTGGGGAACCTGCTCAAGAACAGCACCCAGTTCCTGGTGGTGGATATCCCCGATGACCTGCCGAAGGTGAGCGGTTCGTCCCAGCGCCTCGAACAGGTGGTGGTGAACCTGCTGCAGAACGCCTGCCATGCCCTGACCGACCCGGCGCAGGCCATCGAAATCAGAGTGTTTGCCGATCGGGTGCGCCGCCGGGTGACCCTCAAGGTGCGCGACGAGGGGACCGGCATCCCCGCCGGCATCATGGAGAAGATCACCGACCCGTTTTTCACCACCCGGCGCGAATCCGGCGGCACTGGCCTGGGGCTGTCGGTGTCGGCGCGGATCATCGCCGAGCACCAGGGAATGATGAAGATCGAATCCGAACCCGGGCGGGGGGCGACGTTCACCCTCGAATTCCCGGCGCTCATGGAGGATGGCAATGGCGACTGAACTCTACCCGGCCCTGCCGGTCATGCTGGTGGACGACGAGATTGAGTGGCTGCGCGGCATGCGCCTGGCGCTGCTCAAGGAGGTCGGCATCGGCAACGTGATCCTCTGCCAGGACGGCCGCGAGGTGCTGCCGACCCTGGCCAGGCAGCCGGTCAGCCTGCTGCTGCTCGATGTGACCATACCGCATCTCACCGGCGAGCAGCTGCTCCCCCTGCTGCGCCAGCAGCACCCCGACGTGCCGGTGATCGTCGTCACCGGGCGCAACGAGGTGGAGATCGCCGTCAACTGCATGCGCGAAGGGGCCTTCGACTACTTCCTCAAGGTCGAGGAGCTGACCAGGCTCTTCACCTCGGTCCGGCGGGCCCTGGAGGTTCGCGAAGTGCAACAGGAAAACCAGGCGCTCAAGGAGCGCCTGCTGGCGCAGTCGCCGCAGAGATCGGCGGCTTTCGCCGGCATCCTCACGGCCAGCCCGCAGATGGAGGCGATCTTCGGCTATATCGAGGCGATTGCCGCCAGCAGCGAGCCGGTTTTGCTGGTCGGCGAGAGCGGGGTAGGGAAGGAGTTGCTGGCCCGGGCGATCCATGAGACCAGCCGGCCCAAGGGGCCGTGGGTGGCGGTCAACGCCGCCGGCCTCGACGATCAGGCCTTCTCCGACACCCTGTTCGGGCACGTACGCGGAGCCTTCACCGGTGCCGACCGGGCGCGGGCCGGGCTGGTTGAACAGGCCGCCGGGGGGACGCTGTTCCTTGACGAAATCGGCGACCTGGAGCCGGCCTCGCAGATTAAGCTGCTGCGTTTCATCCAGGATGGCGAATACTATCCACTGGGGAGCGACCAGCCGAAAAAGGGGCGGGCGCGCCTGGTCTTCGCCACCCACCAGGACCTGCCGGCGCGCAGCGAGGCCGGCACCTTCCGCCGCGACCTCTACTTCCGCCTGCGTACCCACCAGATCGCCATCCCCCCGTTGCGCGAGCGCACCGAGGATGTGCCGCTGCTGTTCCGGCACTTTCTTGCCGAGGCTGCCAGTCAGCTGGGCCGGCCCGTGCCGGAGGCCGCCGCCTCGCTTCTGGCCGGGCTGGCGCGCCTGCCGTTCCCCGGCAACATCCGCGAGTTGCGGGCCATCGCTTTCGAGGCCCTCAGCCGCCACGGCGCCGGGCCGCTGACCGCCGCGGCTTGTGCTGTTGCTGCCAGCCCGGCCGACCCCGCCGCGGCGAGTGCCGATAGCGAGAACTTCCCCACCATTCGCGAAACGGTCAGAACCCTGGTGCTCGAAGCGCTGGAGCGCACCGGCGGGAATCGCACGGCCGCCGCGAAGTTGCTCGGCATCAGCCAGCCGGCGTTGAGCAAGCGGTTGAAGAAGATGGCGGAAGGGACCGACGACGAGTTTTAGCTCCGCGCGGCCCCGAAAGTTATGCCCGGGATGGCAAGCCATAACTTTTGTTAAAGGATAGATTTATAACAATAACGGTCGGTTAGAAAAAATCTCCGGTAGCAGACCAAACCTTTGTTATGCCCTGGGCATGGCAAAGGTTTTTTGTTTTCGAATTTAAGTAGCAATATCAGCATGTTAAGCAGTTGGCACGATGGATGAATTCATCGCATGGCAAGTCGAATGCGCTGCATTAATCAATTTGCTCCGTCCGTGAGGAGACACTGCCATGAAAACTATTATGACTGTCGACGATTCCCCAACCGTGCGCCTCTGCCTGGAAAACGCGCTGTCCACTGCCGGCTACCGCGTGGTCCAGGCTGCCGACGGAATCGATGCCATGGAAAAACTCAGCAATTGCCACGTCGATATGGTGGTGACCGATCTCAACATGCCGAAGATGGATGGCGTGGAGCTGATCAAGTCGGTGCGTCGCACGCCCGGCTGTCGCTTCCTGCCGATTCTCATGCTGACCTCGGAGACCCAGCCGGAACTCAAGCAGGCCGGCAAGCAGGCCGGAGCCTCGGCTTGGGTCACCAAGCCGTTCCGGCCCGAGAACCTGCTGGCCGTGGTGCGGATGGTCTGCCCGGCCTGAAGGCCAACGCGATCAAGCGACTTTTCGAGGAGAATCAAACCATGCTCGATACTGCCCAGGAAAACCGGACCGGACAATACCTGACCTTCATCCTTGATGGTGAACTGTTCGGCGTCGATGTCAGGGAGACCCGCGAGATTCTCGACCTGCCGGCGCTCACGCGCGTCCCGCAGAGCCCCGAATACATGCTCGGGGTCATCAACCTGCGCGGCGCGATCGTGCCGGTGGTCGACCTGCGCCGCAAATTCGCCACGGCGGGAACCGCGCCCCCGGCCAACTCGTGCGTGATCGTCCTCGAAGTGGCGACCGCCGACGGGCAGATGGTGGTCGGCGCCCTTGCCGACGAAGTCTGCGAGGTGCTCGATCTCGATGACGACCAGCTCCGCCCGGCCCCGCGGCTCGGGACGGCGATGCGCATCGATTACATCAAGGGAATCGGCCGGCACCAGGAGCGCTTCATGATCCTGCTCGACACCTCCCGAATCTTCGCCGGGGGCGAGTTGCAGCAGCTGCAGGCCAGCGCCGCCTGATCATTTGTGAAAACTGCCCCCTGAAAGACCGGGGATCAATCAAGCAAGCAAGCAAGTAAGACGGATAAGGAGACAGACCATGAAAATCGGAGCGAAACTAGGGTGGGCATTCGGTGCGCTGATGCTGCTGATGACGGTCGTTTCCGCCATCGGTATTTATCAGCTCAGCCGGGTCACCACCGGCTATTCGGTGGAGGTGGCGGGGCTGACCAAGACCATGGAAATGGCCGAAGTGCTGATGACCGACGTCCTGCAAGTGCGGCGTCGGGAGAAGGACTTCCTGATGCGCCAGGACCTCAAGTACAGCGAGCAGGTCTACAAACATCTGGATGACGCCACGAAACACGTCCGGGAAATCGAGCAGCAGACGTCCGACGAAAAGGCCGTCAGCGAGGCCAAAATCATTATCCAGGACCTGGAAGCTTACCGCCTGGGATTCAAAGAGTTCGTCGCGGTCTCGGTGGCGCGTGGGCTCAACCAGGACGAAGGGGCCTACGGCGCGTTCCGCAAGTCGGCGCACGAACTGGAACAGTCCGTCAGCGGCGGCGCCATGGTCACCTACCTCACCCTGCGTCGCCACGAGAAGGACTACATGCTGCGCAAGGATGAGAAATATGTGAAGAAAAACGAGGAGACCGCGCAGAAACTCAGGTCGAGTGGCAATGCTGCGCTCGTGGATAGCTATAGCGCCGCCTTCGCCGTGCTGGTCGCCAAGGACAACGAGATCGAAACCTTGCTCGGCAAGATCAGGGAGAAGGCCGATAAGGTGACGGAGAGCGCCGAGGCGCTGGCGGTTCGCGCCGCAGAGCGCCGCGACATGGCAACAGCGGCAATTAACGCCTCGGCGGCAGGCTCCAAGGCGATCCTCTGGGTGTCGACCGGCCTCAGCCTGGTGTTCGGCGCACTCTTCGCCTGGCGTTTCGCCAAGAGCATCACCACGCCGCTCGGCAAGACCGTCCATGTCATCCAGGAGATCGGCCGCGGCAATCTCGACGAGCGCCTGCAACTGGAGCGCGATGATGAGATCGGCATCATGGCCAAGGAGATCGATGCCTTTGCCAGCAACATGCAGCAGGAGGTGGTGGCGGCCTTCGATGCGCTGGCGAGCGGCGACTTCACTTTCCAGGCCGACGGCGTCATCCGTGAGCCGCTGGCCAGGGCGAACGATTCGCTCAACGATTTGGTCGCTCAGATCCAGGCGGCGAGCCTCCAGATCGTCCAGGGGAGCGTGGTGGTGGCCGAAACCGCCAGCAACCTCTCGCAGGGGGCGTCGGAGCAGGCGGCCGCCGCCGAGGAGGCCTCGTCGAGCATCGAACAGATGACCGCCAACATCCGGCAGAACGCCGACAACGCCCGGGAGACCGAAAAGATCGCGACCCTGGCGGCCAAGGATGCCCGGGAGGGTGGGTGCGCGGTCGAATCGACCGTTGCCGCGATGCGGCAGATCGCCGAGAAGATCAATATCGTCGAAGAAATTGCCAGGCAAACCAACCTGCTGGCGCTCAACGCCGCCATCGAAGCGGCCCGCG
>CAZRTZ010000002.1:20261-121624 GCA_964603155.1 uncultured Geobacteraceae bacterium | reverse complement strand
GCATCAACATCATCGACACCCCCGGCCACGTCGACTTCACCATCGAAGTCGAGCGATCCCTGCGTGTTCTTGACGGCGCCGTCGCCGTCTTCTGTTCGGTCGGCGGTGTTGAGCCCCAGTCCGAAACGGTCTGGCGTCAGGCCGACAAATACGGTGTCCCCCGCATCGCTTTCATCAACAAGATGGACCGCATCGGTGCAGATTTCGATCGCGGCCTCAAGATGATGCGCGACCGCCTCGGTGCCAATCCGGTGCCGATCCAACTCCCCATCGGCAAAGAAGACAAGTTCCGCGGTGTCATCGACCTCATCCAGATGAAGGCGATCCTGTGGGATGACGAGTCGCTTGGTGCCAAATACACGGTCAGTGATATTCCCGCCGACCTGCTCGACGAGGCGCAGGCCGCCCGCGAAGCGATGATCGAGGAGATCAGCGCCAACGACGACGAACTGATGGAGAAGTATCTCGGCGGCGAGGAACTCACTGAAGCTGAGCTCAAGGCCGGTATCCGCAAGGCCACCAGCAGTCTGCAAATCAACCCGGTTCTGTGCGGCTCCGCCTTCAAGAACAAAGGGGTGCAGACCCTTCTCGATGCCGTTGTCGATTACATGCCGGCGCCGACCGACGTCCCTCCGATCAAGGGGATCAACCCTGACAACGGTGAGGAACTGACGCGCCCGGCCGATGACAAAGGTCCGTTTGCGGCGCTGGCGTTCAAGATCATGACCGACCCGTTTGTCGGGCAGCTGACCTTCTTCCGCGTCTATTCCGGTGTCGCCGAATCCGGCGCCGGCATCTACAACGCCACCAAGCAGAAAAAGGAGCGTTTCGGGCGTCTGCTCAAGATGCACGCCAACAAGCGCGAGGAGATCAAGGAAGTTTATTCCGGCGATATCGCTGCCGCTGTTGGTCTTAAATTCACCACCACCGGAGACACGCTCTGCGACGAAAAGAGCGTTTGTCTGCTCGAGGCGATGGAATTCCCCGAGCCGGTCATCCATATCGCCATCGAGCCGAAAACCAAGGCCGACCAGGAGAAGATGGGGACCGCCCTGCAGAAGCTGATCCAGGAGGACCCGTCGTTGCGCGTGCGCACCGACGAGGAGACCGGTCAGGTCATCATCTCCGGGATGGGCGAGTTGCACCTGGAGATCATCGTCGACCGCATGAAGCGTGAATTCAAGGTCGAAGCCAATATCGGTGCGCCGCAGGTGGCCTACCGCGAGACGATCACCAAGAAGGTCGAGGTTCAGGGCAAGTTCGTTCGCCAGTCCGGCGGCCGTGGTCAGTACGGCGATTGCTGGCTGCGCATCGAGCCCCTCGAGCCCGGCTCCGGCTTCGAGTTCGTCGACGAGATCAAGGGCGGGGTTATCCCCAAGGAGTACATCCCTGCCGTCGGCAAGGGTGCCGAGGAAGCTTCCGAGAAGGGTGTACTGGCCGGCTTCCCGATCGTCGACGTGCGTGTCAGCTGCTTCGACGGCTCCTATCACGACGTCGACTCCTCGGAGATGGCGTTCAAGATCGCCGGATCAATGGGCTTCAAGGAAGGCGCCGCCAAGGCCGCGCCGGTGCTGCTTGAACCGATGATGGCTGTCGAAGTTGTTTGCCCGGACGAATACATGGGCGACGTCATGGGTGATCTGAGCGGTCGCCGGGGCCGGGTGACCGGCATGGAAGGTCGCGGTAGTGCCCAGGTGATCGGTGCGACCGTGCCGCTTGCCAACATGTTCGGTTACGCTACCGACCTGCGCAGCTCCACCCAGGGCCGCGCCACCTACACCATGGTGTTTTCCCACTACGAGCAGGTACCCAAGGCTCTGGCCGAAGAGATCGTGGCCAAGTCCAAGGGTTGAGCAAGATAGCCAGCGATAAGGAGAGACAGCGATGGCGAAGGCGAAATTTGAGCGGACAAAGCCGCACGTAAACATCGGGACGATCGGGCACGTTGACCACGGCAAGACGACCCTGACGGCAGCGATCACCAAGGTGTTGTCGAACAAGGGGTGGGCGCAGTTCACGGCGTTCGACCAGATCGACAAGGCCCCTGAGGAGCGCGAGCGCGGGATCACGATTGCGACCGCCCACGTTGAGTACGAGACGGCCAATCGTCACTATGCGCACGTTGACTGCCCGGGCCACGCTGACTACGTGAAGAACATGATCACCGGCGCCGCGCAGATGGACGGTGCGATCCTGGTGTGTTCGGCGGCGGACGGTCCGATGCCGCAGACCCGCGAGCACATTCTGCTGGCGCGCCAGGTTGGCGTTCCGGCGATGGTGGTGTTCCTGAACAAGGCCGACATGGTGGACGACGCCGAATTGATGGAGCTGGTGGAGCTGGAGCTGCGCGAGTTGCTGTCGGCGTACGAGTTCCCCGGCGACGATATTCCGATCATCCCCGGGAGCGCGCTGAAGGCCCTGGAGTGTGGTTGCGGCAAGGAAGAGTGCGCGGCGTGCAAGCCGGTTCTGAACCTGATGGATGCGGTGGACAGCTACATTCCGCAGCCTGAGCGTGCGATCGACAAGCCGTTCCTGATGCCGGTGGAAGACGTGTTCTCGATTTCTGGTCGTGGGACGGTTGCGACCGGTCGTATCGAGCGCGGCGTGGTCAAGGTTCAGGAGGAAGTGGAGATCGTCGGCATCAAGGCGACCGCCAAGACGGTCGTGACCGGTGTCGAGATGTTCCGCAAGCTGCTGGATCAGGGTCAGGCTGGCGACAACGTCGGCGTGCTGCTGCGCGGCGTGAAGCGTGAGGACATCGAGCGCGGCCAGGTTCTGGCGAAGCCGGGGAGCATCACCCCGCACACCAAGTTCAAGGCGGAAGCGTACGTTCTGACCAAGGAAGAGGGCGGTCGTCACACGCCGTTCTTCAAGGGGTATCGCCCGCAGTTCTACTTCCGGACGACGGACGTGACCGGTGTGTGCGAGCTGCCCGAAGGTGTGGAGATGGTTATGCCTGGGGACAACATCGCGATGACGATCGACCTGATTACGCCGATCGCGATGGACAAGGGGCTGCGCTTCGCGATCCGTGAAGGCGGGCGCACCGTTGGCGCCGGCGCTGTCACCGACATCATCCAGTAATTACCAACGACGAACAGCCCCCTTCCTGCGGGAAGGGGGTGGAGAGATAAACGATGCGCGATATCGTGACCCTTGCCTGCACCGAGTGCAAGCAGCGCAATTACACGACGACCAAGAACAAGAAGAACACTCCGGACAAGCTGAACTTCAGCAAGTACTGTCGCTTCTGCAAGAAGCACACGTCGCACCGCGAGACCAAGTAACGCGGCGCCGGCTGCCGGACGGACGGTTCAAAACAGTTTGCAGGCCAGTAGCTCTAACGGCTAGAGCACCGGTCTCCAAAACCGGGTGTTGGGGGTTCGAATCCCTCCTGGCCTGCCACTTTAACAACGACCCGAAGAGGGTAAGGTAGCGATCGAGATGAACAAGGCTGGCGAGTTCCTCGGCCAGGTAAAGGCCGAACTGCAGAAGGTCACCTGGCCGACCCGCAAGGAGACCTACGGGACCACCGTGGTGGTCATCGTGCTGGTCCTGTTGGTCGCCGTTTTCCTCTGGGGGGTTGATACCGCCCTGTCGACGCTGATCCGTCTCCTCATCAAGTAAAAGGGTTGGGAAAGCTCATGGGCGACAAAAAGTGGTATGGGGTCCACACCTATTCCGGCTACGAGAACAAGGTCAAGTTGAGCCTTGAGGAGCGGATCCGGTCGCTGGGCTTCCAGGAATATTTTGATGAGGTTCTGATCCCGTCGGAAACGGTGGTCGAGCTCAAGCACGGCGAGCGCAAAACGTCGTCGCGCAAGTTCTTCCCCGGCTACATCCTCGTCCGGATGGAGCTGAATGACGAGACCTGGCACGTCGTCAAGGATACGCCCAAGGTGACCGGTTTTGTCGGTGGGGGGACCAATCCCCCGGCGATTCCTGACGAGGACGTGGCCAAGATCACGACGCGCATGGAAGAGGGGGTTGAGCGCCCGAAGCCGAAGGTCGAGTTCGATGTCGGCGAAACCGTGCGAGTCATCGACGGTCCGTTCCTCAACTTCACCGGTGTGGTCGAAGATGTTAAGCCCGACCGGGCCAAGCTCAAGGTCATGGTCAGTATCTTCGGGCGCGTGACCCCGGTGGAGCTCGAGTTCATTCAAGTGGAAAAAACCAGCTGACGCCAGCTGGCGGAGCATTAGTTAGCAAGGAGCCCTCTCATGGCCAAGAAGATTACCGGACAAATCAAACTGCAGATCCCGGCCGGCAAAGCCAACCCCTCGCCGCCCATCGGGCCGGCGCTGGGTCAGCACGGCGTCAATATCATGGAATTCTGCAAGGCGTATAACGCCAAAACCGCCGATCAGGAAGGGCTCATCATCCCGGTGATCATCACCGTGTATGCCGACCGCTCCTTCACGTTCATCACCAAGACCCCCCCAGCCTCGGTCTTGCTGGTCAAGGCGGCCAAGGTGCCCAAGGGATCGGGGGTCCCCAACAAGGACAAGGTTGGCAGTGTGACCAAGGCCCAGGTTGAGGAAATTGCCAAATTGAAGATGCCCGACCTCAATGCCAATGATCTGGCCGCCGCAGTCAAGACGATTGAAGGCACCGCCCGCAGCATGGGGATCGAAGTCAAGGGTTAACCAAAAAATATTGCAGGCAGCGGAGTAGATAAGCGATGGCTACCGGAAAACAGCACAAAGCGGCCAAGGCGAAGATCGATCGCACCAAGGCCTACCCGATTGAAGAAGCCCTCTCCCTGGTCAAGGAAACGGCTCACGCCAAATTCGACGAAACCGTCGATCTGTGCGTGCGGCTCGGAGTTGACCCGCGCAAGGCGGACCAGATGGTGCGTGGCGCCGTGGTCCTCCCCAACGGGCTCGGCAAGACCGTGCGAGTCCTGGTCTTCGCCAAGGGTGAAAAGGCCCAGGAAGCCCAGGCGGCGGGGGCCGACTACGTCGGAGCCGATGACCTGGTGGCCAAGATCCAGGAAGGGTGGTTCGACTTCGATACCGCCATTGCGACTCCGGACATGATGGGGACCGTCGGCAAGATCGGTAAACTGCTCGGCCCGCGTGGCCTCATGCCGAACCCCAAGGTCGGCACTGTGACCTTTGAGGTCGGTCGCGCCGTGCAGGAGGCAAAGTCGGGAAAGATTGAATACCGTGTCGAAAAGGCGGGGATCATCCACGCCCCGGTCGGCAAGGTGTCCTTCGATGCCGACAAGCTCAAGGGGAATATCGTCGCCCTGATGGACGCCCTGGTCAAGGCCAAGCCGGCGACCTCCAAGGGGACTTACCTGAAGAAGGTCAGCATCTCGAGCACCATGGGCCCCGGCGTCAATGTCGATGTGCCCGCCCTGCAGGCGCAGGTCAAGTAAATTACACCAAAAATTCCTGGCCACAGACAGCAGGCACCGTTGTTTCTGACGGTTTAATGGCAGCAGTGCCGCCTGCCGAGGCGAATGGACGAAGTTGTGGAGCTTTCCGCTTCTGACCTCCGGTTCGGCTGGGATGGAGGGTCGATACGACCCGTAAATCTACAAGGAAAGGAGGAGAGGCGTTGAATAAACAGTCCAAGCACGATCTGGTTGCCGAGCTTGCTGAACAGCTCAAGGGGACCAAGGCAGCGTTCCTGGCCGATTACCGCGGCCTGAACGTCGAAAAGTCCACCGAACTGCGGCGCAAACTGCGGGCGGCAGGGGCCGAGTATCGCGTCATCAAGAACACCCTGCTGCGTCTGGCAGCCGAGGGGACGCCGGCAGCTTGCCTCGACCCGGAATTGAAGGGACCGACGTCCGTCACGTTGGTCACCAGCGATCCGGTCGCACCGGCCAAGGCGTTGATTGAATTCGCCAAGGCTAATCAGGCTTTCGAACTGAAAGCCGGCATGCTCGACGGCAAACTGCTGCAGGCCGCAGACATCAAGGCGCTGGCTGAACTGCCGAGCCGCGAAGTCCTGCTCGGCCGTCTGCTCGGTACCCTCAACGCGCCGACCAGCAACTTCGTCGGTGTGCTGGCGGCCGTGCCGCGTTCGCTGGTCCAGGTGCTGAGCGCCATCAAGGATCAGAAGGCGGCCTGAGGTCGCTTTACCCCCTAACAACCAACACAAAATATTGACACGGAGGAATAAAGATCATGGCTGAGATTACCAAGGCGCAGGTTATTGAGTTCATCGAGAAGATGTCGGTTCTGGAGCTGTCGGAACTGGTCAAGGAACTGGAAGAGAAATTCGGCGTTTCGGCTGCCGCTCCGGTGGCTTTCGCGGCCGCTCCGGTTGCCGGTGGCGCCGAGGCCGCCCCGGTCGAGGAAAAGGACGAATTCACCGTGGTCCTCAAGGACTCGGGCGACAAGAAGATCAACGTCATCAAGGTCGTGCGTGCGGTGACCGGTCTTGGCCTCAAGGAAGCCAAGGACCTGGTCGACGGCGCTCCGCAGAATGTCAAGGAAGGCGTCTCCAAGGCCGAAGCCGAAGACCTCAAGAAGCAGTTGGAGGAAGCCGGCGCCAAAGTGGAGCTGAAATAGTCGCCTGAAAGTTGCGGCCCATTGCTAGCCAAGGTCGCCTGGTGCGACCTTGGCTATTCATGCTTTCGCCTATCAATGAGGAGAGATCATGGCTTATTCGATTGCGAATAACCACCTGCTGAGGAAGCACTTCCAGGAAGTCAAGCGGATCATCGACATCCCAAACCTGATCGATATCCAGAAGAATTCCTACCAGCGTTTTCTTCAGGCGGAACTCCCCCCTTCGGCCCGCCAGAACATCGGGTTGGAAGCCGTGTTCCGTTCGGTGTTCCCGATCAAGGATTTCAGCGAGACCTGCTCGCTGGAATATGTCGAATACATGCTGGGTACCCCCAAGTATGACGTTGAGGAGTGCCATCAGCGCGGGATGACCTTTGCCGCCCCGATGAAAGTCAAGGTGCGTCTGGTCTCCTGGGACATCGACAAGGAATCGGGAGTGCAGTCGATTCGCGACATCAAGGAGCAGGAGGTCTATTTCGGCGAAATCCCGCTGATGACGGCCAACGGCACCTTTATCATCAACGGCACCGAGCGCGTTATCGTCAGCCAGTTGCATCGCTCGCCGGGGGTGTTCTTCGACCACGACAAAGGGAAGACCCATGCCAGCGGCAAACTGCTCTACAATGCCCGGGTCATCCCTTATCGCGGTTCGTGGCTCGACTTCGACTTCGACCACAAGGACATTCTTTACGTGCGCATCGACCGGCGCCGCAAGCTGCCGGCCACTGTTCTCCTCAAGGCGCTCGGTTATACGGCCGAAGAACTGCTGAACATCTACTACGACACCGAGGAGATTACCCTCGGCGCCGACGGCTTCCGCAAGAAGGTCAACCTCAAACTGCTGCTTGGCCAGCGGGCCTCGGGCGACGTCGTGGCTGCCGATGGCGAGGTCATCGTCAAGGCCAACCGCAAGTTCACCAAGGCATCGATCCGCAAGATCGAGGAAAAGCGCATCGAATTCATCCAGATTCCGCAGGAGGAAGTGATCGGCAAGATTGCTTCCTGCGATGTGTTCGACCCTGCCACCGGTGAAATCATTGTCGAGTGCAATCAGGAGATCAATGCGACCCGCCTCGAAGAATTGAAAAAGCGCGGCATCGCTCAGATCACGGTCCTGTTTATCGACAACCTCTATGTCGGGCCCTACCTGCGCGATACCCTGTTGCAAGACCGGGTCGGCGGTACGGACGAGGCGATCATCGAGATCTACCGGCGGCTGCGCCCCGGCGACCCGCCCACCCTCAAGAGCGCCAACGCGCTCTTCGGCGGCCTGTTCTTCAACGCCGAGCGTTATGACCTGTCCACGGTCGGTCGTCTCAAGCTCAACCACAAGCTGGGGCTGAGCACCCCTCTGGAAGTGACCACTCTGACCAAGGAAGACATCCTGGAAGTGGTGCGCTACCTGATCGATCTGCGCAACGGCGTCAGCGAGCGCGACGTGGTCAACGACAAGGGGCAGATCCGCAAGCTGTCGGTCAAGATCGACGACATCGACCATCTCGGCAACCGCCGTGTGCGTGCGGTCGGCGAACTGCTTGAAAATCAGTACCGCGTCGGTCTGGTGCGGATGGAGCGCGCCATCAAGGAGCGCATGAGTCTGCAGGAAGTCGACAGTCTGATGCCGCATGACCTGATCAACTCCAAGCCGGTCTCGGCGGTGGTCAAGGAGTTCTTCGGTTCCAGCCAGCTGTCGCAGTTCATGGACCAGACCAACCCGCTCTCCGAGATCACCCACAAGCGCCGCCTGTCGGCTCTCGGTCCCGGTGGTCTGACCCGCGAGCGCGCCGGTTTCGAGGTGCGCGACGTCCACCCGACCCACTACGGCCGCGTCTGCCCGATCGAAACTCCGGAAGGGCCGAACATCGGCCTGATCGCCTCGCTCTCGACGTATGCCCGGATCAATATTCACGGTTTTGTCGAAACACCGTACCGGATCGTCAAGAACGGCCAGGCGACCAACGAGATCCGCTACTTCTCGGCGCTCGACGAGGAAGGTCACGCCATCGCCCAGGCCAATGCGCCGCTCGACGCCAAGGGCTTCTTCATCAACGACCTGGTCAATGCCCGCAAGAACGGCGAGTTCATGCTGGTGACGCCGAGCGAGATCGAGCTCATGGACGTTTCTCCGAAGCAGCTGGTGTCGGTGGCCGCCTCGCTGATTCCGTTCCTTGAGAATGACGACGCCAACCGCGCTCTTATGGGCTCGAACATGCAGCGCCAGGCGGTACCGCTCTTGCGCGCCGATGCGCCGCTGGTCGGCACCGGTATGGAGCGCATCGTCGCCCACGATTCAGGTGTGGCCGTGGTCGCCCGTCACGACGGGGTGGTCGAGAGTGTCGATGCCGGCCGTATCGTGGTGCGCATCGACGAGCACGAGGTTGACGAGACCGGTACCGGTGTCGACATTTACAATCTGGTCAAGTTCATCCGCTCCAACCAGAATACCTGCCTGAATCAGAAGCCGATCGTCAAGGTTGGGGACCGGGTCAAACGTGGCGAGATCATCGCCGACGGCCCGTCGACGCAGCTCGGCGAACTGGCCCTCGGACAGAACGTCCTGGTCGCCTTCATGCCCTGGGGTGGCTATAACTTCGAAGACTCGATCCTCATCTCCGAGAAGCTGGTGCGCGAGGACCGTTACACCTCGATTCACATCGAGGAGTTCGAGTGCGTCGCCCGTGATACCAAGCTTGGCAAGGAAGAGATCACCGACGACATTCCCAACCTCGGTGAGGACGCCCTGGCCGATCTCGACGAGTCGGGGATCATCCGTATCGGTGCCGAAGTCAAGCCCGGCGACATCCTGGTCGGCAAGATTACCCCGAAAGGCGAGACCCAGCTTTCCCCCGAGGAGAAGCTGCTGCGCGCCATCTTCGGCGAGAAGGCCGGCGATGTGCGCGACACCTCCCTCAAGGTCCCGCCCGGGGTCGAGGGTGTTGTCATCGGTGCCCGCATCTTCTCCCGCAAGGGCGCGGACAAGGACACCCGCACCGAAGCGATCGAGAAGGCCGAGATCGACAAGCTGCTCAAGGATCAGCACGACGAGATCCGTATCATCCGCGATTCGGCCCGGGCCAAGCTGGCCGCGCTGCTTGACGGTCAGACCGTGACCATGCCGGTCAAGGATCTCGAAGGGAAGACCCTGCTGCCCAAGGGCCGGACGATCACGACCAAGGCTCTGGAAACGATCCCGTTCAGCCAGTGGAAGGAGCTCTCGCTGGCCGATGAGGAGGTTGAGGATCGCATTGCCGAGATCCACCGCCGCCTCAGCGAGCGCGAGGATCTGATCAAGCACGTTTTCTCCGACAAGATCGAAAAGCTCAAGCGTGGCGACGACCTGCCGCCGGGCGTGATCAAGATGGTCAAGGTCTATGTGGCCATCAAGCGCAAGCTCTCGGTGGGCGACAAAATGGCCGGCCGTCACGGCAACAAGGGTGTTCTTTCGCGCATCCTTCCCGAAGAGGATATGCCGTACATGGCCGATGGCACCCCCGTCGAGATCGTCCTTAACCCCTTGGGCGTTCCGTCGCGTATGAACGTCGGCCAGATTCTGGAAACCCACCTGGGTCTTGCCGCGCGCGGTCTCGGCCAGCAGATTCAGGCCGAGATCGACAGACAGACCGAACCGAAAAAGCTGCGCGCCCAGATCAAAAAGATCTATGGCGACAAAGAGCTGGACCGTTTCATTGACGGTCTCGACGACGACACTGTCCAGGAACTGGCCCGCACCTTGAGCAAAGGTGTGCCGATGGCTTCCCCGGTCTTCGAAGGGGTCCATGAGAGCCAGATCAAGACGGAGCTGGGGCGTGCCGCCATGCCGCTCGACGGTCAGATGACCCTGTACGATGGCCGCACCGGCGAAGCCTTCAAGGAGCAGGTCACGGTCGGCATCATGTACATGCTCAAGCTTCACCACCTAGTTGACGACAAGATCCATGCCCGCTCGATCGGTCCCTACAGCCTGGTCACCCAGCAGCCTCTCGGCGGCAAGGCCCAGTTCGGCGGCCAGCGTCTCGGCGAGATGGAGGTCTGGGCCATGGAAGCCTACGGCGCCGCCCATGCGCTGCAGGAGTTCCTCACCGTCAAGTCCGACGATGTCGCCGGTCGTACCAGGATTTACGAGGCGATCGTCAAGGGCAAGCACACCCTGGAAGCCGGCCTGCCCGAGTCGTTCAACGTTCTGATCAAGGAGCTGCAGGCGCTCTGCCTCGACGTCGAGCTGCTGGAAGAGGAAGAAGATTAGTTCTCAGGTCCTATTCGTCTCGCAAGACTGATAAGACTTTTTGGAAACCAACCGACCATCCCGCAAGGAGGGTGTCTTGGAAGATATCTACAGCCTGTTCGAGCGTCCCAAGGATCCGCTGAGTTTCAATGCCATCCGTCTGTCGGTGGCCTCGCCGGAAAAGATCCGCGAGCGTTCCTTCGGTGAAGTCAAGAAACCGGAAACCATCAACTACCGGACCTTCAAGCCGGAACGCGATGGTCTGTTCTGTGCCAAGATCTTCGGCCCGACCAAGGACTACGAGTGCAACTGCGGCAAATACAAGCGCATGAAGCATCGTGGCATCGTCTGCGAAAAGTGCGGCGTCGAAGTCATCCCCAGCAAGGTCCGTCGTGAGCGTCTCGGGCACATCGATCTGGCCTGCCCGGTGGCGCACATCTGGTTCCTCAAGTCGCTGCCGAGCCGGATCGGGACCCTTCTCGATCTGACCCTCAAGGAACTCGAGCGGGTTCTGTACTTCGAGGCGTTCATCGTTCTGGATGCCGGTGAGACCGATCTGGTGCGTGGCCAGACGCTTTCCGAGGACAAATATCGCGAGTTGATGGATGCGCATGCCGGACAGTTCAGCGCCGGAATGGGCGCCGAGGCGATTCGCGAGATGCTCGCCGGCATCAACCTCGACGAGGAGGCTGCCAAGCTGCGGGTCGAGATGGTCGATGCCGCCAGCGAAGCCAAACGCAAGAAAGTCGCCAAGCGCCTCAAGGTGGTCGAGGCCTTCCTGCAGAGCGGCAACCGTCCCGAGTGGATGATTCTCGAGACGATCCCGGTCCTCCCCCCGGAGTTGCGCCCGCTGGTGCCGCTTGATGGCGGTCGCTTCGCCACCTCGGACCTCAACGATCTCTATCGCCGGGTGATCAACCGCAACAACCGTCTCAAGCGGCTCATGGAGTTGCGGGCGCCCGAGGTCATCATTCGCAACGAGAAGCGCATGCTGCAGGAAGCGGTCGATGCCCTGTTCGACAACGGCCGGCGCGGCCGGGCCATCACCGGTCCCAACAAGCGTCCGCTCAAGTCGCTCTCCGACATGCTGAAAGGGAAGGGCGGCCGTTTCCGCCAGAACCTGCTCGGCAAGCGCGTCGACTATTCCGGCCGCTCGGTCATCGTCGTCGGGCCGGAACTCAAGCTGCATCAGTGCGGTTTGCCGAAGAAGATGGCCCTTGAGCTGTTCAAGCCGTTTATCTACAACAAGCTTGAGGAGCGCGGCTACTGCACCACCATCAAGAGCGCCAAGAAACTGGTCGAGCGTGAGCGCCCCGAGGTCTGGGACGTTCTGGAGGAGGTGATCAAGGAACACCCGGTCATGCTCAACCGCGCTCCGACCCTGCACCGCCTCGGCATTCAGGCCTTCGAGCCGGTGCTCATCGAGGGGAAGGCGATCCAGCTGCATCCTCTCGTCTGTACCGCCTTCAACGCCGACTTCGACGGTGACCAGATGGCCGTGCACCTGCCGCTTTCGGTGGAGAGCCAGATCGAAGCGCGCGTGCTGATGATGTCGACCAACAACATCCTCTCGCCGGCCCATGGCAAGCCGATCATCGTCCCCTCCCAGGACATGGTTCTCGGCCTGTACTGGATGACGCGCGAGCGTGCTTTCGCCACCGGCGAAAACAAGATTTTCGCCTCGCCCTCGGAAGTGCGCATGGCCTACGATGCCGGCGCCGCCGACCTGCAGGCGAAAATCAAGGCGCGCATGGTCACCGAAGAGGGGGGGCAGCCGGAGATCGTTGAAACTACCGTGGGGCGCGTTCTGCTGCGCGAGGTGGTCCCTGCGGTCATCCCGTTCCGCTATATCAACCGGGTCATGAACAAGAAGCAGGTCGGTGAGTTGATCGACGTCTGCTTCCGTCTGGCCGGCAACAAGGAAACCGTCATCCTTGCCGACAAGCTCAAGGAAACAGGCTTCCGCTTCTCGACCCTGGCCGGTATCTCCATCTGCCTCGACGACATGAAGATTCCCGAAGGGAAGGAGGAGCGCATTGCCCAGGCGGTCGACGAGGTCAAGGAGATCCAGAGCCAGTATACCGAAGGTTTGATCACCGACGGTGAGCGCTACAACAAGGTCATCGACATCTGGGCTAAGTGCACCGAGGATATCGCCCAGAACATGCTGTCCAAGCTGGCTGTCGAAACCGCGACTTCGACCAGTGGCGAAACCGTGCAGGTCACGGCTTTCAACCCGATTCACATGATGGCCGACTCCGGTGCCCGCGGCAGCCAGCAGCAGATTCGTCAGCTGGCCGGGATGCGCGGTCTTATGGCCAAGCCTGATGGGTCGATCATCGAGACGCCGATCACCGCCAACTTCCGCGAGGGGCTGACGGTTCTCCAGTACTTCATCTCCACCCACGGCGCGCGCAAGGGTCTGGCCGATACCGCCCTCAAGACCGCCAATTCCGGTTACCTGACCCGCCGCCTGGTTGATGTCGCCCAGGATGCGATCATTACCGAGGACGACTGCGGCACCCTCGACGGCATCACCATCAGCTCCCTGATCGAAGGGGGCGAGGTGATCGAACCGCTCGGCGATCGCATCCTCGGCCGGACCGCTTTGGAGGATATTCTCGATCCAGTCACCGACGAGGTTCTGGTCGAGGCCAACCGGGAGATCGACGAGGCGCTGGTCCAGAAGATCGAGGATGCCGGTTTGGAAAAGATTCGTATCCGTTCGGTGCTCTCCTGCCAGAGCCGCCGCGGGATCTGTGCCACCTGCTACGGGCGCGACCTGGCCCGCGGTCATCTGGCCAATCTCGGTGAAGCGGTCGGGGTCATCGCTGCCCAGTCGATCGGCGAGCCGGGCACCCAGTTGACCATGCGGACGTTCCACATCGGTGGTACGGCGTCGCGGCAGGCCGAGCAGACTTCTCTGGAAGCACGCACCGACGGTACGCTCAAATTTATCAATCTCAACACTGCCACCAACAGTGAAGGCGGCCTGGTGGTCATGAACCGTAACGCCGAGGTCGCCGTGGTGGACGAGACCGGCCGCGAGCGCGAGCGCTACGGGGTGAACTACGGGGCCCGCCTGCGCATCGCCGAGGGTGGCGGTGTCACCAAGGGGGCGGTCATCGCCGAGTGGGATCCGTTCACCATGCCGATTCTGACCGAGGCGTCCGGCAAGGTGAAGTTCGGCGACTTGGTTGAAGGGGTGACCATGGAGGAGCAGGTCGATGACGTGACCGGCCTCTCCCGCAAGGTCATTATCGAATCGAAGGCGGCCGACCGCCGTCCGCGCATTTCGATCAAGGACGAAAACGGCCGCACCATCCAGCGTTACATGATGCCGGTCGGTGCCAACATCGCTATCCAGGAAGACCAGGTGGTCAGTGCCGGCGACATCCTCGCCAAGATTCCGCGCGAAACTACCAAGACCAAGGACATCACCGGCGGTCTGCCGCGCGTCGCCGAACTGTTCGAAGCCCGCAAGCCCAAGGAATACGCGGTCATTACCGAGATTGACGGGGTCGTCAGCTTTGGCAAGGACGCCAAGGGCAAGCGCAAGGTCATCGTCACGCCGGAGATCGGTGAGCCCAAGGAGTACCTGATTCCGAAAGGCAAGCACATCAGCGTGCACGAAGGCGATTTCGTCCATGCCGGTGAACCGCTGATGGACGGGTCGAGCAACCCGCATGACATTCTGCGCGTCCTCGGCGAGCAGGAACTGGCCAAATACCTGGTTGACGAGGTCCAGGAGGTCTATCGTCTGCAAGGGGTCAAGATCAACGACAAGCATATTGAGGTCATCGTCCGCCAGATGCTGCGCCGTGTGCGCATCAAGGAGGTTGGCGACACCCGCTTCCTGCTGGACGATCAGGTCGAACGCGGGCAGTTCGTGGAAGAAAACAATCGGGTTCTGGCCGAGGGCGGCAAGCCGGCGGTGGGTGAGCCGTTGATGCTCGGTATTACCAAGGCCTCGCTCTCCACCGAGTCGTTCATTTCGGCGGCCTCCTTCCAGGAAACCACCAAGGTTCTGACCCAGGCCGCCATCGAGGGGCGCGTCGACTTCCTGCGCGGCCTCAAGGAGAACGTCATCATGGGCCGGCTGATCCCCGCCGGGACCGGCATCTCCAAGTACCGCAGCGCCAAGCTGCTGATCGAGGACCCCGAGGAGCAATTGCCGCTCCCCGAGGAGATCGATGAGGATGCTGAATCGGCCTATGACGAGGAAGTTGCTGCCTTGTCGACCGGCTATAATCTGGAGCCCGGCGAAGAGGCCGATCAGGATCTGGAATAGCCGAACAGAAAAAAATCAGTTCCCGCAGAAATTGCTTGACAGGGGGGGGGCGGCCTGATAACTTCGCCGGGTTTCCCCCCCTCTTCTGGGGGGCTCTGCTCTTTCAACGTCACGAATACGCAGATATCGGGAGTAATTCGATGCCGACGATCAACCAGTTGATCCGCAAGGGTCGCGAGGAAAAAAAGGACAAGTCGAGCGCGCCGGCGCTGCGGGGCAACCCGCAGAAGCGCGGAGTGTGCACCCGTGTCTACACCACCACCCCGAAGAAGCCGAACTCGGCGCTTCGCAAGGTCGCCCGTGTGCGTCTCACCAGCGGGATCGTGGTGACCTCCTACATCCCGGGAGTCGGCCACAACCTTCAGGAGCACTCCGTCGTGCTGGTGCGCGGCGGTCGTGTCAAGGACCTTCCGGGGGTGCGCTACACCATCGTGCGTGGCACGCTCGATCTGGCCGGTGTCAAGGGCCGCATGAAGTCGCGGTCGCGCTACGGCGCCAAGCGCCCCAAGTAAACGCTCGAGGCTGAGAGGACGTTATGCCGAGAAGAAGAGAAGTGGCCAAGCGGGTGATCCTGCCTGATCCCAAGTACAATGACCGACTGGTTGCCAAATTCATGAACGTCGTCATGCTCAGTGGCAAGAAGAGCACTGCCGAGCAGATCGTCTACGGTGCGTTCGACCTGATCAAGGAGCGTACGGGCGAGGAGCCGCTGGATGTGTTCAAGAAGGCGGTTGAGAACGTTCGGCCGGTCGTCGAGGTCAAGTCGCGTCGCGTCGGTGGCGCCACCTACCAGGTTCCCGTCGAGATCCGTGCCGAGCGGCGTAATGCCCTCGCCATCCGCTGGATTATCGCTTATGCCCGTGGGCGCAACGAGAAGACCATGCGTGAGTGCCTGGCTGCCGAGTTCCTTGATGCCGCTAACAACCGCGGCGCCTCGGTGAAGAAGAAGGAAGATACCCACCGCATGGCCGAGGCCAACAAGGCCTTTGCGCACTACCGCTGGTAAGGCAGTTAAGGACGAACTGACGTGGCACGACTCGTTTCACTTGATAAAACCCGCAACATCGGCATCATGGCCCACATTGATGCCGGTAAGACGACCACGACCGAGCGCATCCTCTACTACACCGGGGTTTCGCACAAGATCGGTGAGGTCCATGACGGTGCCGCCACCATGGACTGGATGGAGCAGGAGCAGGAGCGTGGTATTACCATCACCTCCGCGGCGACCACCTGCTTCTGGAACGACCATCGCATCAACATCATCGACACCCCCGGCCACGTCGACTTCACCATCGAAGTCGAGCGATCCCTGCGTGTTCTTGACGGCGCCGTCGCCGTCTTCTGTTCGGTCGGCGGTGTTGAGCCCCAGTCCGAAACGGTCTGGCGTCAGGCCGACAAATACGGTGTCCCCCGCATCGCTTTCATCAACAAGATGGACCGCATCGGTGCAGATTTCGATCGCGGCCTCAAGATGATGCGCGACCGCCTCGGTGCCAATCCGGTGCCGATCCAACTCCCCATCGGCAAAGAAGACAAGTTCCGCGGTGTCATCGACCTCATCCAGATGAAGGCGATCCTGTGGGATGACGAGTCGCTTGGTGCCAAATACACGGTCAGTGATATTCCCGCCGACCTGCTCGACGAGGCGCAGGCCGCCCGCGAAGCGATGATCGAGGAGATCAGCGCCAACGACGACGAACTGATGGAGAAGTATCTCGGCGGCGAGGAACTCACTGAAGCTGAGCTCAAGGCCGGTATCCGCAAGGCCACCAGCAGTCTGCAAATCAACCCGGTTCTGTGCGGCTCCGCCTTCAAGAACAAAGGGGTGCAGACCCTTCTCGATGCCGTTGTCGATTACATGCCGGCGCCGACCGACGTCCCTCCGATCAAGGGGATCAACCCTGACAACGGTGAGGAACTGACGCGCCCGGCCGATGACAAAGGTCCGTTTGCGGCGCTGGCGTTCAAGATCATGACCGACCCGTTTGTCGGGCAGCTGACCTTCTTCCGCGTCTATTCCGGTGTCGCCGAATCCGGCGCCGGCATCTACAACGCCACCAAGCAGAAAAAGGAGCGTTTCGGGCGTCTGCTCAAGATGCACGCCAACAAGCGCGAGGAGATCAAGGAAGTTTATTCCGGCGATATCGCTGCCGCTGTTGGTCTTAAATTCACCACCACCGGAGACACGCTCTGCGACGAAAAGAGCGTTTGTCTGCTCGAGGCGATGGAATTCCCCGAGCCGGTCATCCATATCGCCATCGAGCCGAAAACCAAGGCCGACCAGGAGAAGATGGGGACCGCCCTGCAGAAGCTGATCCAGGAGGACCCGTCGTTGCGCGTGCGCACCGACGAGGAGACCGGTCAGGTCATCATCTCCGGGATGGGCGAGTTGCACCTGGAGATCATCGTCGACCGCATGAAGCGTGAATTCAAGGTCGAAGCCAATATCGGTGCGCCGCAGGTGGCCTACCGCGAGACGATCACCAAGAAGGTCGAGGTTCAGGGCAAGTTCGTTCGCCAGTCCGGCGGCCGTGGTCAGTACGGCGATTGCTGGCTGCGCATCGAGCCCCTCGAGCCCGGCTCCGGCTTCGAGTTCGTCGACGAGATCAAGGGCGGGGTTATCCCCAAGGAGTACATCCCTGCCGTCGGCAAGGGTGCCGAGGAAGCTTCCGAGAAGGGTGTACTGGCCGGCTTCCCGATCGTCGACGTGCGTGTCAGCTGCTTCGACGGCTCCTATCACGACGTCGACTCCTCGGAGATGGCGTTCAAGATCGCCGGATCAATGGGCTTCAAGGAAGGCGCCGCCAAGGCCGCGCCGGTGCTGCTTGAACCGATGATGGCTGTCGAAGTTGTTTGCCCGGACGAATACATGGGCGACGTCATGGGTGATCTGAGCGGTCGCCGGGGCCGGGTGACCGGCATGGAAGGTCGCGGTAGTGCCCAGGTGATCGGTGCGACCGTGCCGCTTGCCAACATGTTCGGTTACGCTACCGACCTGCGCAGCTCCACCCAGGGCCGCGCCACCTACACCATGGTGTTTTCCCACTACGAGCAGGTACCCAAGGCTCTGGCCGAAGAGATCGTGGCCAAGTCCAAGGGTTGAGCAAGATAGCCAGCGATAAGGAGAGACAGCGATGGCGAAGGCGAAATTTGAGCGGACAAAGCCGCACGTAAACATCGGGACGATCGGGCACGTTGACCACGGCAAGACGACCCTGACGGCAGCGATCACCAAGGTGTTGTCGAACAAGGGGTGGGCGCAGTTCACGGCGTTCGACCAGATCGACAAGGCCCCTGAGGAGCGCGAGCGCGGGATCACGATTGCGACCGCCCACGTTGAGTACGAGACGGCCAATCGTCACTATGCGCACGTTGACTGCCCGGGCCACGCTGACTACGTGAAGAACATGATCACCGGCGCCGCGCAGATGGACGGTGCGATCCTGGTGTGTTCGGCGGCGGACGGTCCGATGCCGCAGACCCGCGAGCACATTCTGCTGGCGCGCCAGGTTGGCGTTCCGGCGATGGTGGTGTTCCTGAACAAGGCCGACATGGTGGACGACGCCGAATTGATGGAGCTGGTGGAGCTGGAGCTGCGCGAGTTGCTGTCGGCGTACGAGTTCCCCGGCGACGATATTCCGATCATCCCCGGGAGCGCGCTGAAGGCCCTGGAGTGTGGTTGCGGCAAGGAAGAGTGCGCGGCGTGCAAGCCGGTTCTGAACCTGATGGATGCGGTGGACAGCTACATTCCGCAGCCTGAGCGTGCGATCGACAAGCCGTTCCTGATGCCGGTGGAAGACGTGTTCTCGATTTCTGGTCGTGGGACGGTTGCGACCGGTCGTATCGAGCGCGGCGTGGTCAAGGTTCAGGAGGAAGTGGAGATCGTCGGCATCAAGGCGACCGCCAAGACGGTCGTGACCGGTGTCGAGATGTTCCGCAAGCTGCTGGATCAGGGTCAGGCTGGCGACAACGTCGGCGTGCTGCTGCGCGGCGTGAAGCGTGAGGACATCGAGCGCGGCCAGGTTCTGGCGAAGCCGGGGAGCATCACCCCGCACACCAAGTTCAAGGCGGAAGCGTACGTTCTGACCAAGGAAGAGGGCGGTCGTCACACGCCGTTCTTCAAGGGGTATCGCCCGCAGTTCTACTTCCGGACGACGGACGTGACCGGTGTGTGCGAGCTGCCCGAAGGTGTGGAGATGGTTATGCCTGGGGACAACATCGCGATGACGATCGACCTGATTACGCCGATCGCGATGGACAAGGGGCTGCGCTTCGCGATCCGTGAAGGCGGGCGCACCGTTGGCGCCGGCGCTGTCACCGACATCATCCAGTAAGACTCAGATAGAACAGCAAGCAAGGGGACGCTCAATGCAGAACCAGAAGATTCGCATTCGCCTCAAGGCGTATGATCACAAACTGCTCGACCAGTCGGTTAACGAGATTGTCGATACCGCCAAGCGCACTGGCGCCCGGGTGGCCGGACCGATTCCTCTGCCGACGGTCATCAACAAGTACTGCGTATTGCGCGGACCGCACATCGACAAGAAGAGCCGTGAACAGTTCGAGATGCGCACCCACAAACGGTTGCTTGATATCCTCGAGCCGACCCAGCAGACGGTTGATGCCTTGATGAAACTCGACCTCTCGGCTGGGGTCGATGTCGAAATCAAGCTGTAAGACAGCGAGAAGGTAGTGTCATGATCGAGGGAATTTTGGGAAAAAAGCTGGGGATGACCCAGGTCTTCGCGGCCGACGGCCGCTGGATTCCTGTCACCGTAGTTGAGGCCGGGCCGTGCACGGTCCTGCAGAAGAAGACCGTGACCAGTGACGGTTACGACGCCCTGCAACTTGGCTTCGGCGCCAAGAAGGCTCATCGCGTCAGCAAGCCTCTGTTGGGGCATTTCCGCAAGGCCGATCAGGGTGCTTTCGCTCACCTGCGCGAATTGCACGCCGCCAATCTGGATGCTTACCAGGTTGGTGACCAGGTCACCTGCGATGCGGTGTTCAAGCCTGGTGACATCGTCGATGTCACCGGAACCAGCAAAGGCAAGGGGTTCCAGGGCGTGGTTCGGCGCTGGCACTTCGGCGGGGGGCCCGGGGCCCACGGATCGAACTTTCATCGTCTCCCCGGTTCAATCGGTTGCAGCGCATGGCCTTCCCGCGTCTTCAAGGGGAAGCGCATGGCCGGGCAGATGGGCAACAAGCAAATTACCACGCAGAATCTGGAAGTCGTTGAAGTGCGTGCCGCCCAGAATCTGATTTTGGTCAAGGGCGCACTTCCCGGGCCGAATCACGGTCTGGTTGTGATCCGCAAGGGCATCAAGGCCAAGAAGTAAGTCGATTCGATTTTCGGACGGAGTTTCGTCATGGCAAAAATTGCAGTTTATGACATCAACCGCACCCAGGTTGCCGAGCGTGAGCTGGCCGACGCGGTATTCAACACCGATGTCAAGGAATACCTGATTCACGACATGGTCCGTTTCCAGTTGGCGGCACGCCGCCAGGGGACGGCCAAGACCAAAAACCGCACGGAAGTAAGCGGTGGCGGCAGGAAGCCGTACAAACAGAAGGGGACCGGTAACGCCCGCCAGGGCAGCCGGCGCGCTCCCAACCACGTCGGTGGCGGCACGGTATTCGGTCCTACTCCGCGTGATTACGAGTTCAAACTCAACCGCAAGGTCAAGAAGGCCGCTCTCAAGAGTGCGCTCTCGGCTCGCTACCGTGACGAGCAGATGGTGGTTCTCAACGCACTGGAGCTCGCCCAGGTCAGCACAAAGGGTTTCGTGGAAGTGCTCAAGCGCTTCGAACTTGTGAAGGCTCTGGTCGTTGTCGAAGGCGACAACCATAACCTGGAACTCTCGGCGCGCAATCTGCCGAATGTCAAGGTGCTGCGTGCCGAAGGGGTGAATGTTTACGATGTGATGAAGTACCCCTGTCTGGTGCTGACCGAAGCTGCGGTTGAGCAGATCGAAGGAGCTCTGGCCCAATGAAACCTCTTTACCAGATTCTCAAGCGGCCGCTGATTACGGAGAAATCCAACCTGCAGCGCGAGGCCGGTCAGGTCATTACGTTCGAAGTCAATGGTGACGCCAACAAGATCGAGATCAAGCAGGCCGTGGAAAAGGCCTTCAAGGTCAAGGTCAAGGATGTGCGTACTTCGATCACCGCCGGCAAGGCCAAGAGATTCGGCCGTAATTTTGGCAAGCGGTCCGCAGTGAAGAAAGCATATGTCACCCTCGCCGAGGGGACGATTGATTTCTTCGGCGTCTGAGCATTCGTGAAACCTCTCTGACGGAGTAGCAATAATGGCGATCAAAAAGTTCAAGCCGACCTCTCCGGGTCGCCGTCAAATGACCTCCTTGACGTTCGAGGAGATTACGACATCAACCCCGGAAAAATCGTTGCTGGCGCCCGCCAAGAAATCAGGCGGTCGCAACAATGTCGGCCGCATCACTCAGCGGCACACCGGTGGTGGCCACAAGCAGCGGTATCGACTGATTGATTTCAAGCGCGACAAGAAGGACATCCCGGCCAAGGTCGCGAGCATCGAGTACGACCCGAACCGTTCGGCGCGCATTGCCCTGCTCAACTATGTCGATGGCGAGAAGCGCTACATCCTGGCCCCTGTGGGGATCAATGTTGGGGATGTGGTGATGGCCAGTGATCAGGCTGACATCAAGCCGGGGAACGCACTGAGCATCCGTTCGATTCCGCTGGGCACCTGGGTGCACAATGTTGAGCTCAAGGTCGGCAAGGGCGGGCAGCTGGCCCGCAGCGCCGGGACCTATGCGATGATTGCCGCGAAGGAAGGGAAGTATGCCCAGTTGCGTCTCCCCTCTGGCGAAGTTCGCCTGGTGCTGCAGGACTGCTGCGCCACGATCGGCCAGGTCGGCAATGTCGAGCATGAAATTGTCAAGATTGGCAAGGCCGGTCGTAACCGCTGGCTCGGCAAGCGTCCGCAATCGCGCGGCGTGGCTATGAACCCGGTTGATCACCCGCATGGTGGTGGCGAAGGGAAGAGCTCTGGCGGACGTCATCCGGTCACCCCGTGGGGTGTGCCGACCAAAGGCTACAAAACCCGTTCCAATAAACGGACCGACCGCTTCATCGTACGCAAGCGGACCAAGTAAGATCGCGGACAGGAGACAACCGTGGCGAGATCGATCAAGAAGGGCCCGTACGTCGAGGAAAGCCTCGCGCGCAAGGTGCAGAAATCAGGGGAAGGGAGCCCGGGCAAGGTCATCAAGACCTGGTCGCGTCGTTCCACGATTATTCCGGAGTTTGTTGGCCAGACCTTTGCCGTCCATAACGGCAAGAAATTCATCCCGGTTTTTGTGACCGAGAATATGGTCGGTCATAAGCTCGGCGAATTCGCTCCGACCCGCACCTACTTCGGGCACGGCGCTGACAAGAAGAAGAAAAAGTAAGAGCCCAAGGAGTAACGGTTCATGGAAGCCTGTGCCAAATTGAGTTTCGTGCGCCTCTCCCCGCAAAAGGCCCGCTTGGTCACCGACATGGTGCGCGGCAAGCGGGTTCAGGAAGCGCTGAACATTTTGAAGTTTTCCCCCCAGAAGGCGGCTGAAATTGTCGCTAAACTGGTCAGTTCTGCGGTGGCGAATGCCGAGCAGAAGGGGGTTAGTGACGTCGACCGTCTCTTCGTCAAGACGATCTTTGTCGATCAAGGACCAGTTCTGCGCCGTTTCATGCCGAAGGGGCGTGGCAGCGCCAGCCGCATCCGCAAGCCGACCAGCCACATTACCGTGGTGTTGGGTGAGCAGTAACCGCACGAGGAGGTGAAGGTTTGGGCCAGAAAGTTCATCCAGTAGGGTTCCGTCTCGGGGTTATTCGCACCTGGGAGTCGAAGTGGTACGCGGAGAAGGATTACTGCGGGCTGCTTCATGAAGACCTCAAGCTGCGCGACTACCTCAAGAAGCGCCTCTATCATGCAGGTATTTCCAAGGTCGAGATCGAGCGCGCGGCCAGCAAGGCGAAGGTGAACATCTTCGCTGCGCGCCCGGGGATCATCATCGGCAAGAAGGGCTCCGAAGTCGAGGCGCTGAAGAAGGACCTGTCCAAGCTGACCGACAAGGAAGTCTTCATCAATATCCAGGAAGTGCGCAAGCCGGAGATTGATGCGCAACTGGTGGCTGAGAACGTTGCCCTCCAACTCGAACGCCGCGTAGCTTTCCGCCGTGCGATGAAGAAAGCCGTCAGCCAGGCTCTCAAGTTTGGTGCCGAGGGGATCAAGATCGAGTGTTCCGGTCGCCTGGGTGGTGCCGAGATGAGCCGGCGCGAGTGGTACCGTGAAGGTCGTGTGCCGTTGCACACCCTGCGTGCCGACATCGATTACGGTTTTGCCGAGGCGAAGACGACCTACGGGATTATCGGTGTCAAAGTCCTGGTCTTCAAGGGCGAGATTCTCGACCGCGACCAGTTGCAGCAGAATCGTTGATAGGAGCTGACCTGCCATGTTGATGCCTAAAAAGGTCAAACATAGAAAACAATTCAAGGGCCGGATGAAGGGTGCTGCCGCCGGTGGCACAGATCTGAACTTCGGCGATTTCGGCCTGCAGGCCGTCGACTGCGGTTTCCTTTCCGCACGCCAGATTGAGGCCGCTCGTCGCGCCATGACACGCTACATCAAGCGTGGCGGCAATATCTGGATCCGGGCATTTCCGCACAAGCCGTTGACCCGTAAGCCTGCTGAAACCCGTATGGGCAGCGGCAAGGGCTCCCCGGACAGCTGGGTTTGCGTGGTGCGCCCGGGGATGGTGCTGTATGAGATGCAAGGTGTCACCGAGGAGATCGCCCGCGAGGCGTTCCGTCTGGCCGCGCACAAGCTGCCGATGAAGACCAAGCTGTTGATTCGTGAGGAGACCGGCCATGAAGGCTAAGGAATTGCGGGCCCTGAGTGCCGACGAGCTAAACCGGAAAGCGACTGATCTGAGCCAGGAACTGTTCAACCTGCGCTTCCAGTTGCACACCGGTCACCTGGAAAACAGCGCGCGCATTCCTCAGGTACGGAAAGAGATTGCCCGCGTCAAGACGATTCTGCAGGAAAAACGCGGTTAAGCGCAAAGGCGAGGACGCAAATGAGCACAGAGCGAGGCAACCGGAAAACCCGGATGGGTGTGGTCGTCAGTGACAAGATGGACAAGACGGTCGTGGTCCGCGTGGACAACATCGTCAAGCACCCGACCTATAAGAAATATATTAAGCGGCGCGTGACCTGCAAGGCCCACGACGAACGCAACGAGTGCGCGATCGGCGACAAGGTGCTGATCGTCGAGACCCGCCCGCTGTCGAAAGACAAGCGCTGGCGCGTCCGGGAAATCCTTGAAAAACACGTAACCGTCTAAGGTCTTAGGAGATAACCGGCCATGATTCAGATGCAGACCATGCTTGATGTCGCAGACAACTCCGGTGCCCGGAGACTCTGCTGCATCAAAGTCCCTGGCGGGTCGAAGCGCAAATATGCCGGGCTGGGCGATATCATCATTTGCTCGGTCAAGGAAGCCCTTCCCAATTCGAGGGTGAAAAAAGGTGATGTCGTACGCGCGGTCATCGTGCGGACGGCCAAGGAAGTGCCGCGGGCCGATGGTTCATACATCCGTTTCGATAACAATTCGGCCGTGGTTGTCAATGCGGCCGGCGAACCGGTCGGCACCCGTATCTTCGGCCCGGTGGCACGCGAGCTGCGCGCCAAGAAGTTCATGAAGATTGTTTCGCTGGCCCCTGAAGTTCTATAAGCAGTTGGGAGTGTGAACGCCATGGCAGTCAAGAAGCTGCATGTCAAAAAAGATGACCTGGTGATGGTGATTGCCGGGAAGGAAAAGGGGAAGAGCGGCAAGATCGTCCGCGTGCTCCCCGAACGCGGCCAGGTGGTGGTCGAAAGCCTGAATGTGGTCAAGCGGCACACCCGGCCGACCCGTACCAACAATCAGGGCGGAATTATCGAGAAGGAAGCACCGTTTGCTGCCTCCAATGTTCAGGTCCTGTGCAAGGGGTGCAACAAGCCGTCGCGCACCGGGATCCGTATCCTGGAAGATGGCAGCAAGGCGCGCTTCTGCAAGAAGTGCAACGAGATCCTGGACAAGTAGGGAGGATGTTCATGGCCAGGCTTAAGGACCAGTATCAGAAAGAATTCGCGCCGAAACTGCAGCAGGATCTGCAGCTGAAGAACGTGATGGAAGTCCCCCGCATCGAGAAGGTCGTGATCAATATGGGCCTTGGCGAAGCGATCCAGAATATCAAGATTCTGGAATCCGCCGTCGAGGAACTGTCGCGCATTACCGGGCAGAAAGCGGTCATCACCCGCGCCAAGCGCTCTATCGCAACCTTCAAGTTGCGCGAGGGGATGCCGATCGGCTGCATGGTGACGTTGCGTCGCGAGCGGGCCTACGAATTCCTTGATCGTCTCATCAATGTGGCGCTGCCGCGCGTGCGTGACTTCAAGGGGGTCTCGCCCAAGGGGTTTGACGGTCGCGGCAACTACACGCTGGGCATTCGCGAACAGCTGATTTTCCCAGAGATCGACATCGAGAAGATCGACAAGGTCAAAGGCATGAATATCTCCATTGTCACCAGTGCGCGCACTGACGAGGAGGGTCGGGCTCTGCTCACCGCTCTCGGCATGCCGTTCCGGAAACAGTCTGCAGCAGCCTAGCGGAGGATTATCGTGGCAAAGAAATCGATGCGCATCAAGGCCGCCCGCCCGGCCAAGTTCAAGGTAAGACAGTATAATCGCTGCCCGATTTGTGGTCGGCCGCGTGCATACTACCGCAAGTTCGATATGTGCAGGATCTGCCTGCGCAAGCTGGCCGCCCAGGGAAAACTTCCGGGTGTGGTCAAGTCCAGTTGGTAACCGGTTGATAAGGAGCAGTCTTCATGGGTATGACGGATCCAATCGCTGACATGCTGACCCGCATCCGCAATGCGGTGATGGCTAAACACCCCAAGGTCGACATCCCGTCGTCCAACCTAAAGGTCGCCGTCGCGACTGTCTTGAAAAACCTCGGCTACATCCGGAATTTCAAGGTGATCAGCGACGACAAGCAAGGGGTGTTGCGCGTTTATCTGAAGTATGACGGTAACAATCTGCCGGTCATCCACGAGATCACGCGGGTTTCTTCTCCTGGCCGGCGCATTTACGTGGCCAAGGATGATATCCCGAAGGTCAAGAACGGTATCGGCTCGGCCATCCTGTCGACCTCCAAGGGGGTTATGGATGATACTGCGGCCCGTGCCGCCGCCATCGGCGGCGAAGTGCTCTGCACGATCTGGTAACCGCCTAGAATCCTGTCTGAGGAGATACAAGCAATGTCGCGCATCGGCAAAAAACCGATTGTTATACCTGCCGGGGTCAAGGTCGCCCTTGCTGGCCGGAATGTAAAGGTCGAGGGGCCAAAGGGCCGTCTCGAGCGGGAACTGCATGACCAGGTCGTGGTCAATGTCGAGGCTGATCAGATTCAGGTCAGCCCCAAAAATCCGGCAAGCGGCGGCGCGCTGCAGGGCCTGACCAGAACTCTGGTTGCCAACATGGTCGAAGGTGTGACCAAGGGTTTCTCCAAGAGTCTCGAAATTAACGGCGTCGGTTACCGCGCCGAACTCAAGGGGACGGTGCTGAATCTCGCGCTGGGTTATTCCCATCCGGTGGAGTACCCTCTTCCTGCCGGCATTGCCGCGGAGGTCGACAAACAGACCAAAATCACCCTGACCGGTATCGACAAGGAACTGGTTGGAGCGACTGCGGCCAAGATCCGTTCCTTCCGTCCGCCCGAGCCTTACAAGGGGAAGGGGATCAAGTACGCTGATGAGCGCATTCTGCGCAAGGCCGGTAAAGCCGGCGGCAAGAAGTAAGTGACGAGGTGAGATCGTGAATTTCGCGAAAGAACGGCGGGAAGCCCGTCAGAAGCGTCAGGTGCGGGTTCGCCGCAAAGTCACCGGCTCCCAGGAGCGGCCGCGACTTTGCGTGTTCCGCAGCGCCAAGCATATCTACGCTCAGATCATCGAGGACACCACCGGTACCACGCTGGTTGCAGTCTCGACTGTTGCCAAGGGGACCAAGGGCGATCTGAAATCAAGCGGTAATGTCGAGGCTGCCAAACTGATCGGCAAGCAGATCGCCGAGCAGGCCCTGGCAAAAAATATCACCCAGGTGGTCTTCGACCGTAACGGTTTTCTCTACCACGGTCGGGTCAAGGCGTTGGCCGATGCGGCCCGTGAAGCCGGACTGTCTTTCTGAGCCATAGGAGGCGAGCTTGCAGCGCGTTGAAACCAGCGAAAGCAATTTCCTTGACCGTGTGATTCACATCAGCCGCACGGCGAAGGTTGTCAAGGGTGGCCGTCGTTTCAGCTTCTCGGCCCTGGTGGTAGTCGGTGACGGTGCCGGCAAGGTCGGTTACGGTCTCGGCAAGGCACGCGAGGTGCCGGAAGCCATCCGTAAAGGCGTGGAGCAGGCCAAGAAGAGCATGATCTCGGTACCGCGCCAGGGGACAACCATTCCTTATGATGTCCTTGGCAAGTTCGGCGCCGGCAAGGTGCTGCTTAAACCGGCTTCCCAGGGGACCGGCGTGATTGCCGGCGGTGCGACCCGCGCCATCCTCGAGGTGGCAGGGATCAGCGACATTCTTTCCAAGTGTCTGGGGTCCAACAACCCCCACAATGTGGTCAAGGCGACCATGCGGGCTCTGCAGTTGCTGCAGGATCCGGAAGAGATCATCGCCCGGCGTGGTTTGGCCGAGGGCGACGATGAAACCGCCTGAAAAGGGATACGCACATGGCTGATATCAAGGTTACTCTCAAGCGCAGCGGTATCGGGCGCGCTGAATACTTCACCAAAGTGCTGAACGGTCTTGGTCTGCGCCGTCTGAACCAGACGGTGACGCTGCAGGACACCCCGGCAATTCGCGGCATGATCGGCAAAGTTTCGCACCTGGTATCTGTTGAAGAATAAGCACGAAGGATAGATGACCATGGATCTGAGCAATCTGCAGCCGGCACTCGGCTCGCATCGCAATCGCAAGCGCATCGGTCGAGGCCATGGCTCCGGTACCGGCAAGACTGCAGGGAAGGGGCATAAAGGCCAGAAGGCGCGTGCCGGGGGGAGTGTCAAGCCCGGTTTCGAAGGTGGCCAGATGCCCCTTCAGCGCCGTCTCCCGAAGCGTGGTTTTAATCCGTTGACCCACAGGGAATACGCCCTTGTCAATCTGCGTGACCTCGAGCTTTTCGAAGCCGGCAGCGTTGTTGACATCGAGGCTCTGGGCAAGGCCGGGCTGGTCGGGCAGATCAAGGACGGCGTCAAGGTTCTCGGTGATGGCGAGCTGACCAAGGCGCTGACTGTCAAGGCCCACAAGTTCAGCAAGTCGGCCCAGGAGAAGATCGCTGCGGCCGGCGGCACCGCCGAGGTTCTCTAGCCTTGTTCGATAAAATCCAGACCGTATTCAGCATCCCTGAACTGCGCCGACGCATCCTTTTTGTCCTGGGGATGCTGACGGTTTATCGGATCGGCTGTCATATCCCGTTGCCAGGGATTGACCGCATGGCTCTTGCGCAGTTTTTCCAAGGGACGCAGGGGACTCTGCTTGGATTGGTCAGCGCCTTTACCGGCGGGGCTCTGGAGCGGATGACGATCTTCGCGCTGGGGATCATGCCGTACATCAGCGCCTCGATCATCCTGCAGTTGCTGACCGTGGTTTGGGAACCGGTCGAGCGGATGGCCAAGGAGGGGGAGCAGGGGCGCAAGACCATCACCCGCTGGACCCGTTACGGCACGGTTCTGCTTTCGATCATCCAGGGGACCGGCATTGCGATCGGTTTGCAGACTATGCGTGGTCCGGCCGGTGAACCGGTGGTTCATTCCCAGGGGATCGGCTTCGTCGTCCTCACGGTGATCACGCTGACCGCGGGGACCGCATTCATTATGTGGCTCGGTGAGCAGATTACCGAGCGCGGTATCGGCAACGGCATCTCCCTGATCATTTTTGCCGGGATTGTTGCCGAAATCCCTGGCGCCATCGTCAACAGCCTCCGCCTCATGAATACTGGTGTTCTGTCACCGGTCGTCATGTTGCTGATTCTGGCAGTAATGGTCGCCGTTATCTGGGCCGTGGTTTTCATGGAGCGGGGGCAACGCCGAGTTCCGATTCACTACGCCAAGCGCGTGGTCGGGGCGCGGACCATGGGGGGGCAGAGCAGTCATCTGCCTTTGAAGATCAACATGAGCGGGGTCATCCCGCCGATCTTTGCCAGCTCGATTCTCATGTTTCCCGGGACGATCGCCACTTTTGTCAACGTCCCCTGGGTTCAGGCCTTTGCTTCGATAATGACGCCGTCGCACTGGCTGTATAATCTGTTCTTTGTAGCTTTTATCATCTTTTTCTGCTATTTCTATACGGCTGTGACTTTTAACCCGGCGGATGTGGCGGAAAACATCAAGAAACATGGCGGCTATATCCCCGGCGTGCGTCCGGGCAAGCCGACGGCCGAATACCTCGATACCGTGCTGGGTCGCTTGACCTTTGCCGGTGCGCTTTACATCTCGGCGATCTGCGTGCTGCCGACCATTTTGATCGGCAAGTTCAATCTCCCCTTCTATTTCGGGGGGACTTCGCTGCTGATTCTGGTCGGCGTCGGCATGGATACCGCGTCGCAGATCGAAGCCCACTTGATCTCCCGTTCCTACGAGGGATTCATGAAGGGCGTTACGATCAAGGGGCGCCGCGGCTAAGTGGCTCAGGTAATGAAGCTGATTCTGCTCGGTCCGCCCGGAGCTGGCAAGGGGACTCAGGCCAAGATGCTGGTCGAGCGTTTTGCCATTCCGCAAATTGCCACAGGCGACATCCTCAGGGGGGCGGTTCAGGCCGGTACGTCGCTGGGTCTCCAGGCAAAGGGGTTCATGGACGCCGGTGCGCTGGTGCCGGATGAGGTGGTGATCGGTATTGTGCGTGAGCGCCTGCAGGAGGGGGACTGCCAGGGGGGGTTCATCCTTGACGGCTTTCCGCGCACGGTGGCTCAGGCCGACGCGCTGCAGGCCACTCTGGCCGGGCTTGGGCGTCAGCTTGATCGGGTTGTTTCCCTGACGGTTGATGCGGAAGCTCTGGTGCAGCGTCTTACGGGGCGTCGCACCTGCCGTGGTTGCGGTCGCGGCTATCATGTCACCTTCGATCCGCCCCGCAGCGGTGAAAGCTGCGATGCGTGCGGCGGCGAGCTGTATCAGCGCGATGATGACCAGGAAGCTACGATCCGGCGGCGGCTTTCCGTTTATGCGGCGCAGACCGAACCGTTGATTGCCTACTATCGTCAGGCGGGCTTGCTGGCCGAACTTGACGGCATGCAGTCGATTCCGGTCGTTCAGGAGCAGATTCTGTCAGCTTTGCAGGCAGGCTAGAGTGATTGTTTTGAAGAGCGCCGCCGAATTGCAGAAGATGCGGGCGGCGGGGCGGATTGTCGCTGAGATTTTGGCCCGGCTGGAAGAGTTGATCGTCCCCGGCATCACCTCCGGGGAGTTGGATAAGGTTGCAGAGCAGGAATGCCTGCGGCTTGGCGCGAAGCCGGCGTTCAAGGGGTATGGTGGTTTCCCCTACGCACTTTGCGCATCTCCCAACGACCGCGTCGTGCATGGTTTCCCTGACCGTCGCCCGTTGCAGGAAGGCGACATCCTGAGCATCGATTTCGGGGTGCTGTACCAGGGTTTCTACGGTGATGCAGCGATTACGGTGCCGGTTGGCCGAATCGATGAGGCAACTGGTCGCCTGGTAAAGGCAACCCGTGAAGCTTTGGACAGGGCAATCGCCACGGCGGTTCCCGGAGCGCGGCTCTCGGATATTTCTCACGCCGTGCAGTCCTGGGTTGAACCGCAGGGGTTCAGTGTCGTCAGGGAGTTCGTCGGCCACGGCATCGGCCGCAAGTTGCATGAAGCACCGCAATTGCCGAACTTCGGGGTCCCCGGGCAGGGACCGCGACTCAAGCCGGGGATGACTCTGGCGATCGAGCCGATGATTAATGCCGGTGTTCCCGGCGTAAGGATATTGGAAGACGGCTGGACCGCGGTAACTCAGGATGGCATGCGGTCTGCCCACTTTGAACATACCGTTGCCATCACCGATCAGGGTCCGGAAATTCTGACCAGGATTTGAGGCGCGGCGAGCCGATCGGCAGAAGCCGACATCGCAGAGGTAAGATCATGAAAGTCCGTTCGTCAGTCAAAGGCATTTGCGACAAGTGCAAAATCATCAAGCGCAAGGGAACCGTTCGCGTCATCTGCGAAAATCCCAAGCACAAACAGAGACAGGGTTAATCTTTTAGGAGGATCAGACATTGGCACGCATCGCTGGTATCGATTTGCCCAGGAATAAGCGGATCGAGATCGCCCTGACCTACATTTATGGAATCGGGCGTTCTACTTCACAGAACATTCTTGTCAAGGCCGGGGTTGATTTCGACACTCGAACCGACAACCTGACTGAGGATGAGGTCGCCAGAATCCGCAAGACTATCGACGGCGAATATAAAGTCGAGGGTGATTTGCGGCGTGATGTGACCATGGGGATCAAGCGCCTGATGGATCTCGGCTGTTATCGTGGTCTGCGCCACCGCAAAGGGTTGCCGGCGCGTGGGCAGCGTACCAAAACCAATGCCCGGACCCGCAAGGGCCCGCGCAAAACCGTCGCCGGTAAGAAGAAGTAGGAGTGAATCATGGCCAAACCTGGCAAGCGTGTACGCAAAAAAATTGAACGCAAGAATATTTCGACCGGGGTTGCCCACATCCAGGCGACCTTCAACAATACCATTGTCACCATCACCGATGTCAGCGGCAATGTGATCTCCTGGTCGACTTCCGGCGCCAAGGGTTTTAAAGGCAGCCGCAAGAGCACCCCGTTTGCAGCCCAGGTTGCAGCGGAGGACGCGGCGAAGAAGGCCCAGGAGCACGGACTGCGTAGCGTCGAGGTCTGGGTCAAGGGTCCCGGGTCCGGGCGTGAGTCGGCTCTGCGGGCGCTGCAGGCCGTCGGGTTGAATATCACCCTGATCAAGGACGTCACGCCGATTCCGCACAACGGCTGCCGTCCCCCGAAGCGCAGAAGAGTCTAACCACAGCAAGGAGGAAGAACCTTGGCCAGATATACCGGACCCGTCTGCCGCATGTGCCGTCGGGAAAATATGAAGCTGTTTCTCAAGGGCGATCGTTGTTTCACCGACAAGTGTGCCCTCGAGCGTCGTAACTATGCTCCCGGCCAGCACGGTCAGGGTCGCGTCAAAGTCTCCGATTACGGTACGCAGTTGCGTGAAAAGCAAAGGGTCAAGCGTACCTACGGGCTTCTGGAGAACCAGTTCCGCTCCTATTTCGAGAAGGCCGAGCGCATGAAGGGTGTCACCGGCGAGAACCTGCTGGTGCTGTTGGAGCGTCGCCTCGACAGCATGGTTTATCGCATGGGATTTGCCACTTCGCGTACCGAGGCACGCCAGCTGGTGCGCCACAGCCACTTCGTGGTCAACGGCCGCAAGGTCAATATCCCCTCTTATCTGGTGCGCCCGGGTGATGTTGTGGAGTTGCGCGAAAAGAGCCGCCAGGTGGCGCGGATCAACGAGGCTCTCGACGGCGTGATGCGCCGCGGCCTCCCTTCCTGGGTCGATGTCGATCGCACCGGTTTCAAAGGGACGGTCAAGACTCTGCCGGTGCGTGCCGAGATGACCACGCCGACCTTCCAGGAACAGCTGATCGTCGAGCTCTACTCGAAGTAACCGGCACTGTCCGGCCTATGCCGGATTCTCCTTTCTCAGGCAACCTCATGATGGAGGCTTCGCATGCATAAAAACTGGAGCGAATTGATCAAACCGAAAAGTCTCCAGGTTGACAAGGACACGCTGACGGCGACCTATGGCAAGTTTACTGCCGAGCCGTTCGAGCGCGGTTTCGGCACCACGCTCGGCAATGCCTTGCGTCGTGTGCTGCTCTCTTCCCTGCAGGGTGCGGCCATCACGTCGGTGCGCATCAAGGGTGTTCTGCACGAGTTCAGCACCGTTCCCGGCGTTGCGGAGGATGTTACAGACATCATTCTCAACCTCAAGGGGGTGTTGCTCAAGCTCGACGGTGACAGTTCACGTAACGTGCGCATCGTCAAAAAAGGGGCAGGCCCGATCAAGGCCGGCGACATCGTGACCGATTCCCATGTCAGGATCCTCAACCCCGAGCATCACATCGCGACCTGTGGCAAGGAAGCCGACGTCGAGATGGAGATGGTTGTCTCCATGGGCAAAGGTTATGTTCCTGCCGAGCGCAACCGCAATGAGCGCGCCCCGGTCGGGACCATCCCCGTGGATGCCCTTTTCTCGCCGATCCAGCGGGTCAATTTCACGGTGAGCAATGCCCGTGTCGAAAACGTGACCGACTACGACAAGCTGGTGGTCGAGATCTGGACCGACGGCAGCGTCAAGCCCGACGATGCCTTGGCTTACGCGGCCAAGATCATCAAGGACCAGGTGCAGCTGTTCATCAACTTCGAGGAAGGTGTTGAGGCCGGCCCGCGGGATACCGCCGGTGGCAACGAGCCCCCCAACACCAATCTCTATCGTCCGGTAGAAGAGCTGGAGCTGTCGGTGCGCAGCGCCAACTGCCTGAAGAACGCCAACATCCGCCTGATCGGTGAACTGGTGCAGCGTTCCGAGGCGGAAATGCTCAAAACCCAGAATTTCGGCCGCAAGTCGCTGAACGAAATCAAGGATATTCTGGCCGAAATGGGGCTGGGACTGGGGATGCAGCTGGAGAACTTCCCGGATCCTGAATATCTCAAGATGATGCAGAAGAGCGAAGAAGAGCTGTAGTCAGCAGATTATTGATAAGTTAGTCCCGGAAAGGAAAATGTCCGATGCGTCACTGTAATTCCGGCAAACGGTTGGGCCGCAACACCAGCCACCGCAAAGCCATGCTGCGCAACATGGTCACGTCGCTGTTCGAGCATGAGAAGATTTCCACCACCGATGCCCGCGCCAAAGAGCTGCGTCCGATGGCGGAGAAGCTTATTACCCTGGCCAAGCGCGGCGATCTGCATGCCCGTCGCCTGGTGAGCGCAGTCGTGCGTGACCGCAAAGTCGTGGCGAAGCTGTTTGAGCGGATTGCACCGCGCTATGCAGAGCGTCCCGGCGGTTACACCCGCATCATCAAGCTCGGGCATCGTCTGGGGGACAATGCTCCGCTCTCGCTGATTACGCTGGTCGAGGAGGAGTACGCGCCCAAGGCTCCCAAAAAGACCGCCAAGCCTGCTCCCGAGAAGAAGACCGCTCCGGTGCCGGTGGCTGCTCCGGTGGTCGAGGCCCCGCTCGAGGCTGAAGTCGCTGCGGCTGAAGCGTCGGTGGCTGTTGCGGAAGGTACTGACGCCGAGCCCGTTGCTGATGTTGCCGAGGAAGCTGTTGCCGAGGTGCCGGCAGAAAATGCTGCCGAGGGTGAGCAGAAGGACGCATGAGGTAAACGAGTAATGTTGAGTCGAACCGGGCGGGGTGCTATCCCTCGCCCGGTTTTTTTTGTGCATGCAGGTTTACCGGTGCCCGTACGCATGGCCCCTTGCCTTGACGGTTTGCGCTGCCCCGTGCTATTTTTACCCACTTTTTTTACAAGGTTGGCGGATGTATTCCCCTGCGCGCAATGATTTTTTCAGACTCGCTCGCCGTGGCAATCTGATCCCGGTTTATCGCGAGATTCTGGCTGACATGGAAACCCCGGTGTCGGCCTTTCGCAAGATCGACGACGGCCGTTCAGCCTTTCTATTGGAGTCGATCGAGGGGGGGGAGAAGTGGGCGCGCTACTCTTTTCTCGGGGTAGGCAGTGGCCGCCTGTTCCGCTCACGAGGTCCGTATTTCGAAGTCGTGGAAAACGGCGAAGTCGTCAGCTCCGGAGAAGTGGCCGACCCTCTGGCCGAGTTACAGCGGTTCGTCGGCAAATATGCACCGGTTGAGCTCCCTGAACTGCCGCGTTTCTTCGGGGGGGCCGTCGGTTACCTCGGCTATGACATGGTTCGCTTTGTCGAGCGCTTGCCGTCTCTTCTTCCGGCCGAGATCGGCGTTTGGGACAGCTATTTTCTAATGACCGAGAATCTGCTGATCTTTGACAGCATGCGCCAGAAGATCAAGGTCGTCAGCAACGTTCATCTGGGAGACTTCGAGGATCCGGCGCGTGCCTATGACCGGGCGGTCGCGGCGATCGACGCGCTTGTGGCGAAGCTGCGTGGTGAAAGGCCGAGCCCGCCGCAGGCGGCCCGTTGTCCGGACGGGGGCGAACTGAAGTCGAACTTCAGCCGCGCCGAGTTTGAGGCAGCGGTTGAGCGCTGCAAGGAATACGTCCGGGCTGGCGACGTCATTCAAGTCGTACTTTCGCAGCGCTTCTCCGGCGCCCTCGATGTCGATCCGTTCGACATCTACCGCGCCCTGCGTGTCATCAACCCGTCTCCCTATATGTTCTACCTGCAGTTCGATGAAACCCGGGTCATCGGCGCCTCACCGGAAGTGTTGGTGCGCAAGGAGGGGAGCCGGGTCGAGGTCCGGCCGATAGCCGGTACCCGTCCACGCGGCGCCACCCCGGAGGAGGATCTGCGTCTCGAGGAAGAGTTGCTGGCCGATCCGAAGGAGCGTGCCGAGCACATCATGCTGGTCGATCTTGGCCGCAATGATCTGGGACGAGTCTGTACAACCGGGAGCGTCAAGGTCGATGAACTGATGGTGGTCGAGCGCTACTCCCACGTGATGCACATCGTCTCCAACGTCAGCGGCGAATTGCTTCCTGGCCGGGATGCTCTCGATGTCTTCCGGGCGACCTTCCCGGCCGGCACGCTTTCCGGAGCGCCGAAGATCCGGGCCATGGAGATCATCGAGGAATTGGAGCCGTGCCGGCGCGAGATTTACGGCGGGGCTGTCGGCTATATCTCCTATACCGGCAACATGGACCTGGCCATCGCCATCCGCACCATGGTGGCCCACAGGGAACGTTTCTACCTGCAGGCCGGCGCAGGGATTGTTGCTGATTCCGACCCTGCAGCCGAATACCAGGAGACGGTCAACAAGGCACTCGGGGTGAAGTCGGCCCTGCAGATGGCGCGCGCGGGGCTCGACTGACATGCTGCTGATGATCGATAACTACGACTCCTTCACCTATAACCTGGTGCAGTATTTTGCGGAACTGGGGGAAACGGTTGAAGTTTATCGCAACGACAAGATCACGGTGGCCGAGATTGCAGCGCGCCGTCCCGACCGCCTGGTGATCTCACCCGGGCCGTGCAGCCCCGATGAGGCCGGAATCTCCGTTGCCGCCATCACCGAGCTCGCGGGCAAGCTGCCAATTCTCGGTGTCTGTCTCGGTCACCAGTCAATCGGCCAGGCGTTCGGCGGCAGGATTGTGCGCGCCGAACGGTTGATGCACGGCAAAACCAGCCCGGTCTTCCATGACGGGCGGGAACTGTTTCTCGGCCTGTCCAATCCTTTCGAGGCCACCCGTTATCACTCCCTGCTCATCGAAAAGGCGACGATGCCGGCATGTCTGGAAATGACAGCCTGGACCGCAGAGGATGAGATTATGGGGATCCGGCATCGCGAACTGCCGCTGTGGGGCGTGCAGTTTCACCCCGAGTCGATTCTGACCGTGGAAGGGAAACAGCTGCTGTCCAACTTCCTGGAGATGACGAGGTAGTCTGATGATCAAGGAAGCGATTGCCAGGGTCGTCGAGCATCAGGACCTCAGCGAAGCCGAGATGATTGAGGTGATGGGGGAGATCATGGGCGGGGAGGCCACCCCGGCCCAGGTGGCGGCCTTCATCACCGCCCTGCGCATGAAGGGGGAGACCGTGGCGGAGATCACCGGCGCAGCACGGGTCATGCGTGACCGCGCGACGCCGATCCGGGTTGGACAGGTGCTCGATCTCGATCGTGACGACATCAATCTTGACCGTGAGACGATCCTTGATACCTGCGGTACGGGCGGGAGCGGCACCAAAAGCTTTAATATTTCGACCACGGTCGCCTTTGTGGTCGCCGCCTGTGGCGTCAAGGTCGCCAAGCATGGCAATCGCAGCATCTCGTCGACCTGCGGCAGCGCCGATGTCCTCGAAGCCCTTGGTGTCAACCTGACCGTGAGCCCCGACAGGGTCGAGGCGTGTATCCGTGAAGCCGGTATCGGCTTTCTGTTCGCTCCGGCCTTGCACGGAGCGATGAAGCATGCCATCGGTCCGCGTCGTGAGATCGGCATCCGCACCATTTTCAACCTCCTCGGTCCGCTGACCAACCCGGCCGGTGCCGATCGTCAGGTACTCGGTGTCTATCGTGCCGACCTGGTGGAGACGTTGGCTCGTGTTCTGGGCGGTCTCGGCTGTTGCCGTGGTTTCGTGGTGCATGGCGAGGACGGCATGGACGAAGTGACCCTGACCGGGTCGACCAGGGTGGCGGAGATTCGTGGCGGGCAGGTGACAGTGCAAAACGTGACCCCGGAACAGTTTGGCCTTAAGCGTTGTGCGCTCAGTGAGCTGCAGGGGGGCGATGCGGCACAAAATGCCATGATCGTACGCGCGGTCCTCAATGGCGAGCCGGGTCCGAAGCGTGACGTGGTGCTGCTCAATGCCGCCTATGGGCTGGTCGCCGCCGGGGTGGCCGAGACGGTCGCCGACGGAATAGACAGGGCACGTAGGGCCATCGACAGCGGTGCCGCCCGCCAAAAACTGGAGCAGTTGATAGCGCTCACGAATTCGTAATGTTGAGGCGGATGGCATGCGCCCCGGGCGGCCACCGTCCGCCCCTAAAAAGACCCTGCGTGACTATGACCGATCTTCCAGACATCTTGAAAACCATCGTCGCCCGCAAGCTTGAAGAGGTGGCAGCGGCCCGTTCGGCCATGCCCCTTGCCGATTTGAAGCGGCGAGTTGCCGACCTTGAGGAGCCGCCGCGGGGTTTTGTGCGTGCCTTGCGCGCCAGTGTCGAGTCGGGGTGGACCACGGTCATCGCCGAGGTCAAGAAAGGCTCTCCCTCGAAAGGGGTAATTCGTGCCGATTTCGACCCGATCGGTATCGCCGAAATCTACGAAAAGCACGGCGCCGCCTGTCTGTCAGTGCTGACCGATGAAAAATTTTTCCTCGGCCACCTGCGCTTTTTGGGGCTGATCCGCGAACAGGTGCGGCTGCCGCTGCTGCGCAAGGACTTTCTCAACGACTCCTACCAGCTCTGGGAGGCGCGCGAAGCGGGGGCCGATGCGGTCCTTTTGATCGCCGCCATGCTCGAACCGGCCCAGTTGGCCGATTTGGTCGCTGAGGCCGGCGAAATCGGTCTCGATGTGCTGCTGGAGATTCACGACGAACGCGAACTGGAGATGGCCCTTCAGGTGCCGGTGGACCTGGTCGGCATCAACAACCGTAATCTGCGGACGTTTCACGTCGATCTGGGGGTGACTGAACGGCTGGCGCCGCGACTCCCCGCCGAGCGCCTAGTGGTCGCCGAAAGCGGCATTGCCAACCGTTCTGATCTGCGCAGACTGCAGGCGGCCGGGGCGAGCGTTTTCCTGGTCGGCGAGAGCCTGATGCGTTCTCCTGATATCGGCCTGAAACTGGACGAACTACTCAACGACTGAGGTGACCATGCAAACCAAGATTCTGTTGCCGGAAGACCGTATCCCCAAGCAGTGGTACAACATCATCCCCGACATGCCGGGGCCGCTGGCGCCGGTCATCCATCCGGGGACGATGCAACCGGTCTCCCCCGCCGATCTGCTGCCGCTCTTCCCGATGGGGCTGATCGAACAGGAAGTCTCGTCGCAGCGCTGGATTGATATCCCCGAGGAGGTTCTGGAGATCTACAAGCTCTGGCGTCCTTCGCCGCTCTTCCGTGCCCACCGGCTGGAGAAGGCCCTCGGCACTCCGGCAAAGATCTACTACAAGTACGAAGGAGGTTCTCCGGCCGGTTCGCACAAGCCGAACAGCGCCGTGCCGCAGGCCTATTACAACAAGATCGCCGGGACCAAACGCATTGCCACCGAAACCGGTGCCGGGCAATGGGGATCGTCGATTTCGCTCGCCTGCCAGATGTTTGGCCTTGAATGTACGGTCTACATGGTCAAGGTCTCCTACAACCAGAAGCCGTACCGCAAGAGCATGATGCAACTGTGGGGGGCCAACGTTATCCCCTCGCCGTCGAACCTGACCAATGCCGGCCGTGCCATCCTCGCCGAAGACCCGAACAGCAACGGCTCGCTGGGAATCGCCATCAGCGAGGCGGTCGAGGATGCCGCGACCCGCGAGGATACCCGCTATGCCTTGGGGAGCGTGCTCAACCACGTCTGCATGCACCAGACCATCATCGGGCTTGAGGCCAGGGAGCAGCTGGCAATTGCCGGTGACTATCCGGACGTGGTCATCGGCTGTCACGGCGGCGGTTCCAACTTTGCGGGGATCTCCTTCCCGTTCATCGCCGACAAGGCCAACGGCAAGCAGGTGCGTGTCGTCGCCCTCGAGCCGGCGAGCTGTCCGACCCTGTCACGCGGCATCTATGCCTTCGACTACGGCGATACGGCGAAGATGGCGCCGGTGGCAAAGATGTACACCCTCGGTCACGACTTCATGCCGCCGGGAATCCACGCCGGTGGCCTGCGCTACCACGGGGCCTCCCCGCTCGTCTCACAGCTGGTCCATGCCGGCATCGTCGAGGCCAAGGCGGTGCATCAGCTTGCCTGCTTCGAGGCGGCGGTGCTCTTCTCGCGCAACGAGGGGATCATCCCGGCGCCGGAATCGTCGCACGCCATCCGCGGCGCTATCGACGAGGCGCTGCAAGCCAAGGAGGAGGGGAAGGCGAAGACCATTCTCTTTAATCTCTCCGGCCACGGTCATGTGGATATGGCGGCTTACGACGACTACTTTGCCGGCAAACTCACCGATTACGACTATCCGGAAGCGGCGATCAAGGAGTCCCTGGCCCATCTGCCGAAGGTGGAAGGCTTCTAGCCGGGAGTGCTGATGACCCGGGTCAAGATCTGCGGCATCACCTGCCGGGCGGATGCGCTCCACGCCGTTAACTGCGGGGCGGATGCGCTGGGCTTCGTGTTTTACGCCAACAGCCCACGCTGTGTCGCGCCGGAAACGGTAGAAGAGATTTGCGCGGAACTGCCGCCCTTTGTCACCCGTGTCGGGTTGTTCGTCAACGAGGCGCCGGAGCAGATCGTCGCTGTCGCCAGCCGATGCGGCCTGGATGTGATCCAGTTGCACGGCGATGAAGCTCCGCAAGCCTGCCATCTCCCGCCGTACCGGGTCATCAAGGCTGTGCGGGTCAGGGATGAGCAGTCCCTTGCCGGCCATGAGCAGTTTCGGGTCGCGGCGCTGCTCCTCGATGCCTGGGTTGCCGAGAGCTACGGTGGAACCGGGCAGAGCTTCAATTGGGAACTGGCGGCAGCAGTGGCCCGGCAGCGTCCGGTGATCCTGGCCGGAGGGTTGACCCCCGCGAACGTTGCCGCTGCGGTTCGCCAGGTGCGGCCTTATGCGGTGGACGTCTCCAGCGGGGTTGAGAGCGCACCGGGGAAGAAAGACCCGGAGAAGGTGGCTGCATTCATTCGCAAGGCCAGGGAGGCCTGCTGATATGTCCCAACAACCTGATGCCAAAGGCCACTTCGGCCAGTTCGGCGGGCGCTATGTCGCCGAAACACTGATGCCGGCCCTGCTCGAACTGGAACAGGCCTACCGCGAGGCTCAGGCCGACCCTGAATTCCACCGCGAGTTTGACAGCTACCTGCGCGAATACGTCGGCCGGCCCAGCCCGCTTTACCTGGCCCGGCGCCTGACCGAGCATGCCGGGGGGGCGAAGATCTACCTGAAGCGCGAGGATCTCAACCATACCGGTGCTCACAAGGTCAACAACACCGTCGGTCAGGCGCTTCTGGCCCGGCGCATGGGGAAAAGCAAGGTGATCGCCGAAACCGGTGCTGGCCAGCACGGTGTCGCCACGGCCACGGTTGCCGCCCTGTTCGGCATGCAATGCGATGTGTTCATGGGCGAGGAGGACATTCGTCGCCAGGCGCTCAATGTCTTTCGCATGAAACTGCTCGGCGCCAGGGTCCACCCGGTGACCAGCGGTACGGCCACGCTCAAGGATGCCATGAACGAGGCGCTACGCTACTGGGTGGCCCACGTGCGTGACACCTTCTACGTCATCGGCACGGTGGCCGGGCCTCATCCTTATCCGATGCTGGTGCGCGATTTCCAGGCGGTGATCGGTCGCGAGGCGCGCGCCCAGTTCCTTGAGGCCGAAGGGCGTCTCCCCGACCTGCTGCTGGCCTGCATCGGCGGCGGTTCCAACGCCATGGGGCTGTTCCACCCGTTCATCAACGATGCCGGGGTGCGGATGATGGGGGTCGAGGCCGCCGGGCTGGGGGTGGCCACTGGCAAGCATGCCGCGAGCATCGGCGCCGGCAGCATCGGCGTACTGCACGGCAACAAGACCTTTCTGCTGCAGGATGCGGCCGGGCAGATTGCCCATGCCCACTCGGTTTCCGCCGGCCTCGATTATCCCGGAGTCGGGCCGGAGCATGCCTGGCTGCACGAGATCGGCCGGGCCGAGTACGTGTCGGTTACCGATGATGAGGCACTCAAGGCTTTTCGCCTACTGACCGAACTCGAGGGGATCATGCCGGCCCTCGAGAGCGCTCACGCTGTGGCCCAGGCGATCAGGACCGCGGCGCAGATGGGTCGCGACCAGGCGATCCTGGTGTGTCTTTCCGGGCGCGGCGATAAAGACATTCACACCGTGGCGTCAGCCATGGGATTCGAATTGTAACCGGCTGCTGAAAAACGCCCATCTGCGGCGTTGCCCTTGTCCTTGTTGCTGCGGCGTACCGAAGGGTACGCCTCGCGCCGCGGACCGCGGGCGCCTTGCACCTGGACATTTTTGAGCAGCCGCGAAAACATCCCGAAAGGACTCAATGAAATTCACCGAACTGAACATCCCCGCCGAGGTCATGCGTGGCATCGAGGCGGTTGGCTTCACCGATCTGACGCCGGTCCAGGAGGAGTCGATCCCGCTGGCCCTGGCCGGCAAGGATGTGGCCGCACAGGCCCAGACCGGCACCGGCAAGACCGCGGCTTTCCTGATCTCGCTGTTCAGCCGGATGCTGGCTGACCCGAAGCCGACCGGGGAACAGCCGCGGGCCCTGATTCTGGCCCCGACCCGGGAGTTGGTGGCGCAAATCTGCAAAGACGCCGAAGGGCTTGGCGCGCACTGCCCGTTCAAGGTCCAGGCGATTTTCGGCGGCATCGACTACGACAAGCAGCGCCAGGCGTTGCGCAACGGCGTCGATGTCATCGTCGCCACGCCAGGTCGATTGATCGATTACTACAAGCAAAAAGTCTTCAGCATGCGCCAGGTCGAGATGGTGGTCATCGACGAGGCCGACCGCATGTTCGACATGGGCTTCATCAAAGACCTGCGCTACATCCTGCGCCAACTCCCTCCCTTCGACAAGCGCCAGACCATGCTCTTTTCCGCGACACTGTCACCGCGCGTGATGGAACTCGCCTACGAATTCATGAACCTTGCCGAGCGGGTCAAGATCGCCCCCGAGCAGGTGACGGCCGAACGGGTCGATCAGATTCTCTACCATGTGTCGCGCCGCGAGAAATTCCCCTTCCTGATGGGGTTGCTGCGCCGTGAGCCGGGGATGACGCGGGTGATGCTGTTCGTCAATACCAAGAAAGAGGCCGAGCATCTGGCCGAGCGGCTCAATGCCAACGACTGCAAGGCCGCCGTGATCTCTGGCGACATCGACCAGCGCAAACGGCTGCGCCTGATCGACGATTTCAAGAATGACCGCCTCCACTTCCTGGTGGCGACCGACGTTGCCTCACGCGGTCTGCATATCGACGATGTCACTCACGTGATCAACTACGACCTCCCCCAGGACGCCGAGGATTACGTGCATCGTATCGGCCGCACCGCCCGTGCCGGAGCCACGGGGAAAGCCATCTCCCTGGCCGATGAGGATCTGGTTTTTCATCTTCCCGAGATCGAAGAGTACATTGGCTGCAAGATCCCCAGCGAGTTTCCCGGTGACGAGGATTTTATCTGGGACTACCGGCGTACGCCTCACAAACGCAAGGCGCCGGTGCCGGAAAAAGCCGCTCCCGCCGAAGGGAAACGCCGGCGTCGGCGCAGCCATCAACGGCGTGGCAAGGAGGAGGTGGGACGCCCCTCGGGCAGCCCCTCCTGAAGCCCTTTGCCCGGGCGAGAAAAGCGTTGCAATCGCTCCGGTCAAATTTTACTATCCGACTACTTGCGAGAAGCCATTCGACCCATGTCGCGTATCGCCCAGACCTTTGATGCCCTGCGCCAGCGCAACGCCAAGGCGCTGATCACCTTTCTCACGGCCGGTGACCCCGACCTGGCAACCAGCGAACGGGTGGTGCATGCCTTGATCGAAGCCGGCGTCGACCTGATCGAAATCGGTTTCCCTTTCTCCGACCCGATGGCGGATGGGCCGACCATACAGGCCGCGTCAGAAAGGGCACTGGCTGCCGGGACAACCCTGAACGGCGTACTGGAGCTGGTCGCAAGGGTGCGGCGACACAGCAACGTGCCGATCATCCTCATGGGTTACTACAACCCGGTGTTTCGTTACGGAGGTGCTGCCTTTGCCCGCGATGCCGCCAGCGCCGGGGTCGATGGCCTGTTGCTGGTCGATCTCCCGCCCGAGGAAACCGGCGAGCTGCACCCCCATCTCAAGGCCGCCGGCATAGATCAGATTACCCTGCTGGCGCCGACCACCCCGCCTGACCGGATGCAACGGCTGGCCGGAGGTGCGGAGGGCTTTCTCTACTATGTGTCGATGACCGGTGTGACCGGTACGCAAAAGGTCGACGCTGCGGCGATTGCCGACAGTGTGGCGCTCGTGCGTCGGTACTGCCCGGTGCCGGTGGCGGTCGGTTTCGGGGTGAACAGTCCTGAGGATGCCCGGGCTGTTGCTGCCTTTGCAGATGCGGTGGTCGTTGGCAGTGCGTTGGTGAAAGTGGTCGAGCAATACGGACGATCCCCCGAATTGCTTGATGAAGTGAAGCGGTTTGTGGCCGCACTCAAGTCAGGGGTGTGTGCCGCGGAAGTTTCCCATTGACCTGCGAGGTTTAAAAATGGCCTGGTTCAGAAAATCAAAAGCGCCGATTGCAGCACCTGCCGATGCGAAGAAAGTCCAGATTCCTGAGGGTCTCTGGACCAAATGCAAGAACTGCGAAGAGACCATTTATACCAAAGACATTGAGCGCAACCTCAACGTCTGTCCGAAATGCGATTGTCATTTCCGGATCAGTGCGCGGGAGCGGATTGAACTGGTCTTGGATGACGGGACTTTCGCGGAAACCGATCCGCAGATGGTCTCGGTCGATTTCCTTAAATTCAAGGACTCAAAGAAGTACAGCGACCGCATCAAGGTGGCCGTTGCCAAAAGTGGCGGCGGCGATGCCCTGATTACCGGGACCGGGGAGATCGAGGGCTTGCCGGTCGTTGTGGCCGTCTTCGATTTCGGCTTCCTCGGCGGCAGTATGGGGTCGGTGGTAGGCGAGAAGGTGACCCGCGCCATCGAACTCGGCCTCGAACAGCGCCGCCCGGTGCTGGTCTTCTCTTCCTCCGGCGGGGCGCGCATGCAGGAGAGCATCCTTTCCCTGATGCAGATGGCCAAAAGCAGCGCGGCCCTGGCCAAGCTGAAAAAGGCTGGCATCCCGTTTCTGTCGATCCTTACGGATCCGACGACCGGCGGGGTTACCGCCAGTTTCGCCATGCTTGGCGACCTGAATATTGCCGAACCCAAGGCCCTGATCGGCTTTGCCGGGCCGCGGGTTATCGAGCAGACCATCCGCCAGAAACTGCCGGAAGGCTTCCAGCGCTCCGAATACCTGCTCGAGCACGGCATGGTCGACATGATTGTGCCGCGCTGCGAGATGAAGGCGCGACTGGCGCAGATTTTAAGGATCATGACCCGGCAGCCGGCACCGCCTTCAGCCCCCTGAACGTGGAGAGGTCGACAGGTCTCGAGTGGCTCTTCGCCCTGCAGCCTTTCGGCATAAAGCTGGGGCTGCACAATATTGAGGGACTGCTGTCCAGGCTGGGCAATCCGCATCACGGTTTGACTTGTGTCCATGTTGCCGGCACCAACGGCAAAGGCTCCGTGAGCCTGCTGCTGAGCGAGATTTGCCGGCACTCCGGTTATCGTGTCGGCCTGTATACCTCTCCGCATCTGCATGATTTCAACGAGCGCATCCGTATCAATGGCGATCCGCTGCCCGAACTGGAGCTGGCGGAGCTTCTTGAAGAGGTGCGGCGGGCCGCAGCCGGCATTCCGGTGACGTTTTTTGAAGCGGCCACGGCGCTGGCGCTGCTGGCTTTTCGCCGTCTCGGTGTCGATATTGCGGTCATCGAAACCGGGATGGGTGGCCGGCTTGATGCCACCAATGTGGTCCGGCCGAAGCTGTGCTGCATCACCCCGGTGGGGCTCGATCACCAGGAGCACTTGGGGGAGACTCTTGCCGCGATTGCCGCGGAGAAGGCCGGGATCATCAAGTCCGGTGTGCCGGTGGTCAGTGCCGGCCAGTTGCCGGAAGCGGATGAGGTTTTAGCCGCTACCGCGTCCCGTCTCGGGGCCGAGCTGTGGCAGGCCGGACGCGATTATCACTGGGATGGAAACCATGCGCGGATGCGGTTTCGTGCACCGGGATCGGTTTTGGATGAGTTGATCTGTGTCCTGCAGGGGGAACACCAGCTGGGGAATTTTGCCCAGGCGATAGCTGCTGCCTTGCTGCTGCGCCAACAGGGGATGACACTTCCGGATGAAGCGATTCGCCGGGCCGGTGCCGCCGCCCTCTGGCCCGGGCGTCTGGAATGGTTCGGTGACCCGCCCCGGGTGCTGATCGACGGGGCGCACAACCGGCTCGGTGCGTCGGCTCTGGCGACATACCTGCGGTCACGGGGCATCGGCCCGGTGCACCTTCTGGCCGGTCTGAGCGGCCAGCGCACGCCGGAAGAGGTTCTTGGGCCGCTGCTTGCCGTTGTCAAGACTCTGCACGTCACGCCGGTGCCGGGGGTGACCACGGTTCCGCCAGAGAAGCTATCGGCCTGGGCGGAGTCGCGGGGGGTGCCTGCCTCCACATATGCTGTGCCGGAGGCGGCTCTTGCCGGTGCATTAGCGGCAAGCCGCGAAGACGAGATCGTGGTGGTGGCGGGATCTCTCTATCTTGTCGCTGCCGTACGCAGCTTGCTGCTCGAAGGACAAGTCCAGCCATCGCTTTATGTGGGTGGCGGCACGAAATCTGCCAGTTCGGGACGATGATCATGCGCTTTTCGAGGTTCACGGTCTTGCTGCTGCTCGCCTTCTGGTTGGGGTATCCCATGCCAGTACGGGCGGGTGTGCCTTTGACGCTCGGTGTGGCGGAGCAAGCTCCCGGACCGTTCGATGAACCTGCAGGAGCACAGCTCTTCGCCGAGCAGTTGGCGCGCCGGCTCGGGTCTCCGGTCCGGTTGCGAATGCTGGCTTCGCAAGAGGATCTGCGCCGATGGATGAGTTCCTTCCGCGAGGTCGATTGCGGCTGGTTCAGCGAGGATTTTCTCAAAAACGTGCCGGCTGGTGAACTGCTGCCGGTGGCATCTACGGAAACCCTCCAGGATGCCGTGGTTGCCAGACGACTGGTCATGCGGCAAGGACTGGACGACAGCGCGCGCAAGCAACTGCATGAAGCCTTGATGAGCATGGGGTCGAACGACTCCGAGATGCAACTGCTGACCAGCCTCGGCATAACCCGCTTTGTGCCGGCAGGGGAGCTTGCCAGAGGGCGGAATCAGGCGACGCCGGCAATGTCAGATCCTGTGAAAGCGAATGTTGCCTATACTCAGGTGCCTGCACCGGCAACAGACTCTGGGCTTCTGGAGGCGCAGCCCATCGTCAGTCCCGACCCACCTCCCTCGGCTTTCAGTGCCTCGCCGGTTTCAGTTGGCATGGGTGCAAAACCTGTCTCCGCGTCAATTCCTGGTGTCGAGCCGGCTCCGGTCGCTGAGCCAGTCCAGTCAACGATCGTCTCGCCCGGAACCTTGTCCGCCGCGGCCGCAGCCGAGGGCGGTCAAGCGCCCCCTCCGGTCCCTCCCTCTGTAAAAATGGAGGGGAAAGATCAGGCGCCGGTGAATTTGCTCGCCGATCGCCTCGATTATGACTGGGGGCAGAATCTTTACCGGGCCGGCGGCAATGTCGTGATCAGCCAGGATCGGGTGAAACTTCAGGCCGGGCAGGTTGACTACGACCAGAACGGCGACCTCTATCGGGCTTCTGGCGCGGTGGTGGTCGAGCAGGACGGTGCGCGGCTGGCCGCCGACAACCTCTTGTGGCAGGCAGCGACGCAGGACGCCGTGGCCACCGGTGCCGTGACCATGAGCGATCCCGAGGGCACGCTGCAGGGGAGCAGTGCCCGGGCCAATTTTGGCAATCAGCGCGGCCGGGTCACTGACGGCAGAATCTTCTTCAAGGGGAACAACTTCCACTTGGTCGGCAAGGAGATCGAGAGGCTCGATCAGTCCTCCTACGAGGTCAAGGAGGGTACGTTCACCACCTGCGATGGCGAGAACCCGGCCTGGAAATTCACCGCGGAACAGGTCAATGTCGATTTGGGCCGTTACGCAGTGGCGCGCGACGTCTGGTTTGAACTTGCCGACCTGCCGGTCTTTTATCTCCCTTACATGGTTTTCCCGGTCCTGACCGAACGCGAATCCGGCTTCCTGATGCCGAGGTTCGGCTACTCGGACCGCAAGGGGACCTTCCTGTCGCTGGCGTGGTACCAGGTCATCGATCGCAACCTCGATGCCACGGTTTATCTGGATTACCTTTCAGAAATTGGCGTCGGCAAGGGGCTGGAGTTCCGCTATGCCTTGGGCAGCGACTCTGTCGGGGAGGCGAAGTGGTACCACATCAGTGGTTTCGACAACGCCATCGAAAACGACTCTGCCGGTCAGACAACCTACACCGATATGCCTGACAGCTATTCGCTCTTCTGGCAGCATGGCGGCATGCTCCCCGGCAAGGTCTGGCTCTCCGCCGACGTGGAATACGTTGACAATATCAAGTACTTCGAAGAGTTCGGCGATACCGCCGACCAGTACACCCGCGACCTGACCGTGTCGACGATCCTTTTGCAGCGCAACTGGGACAAGCTGAACCTGACGGCCTTTGGGCGTTATATCAACGATCTTGATGAAGATTTGAAGGTCGACACCACCTTGCAGAGGCTTCCGGAATTCGGCCTGACCGTGCCGTTCTACCGCCTGGACGAGAATCCGCTTTATTCGCGGACCCAATTGAATGCCACCTATTTCTGGCGGGAGGACGAAACTCCTGCCACCGCCCAAATGCCCGCACAGGAATCAGGTCAGCGTTTTATGCTGCGGCAAGGGCTGAGCTATGTATTCAAGATTGGAGAACTGTTCGAGTTGACTCCTGAAATCGCCGCCTACGGCCGTTACTATACCGGGGTCGATGGCGAGGAGTCGGATCTCCTCCCCGAGTATGCGACAACTCTTTCAACCCGGCTGCAACGGGTTTACGAGGTGTCCGGTTGGGGGAGCCTCGACCGAATCCAGCATAGTATCGAACCGCAAGTGACTTATCGCTATGTCGGCAACTACGACCAGGAGAATCTGCCCTATTACGATCCCTACGACCGGATCAACGACGACAACCTGATCATTTACGCCCTGGTCAACCGGTTGACTGGGCGAACGGTAGACGCAGACGGCAACCGTTCTTATCGGGAGTTTCTGAACTTGCGGCTCTCGCAATCATACGATGTTGAGGAACCGTGTCACGTCTACAATGCCGATGGTGTCCGTGACAGCTTTAACGATACCGAGCCGTTCTCCAGTGTGCGGGCCGAATTGAAGGTCAATCCGACTCCTGCAACTTCCCTCAGCATAGACAGCTGGATCCCGGTGTACGGCGATCAACGCTTTTCCAAAGTCACGGCCAGCGCCGGTTATACGCCTTCTGCCGGCAACAGTGTGTCGGTCAATTACAGTTACGACAAGACGGCACAGGAGGCGGTTTGGGAGAAATATCCGGGGGTGGAGACAACTGAGCCGTCAGAGTACATCGGCCTCAACCTGACCACGGATCTTCTGGCCCCCGTTTATGCCAGCGTTAAGCAGCGCTATGATCTGACGGAAGACCAATCGCTCGAGACCCTGGTCAATCTCGAATACCGCAAACAGTGCTGGAGCCTGTTCCTGACCTTGCGCAGTCGCCCGTCAGTCGATGACCGGCCGACGGAAAACGAGGTCATGGTCGGCTTCGCCCTCTCGGGATTGGGGCGGATTGGCGGATTCGGCAGTTCACTGCCTTGAGAAATTTTCCGGTTGGTGCTGATTAATGGTTGATTTTGCAGCATAACCGGTTCAATATTAAGCCCAATTTTACCGAACCGCTAATTTCTGGGCGGCAAAGTTGAGCGAGAATCCATGAGCGAACCTGCTGAATCCTCGTCCTCCCGCCTGCCGTGGCTGCCTCTGGGAGTGGTCGGCATCGTTCTGGCCTTTGCCCTGTTCGGTGATCGCGGCTTTCTCTACCTGTTCAAACTCAAGCGGCAGCAGGCCGAACTGCAGGGGCAACTGGCCCAGGTCGAGGCGGTCAACGACGGCCTGCGTCGGGAGATTGCCTCGCTCGGTTATGATCGCCAGCATCTGGAGCGCTTGGCGCGCGAACAGTTGGGCATGGTTCGCGAGGACGAAATCGTTTATCAGTTCTCTTCTGCAAAACACACCGCTTCTCCGGTTTCGGCAGTTTCTTCCGGCACCTCCTCCCGCTAAGCTCAAGCTCGTCTTCTCCCTCTGATGGTGCCCGCCTTGACAGTGAGCGGGGGCAACGCTACCATGCCACATTTCCCAGCAACTGAATCCGGATCGTTTCCATGAGCGAAGACCGCCGTAAATGCTGCCTGATTTGCGCTTGGCGCGCCAATTGCGCCAAGCGTTTCAATATGGGTGATGAGGCAACGCTGCATTGCCCCGATTTCTGCGAGGATATCACCCTGCGCAATAGTTCTGCCGATCCTCAGCCAGCGGCCAAAGAGGAGGCTTTGTCGTGAAGCATTTGCTGCGTCAACGTCTGCAGGCCGCCTTGGAAGAGTGTTATCGCAGCGGCACGCTCTCTTCGGGTGCGGTTGCCGATATTCAGCTGGAAGTGCCCGGAAATCCCGAACACGGCGATTTTGCCACCAACCTGGCCATGATGCTGGCCCGCCCCGAGCGCAAGGCGCCGCGCCAGGTGGCGGAGGCTCTGGTCAATGCCCTTGGCGATGGTGGCGGCCTGTGGCGCAGGCTCGAAATCGCCGGCCCCGGCTTCATCAATTTCACCATGGCGCCGCTGGCCTGGCTCGGGACGCTCGATGACATTCTGCACCAGGATGCCGCTTACGGAGGCTCCCCCGTGCAGTCGGAGCGCAAGGTCCAGGTGGAGTTCGTCAGCGCCAACCCGACCGGTCCCCTGCACATCGGCCATGGCCGCGGCGCCGCGGTGGGCGATACGCTGTGTCGTTTGCTGGCTGCCACCGGCTGGGAGGTCACCCGCGAGTTTTACTATAACGATGCCGGTGCCCAGATCAGCAATCTGGCTCTGTCGGTACAGGCACGCTGCCTCGGTGTCGAGCCGGGTGATGAGCGTTGGCCGGCCGACGGTTACCAGGGCGAGTACATCAAGGATGTGGCCCGCTCCTACCTGGCCGGGGAAAGGGTCGATGCCGGTGACCAGCACGTCACCGCTGCCGGCGACCCCCGTGATCTCGACGCCATCCGCCGCTTCGCCGTTGCCTACCTGCGCCGCGAACAGGATCAGGATCTGCAGGCCTTCGACGTGCGTTTCGATGTCTACGCCCTGGAATCCGCCCTGTATACCGACGGCAAGGTCGATGAGGTGGTCAGGCAACTGATCGCCAGCGGCCATACCTATGAACAGGACGGCGCGCTGTGGTTGCGGACCACCGATTTCGGCGATGACAAGGATCGGGTGATGCGCAAGGCGGACGGCAGCTACACCTACTTCGTCCCCGACGTCGCCTATCACCTCGACAAGTGGCAGCGCGGTTTCCAGCGGGTCATCAACGAGCAGGGAGCCGACCACCACAGCACCATCACCCGGGTAAGGGTCGGTCTGCAGGCCCTCGCCGTCGGCATCCCAAAGGGATGGCCGGATTATGTGCTGCACCAGATGGTGACCGTGATGCGCGGGGGGGAGGAGGTCAAGATCTCCAAACGGGCCGGCAGTTATGTGACGTTGCGCGATCTGATCGAAGAGGTCGGTCGCGACGCCACCCGTTTTTTCTTCCTGATGCGCCGCAGCGATGCCCAACTGGTCTTCGATATCGACCTCGCCAAGCAGCAGGGGAATGAGAACCCGGTCTACTATGTGCAGTACGCCCACGCCAGGGTCTGCAGTATCAACCGCAATGCCGACGAACAGCAGGTTCCGCTTCCCGGCCCGGGAGACGCCGATCTCGTGGCGTTGACGCTGGACGAGGAAGTCGCGCTGACCAAGCTGTTGGCGCGTTACCCCGAAGTGGTGGCGGGAGCCGCTGAGCACCTGGAGCCGCACCGCATCGCCTTCTACCTGCAGGAGTTGGCGGCCGAGTTTCACAGTTATTATAACCGCCACAGAGTGCTGGTCGACGATCCGGCCGTCACACGCGCCCGTCTGCTGCTGGTCAATGCGGTGCGCATCGTGTTGCGCAACGCTCTCGGCCTGCTCGGCATGGCGGCCCCGGAACGGATGTAAGCGGTGTCACGTCGCGATTATGCCGCTGAAATTCCGGCGCTGACCCGAACCCAGCGCCGTCTCGAGCGCCGGCAGATGTGGATGATGGTGATCCTCATGGCGGCGGTCACGATGGCCAGTTTTTTCCTGGGGGTGATGGTCGGCGAACGCAGCGCGTCCAGCGGAGCGACGGAATCATCCGGCCCCACCATGGCCCAGGTGGCACCTCCTCCGCCACCTCCCGCAGTAGCTGCGGCCCCGCGGAAGCTGACCTTCTACGAGGATCTCCCCAAGGGGAATGCTGCTCCTCTGGGGAGCGGAATCAACCTGCCGAAGGGGGGGTACAGCGTCCCCGCACCGTCTCCGCCAACGGTCGCGCCTGCAGTTCCCGCCCCCGCCGTGCCACCGGCGGCTGTCGCACCCGCCCCGGCGGTTGCCACGCCTCAGCCGACCCCGCCAGTTACGAAGGCAGCCGCTCCGAAAGCCGATACCGGCAACGGTTACGTGGTGCAGGTGATCTCGACCAAGAACGAGGCAGAGGCGCGTAAAGTTATCGGTAAACTGAAGGGCTCCGGAGTTGCGGTCCACCAGGAGCGCGCCGATCTCGGGGCCAAGGGCGTATGGTACCGGGTCGTCGCGGGTCCGTATGCCGATCAGGCGGCAGCCAACCAGGCGGCGGAAAAGTTGAAGAAGCAGAAGTTCGCGGCAATTGTCCGCAAGAAGTAGGGGGAGAGCTCCAAGGGTTGACACCCAGCCCGCTATCGGTTACAAGTTACACTCCCCTGTCTGGGGTCAATGGCCGGACGACATCTGCGAAGGTGCCGTTCGACGTGTCTAAAGGGGCCGGCTTTTGTCCAAGCGCTTCACCATCCTCATCATCCCTGAAGGTTCCCACCGGGTCCGACGCTTCGCCTTGCGGCTGTCGGCGCTGAAGTGGTCAGCCGCGGGGGCGGTGTGTGCTGTCCTCCTGGTTCTGGGCCTTGCGGTTTATGCAGTCAAGGCCGGATTTGATCGCCACGAGTATGAGAAGCTGCGTGCCCAGGCCCGCCAGCATCAGCAGGAGATGGACCAGTTGGTCGCCAAGCTCGAGGACCTGCGCAAGGAACTTCTGGTCATGGCGCAGAACGACGCCAAGATGCGGGTGATGAACAAACTTACCAAACCGGGTGGCGATGCGCTTGGCGGCGTCGGCGGCCCGGCTGTCGATAGCGAACCTCTTGACAACCTGACCAGCCTGCAGCAGCAGATCGACGAACTGCGCCGCGAGGTTGATTTGCGTCGCGTCAGTCAGGAGGAAACCCACGGCTATCTGAGTGAGCAGCGCTCCCTTCTCGGGGCTCGTCCGACCGGTTGGCCCGCCAAGGGATGGGTGACCTCCGACTTCGGTGTGCGCTTTGATCCGTTCGACGGCCAGCGGCGCATGCACGAGGGGATCGACATCGCAACCCGCAGCGGTATGCCGGTGTTGGCGACTGCAGCAGGGATTATCCGTGAAGTCGGTTCAGAGCCTGGTTACGGGAAGTTGGTGGTGATCGACCACGGCTACGGTTTCTCGACCGCCTACGGACATAATTCGCGGATCATGGTCAAGGCTGGTCAGAGAGTAAAGCGCGGCGAGATGGTCGCCACGGCTGGCAATACCGGTCGATCGACCGGGACCCACGTCCACTATGAAGTGCGCGTCAACGGCGTGCCGGTCAACCCCCACAAATATCTGTAAACATCTCCTTCACCGGTTCCGACCCCGGCTTTGCCGGGGTCTTTTTCGTTAAAGGTTGGAGCCCTGCCGGTCATGCCTTCTCCTGCCAATGGTAAACCGCTGCGGCTGCCTGTCGGCCCTGATACCGTACGCATGCTGCGGCTCGGTCACCCCTGGGTGATTGCCGACCGCTACACGGCGCGCTGGCCGCAGATCGCATGCGGGGCGCTGGCCGAACTGGCCGATGAACAGGGTGCTGTGCAGGGGGTCGCTCTCCTCGATCCGGGAGCGCGTGTGGTCGCAAGGCTGCTCGGTCCCGCCCCCCTCAAGTTCGATGTGTCGTGGCTGGTGGCACGCCTGGAGGCCGCGGCTCGTCTGCGCGAATGGCTTGCTTTGGGCGAGACCTCGGCGTGGCGCATGGTCAACGGCGAAGGGGATGGTCTGCCAGGCTTGACCATCGATCGCTATGGTGACGATCTGCTGGTGCAGTACTATACACCGGCCTGGGAACCGCATCTGGGATCGGTTGTCGTGCCGGCTCTGCAGAGAACCTGTCGACCGCGGGCGATTTACGGCAAATATCGTCCCCAGCAGACCCGTGGCAAGGAGAGCAACCTCAAGGGGCGGTTGCTTTACGGTGAGCGGGGGGCGGGTCCACAATGGGTGACGGAGCACGGTTTGTCTTTCCGCGTCGACCTGGAGGGAGATTTGCACACCGGGCTGTTTCTCGATCAGCGGGCCAATCGCGTGACCTTTCGACGGTTCGCTGCCGGCCGGCGGGTCCTCAACCTGTTTGCCTATACCGGCGCGTTTTCTGTGGTGGCCGCAGCGGGAGGCGCCTGCCAGGTGACCAGCGTCGACGCGTCTTCGCGCTATCTGGACTGGGCCCGCGACAACTTCCGCCGCAACGGCTTCGACCCGGCCGCCCATCGCTTCATTGCCGGTGACTGTTTTGCCGTACTGGCCCAGTTGGCTGACAGCGGCTGCCGCTACGATGTGATCTTTATGGACCCCCCGAGTTTCTCCACGGTGCGCGATAGCCGCTTCACCACCAGCGGCGGGACCTCCGAGTTGGTGCGGCTGGCGCTGACTCTGCTCTCCAAAGGCGGTCTGCTGGTGACGTCTTCAAATCATCAGAAGATCGATCTGGCCGATTATCTCAAGGAGTTGCGGCGCGGAGCCCTGGCAGCGGGGCGGAATTTGCGAGTGATCGAGACGGCAGGGCAGGGGGGCGACTTCCCCTTTCCGGTCACCTTCGCGGAGGGGAGGTATCTGAAGTATGTGGCGAGCGTGGCGGAATAGTAAAGGCAAGGGATTGGGGACTGGCAACAGACATCAAGCAATTGTGCATCCCGCCCCTAGCCTCCAGCCCCTAGCCACCGTTTCCGCAGTGCCGCCAAAAACACATCCTCATACAAAAACCGGTAGCCCGAAAGTTTCTCCCGCTCCAGCACCGGGTGAGCGACGGGGAGGATGACGAATGGCCGTGACTGTTCTCCCCCGACCGAACCGTGTCCCCCGACCTGGTCGTCGAAGCAGGCGATCCCCTCCTCGTCCAATGCGGCAAAGATGATCAGGTCGCCACAGTTTTTACCACATCCGAAGCGGCGCACTTCTTCAACAACATCGTCGGGAACGCCGTAGGGGCGCAAAAACGCCAGCTCCTCCTGACGATGTGCCGCTCCTGGTGCGGTGCAAAGCTCGCCGTCCCGATGGAAGATAATCACCTCCCCATCGTTCTCTCCTTTGGCAACGACGAAGCCGATCCCGCGGTGGCACTGCAGGAATCGCAGCAACAGCGGCTGCTTGGCCTGGACCTCTTGCCCGGTAAGCCGGTGTGGCAGCCCGGTAATGTAAAGGTGGGCCAGGGTGCTGGAGTAAGTGACCACGACCCCCCCCTCTGGGTCGATCTTGAGAGTTTCCGGAACCAGATCACGAATTTTGCGCTGCAGATAGTTTTTGGTGGCCCGGTAGACGCGATAGCGCCAGCCACGTTGGCGGCTCTCCAGTTCGTCCTGCAGGTAGCCGAGCTGGATGCGGGTGAAGGCCAGCGGGCCGGCGGAAACCGTGGCAGTCTGGTTCTCGCGCAAAAAGGCGCTGACGGCTTCTCCGAGGGTGGCACCGAAGCGGGCCTGGAAGGGATAGCCGGGGGTCTGACCATGATCGGAGAGGATTACCAGGGTGTAGTCGGCTGCGGCGATGTAATCGACAGCACGAATCAGTTCGCCGATGCGCTGGTCGATGTGGCGCAGGTTCTTCAGGGCCGGTGCGGAAGCGGGGCCGTAATGGTGGGCAAGTTCGTCGTAGCCGCTAAAGGTGGTGTAGATGCGCGGCACCCCTGCATAGACATCGGCAAGAACGGCAAAGGTCTGGAGTTCGCGCAGGATGACGTTGCAGAAGATGCGAATAAAGGGGAACAGCCCCTCCATCGGGCGCCAGCGGCGCTTGCGGCGGTGCCAAAGAGCGTCCTGGCGGTTGATGCGATACTCGTTAAAGCTGTCGACAAACAGGCGCAGCGCCCGCCAGGGATTGAAGAGCAGCAGGAGCAGGATGCGCACCCCGCCGAGGCGACCGAACAGCGTCTGAGGATGAGGCGACGAGGCTGTGAAGATGCTGCGCTCGGCCCCGCCGTCGATGATATTGGAAATCGAACTGCCGCCACAGAGCAGCCCCTCGCGGTTGTGGAAGAGCTGCTCGCGGAACATTTGCACGTGATCGGGGTCGTTGCAGGAGATGATCTGGCTGGTCGCCTTTTCGAACCAGCGGAAGGCCGGAATCCCTTCCTCCTGTCCGTAAAAGATCACCGCCTGGGCGGCCGGGGTGGTACTCGGCAGCCCGGCGCGGTACTCCACCAGGCGATGGCCGCGCCGCAGGTAGCGCTCCAGGTGCGGCATGTAGCCGCGATCGAGGGCCTGACGCAGGTGCGGACAGGCCAGGCCGTCGATCTGCAGGCCGACGAAGCCCGGTTGCCGGCCGTTGGCCAGTCGCTGCCGACGCTCTTTCCTGAACGGGAAGAGCTTGATGCCGTAATAGAGGCGATGCAGCGGGCTGAGCGGCGCGAGCGGCCGCCTGGGCGGGCCGGCGGCGGGCATCGTACGGATTATTCCTCGATGGTGACCTTTTCGATCGTAACCGGATCGACCGGCACATCTTGGTGCCCGGCCTTGCTGCCGGTCGTCACCATCTCGATGGCCCATACCGCGTCCATCCCGTCAACCACCTTGCCGAACACCGCGTAGCCGAACTTGTCGGGATTGAGCCCGGCGTTGTCGAGGAACTTGTTGTCGGCGGTGTTGATGAAGAACTGGCTGGTCGCGGAGTCGACCACCATGGTGCGTGCCATGGCGACGGTGCCGACCTTGTTTTTCAGCCCGTTGGTGGCCTCGTTCTTGATCGGCGCATTGGTCGGCTTTTGGGTCATGTCGGCGGTCATCCCCCCGCCCTGGATCATGAACCCTTTGATGACGCGATGAAAGACCGTGCCGTCATAGTGGCCGGCCTTGGCATAGTTGATGAAATTCTCCACGGAAATCGGCGCCTTGGCGCGATCCAGCTCGATCCAGATTTCACCTTTACTGGTTTGCATGATGGCGATCGGATTGCTCATTTTGTCTCTCCTTGCATGGATTCTGTGGTAATAAACATTGAAGCTGGCACGGCCGGTGGTGCCGGCGGCATGAAAAATTGCCGTGGGAAAAACTTTAGCATGGAAAGAGTAAGAGCCACAACCTTCTGAGATTGCGGCCCTTTTGTTGTTTTGGTACCGAAGGCCGGACTCGAACCGGCACGCCCGGAGGGCATCGGTTTTTGAGACCGACGTGTCTACCATTCCACCACTTCGGCGTTCGGTGCGGATTATATGGAGATGACCGGCTGCGGTCAAGCGGCAAAAGGACGGATTGCCGCCTCTTTCCCTGACTGACGGCCGCTGAGGAATCCATGGTGCAGCGCATCGACAAGCTCATCACCGGTCGCCCCCGTCTGCAGCGCCTGCGCGACAGCTGGCTGCTCAGGCGCTTCAACTGGCGCGGCACGGCGACCTTCGTGGCCGGCAACCGGGCCACACTGCTCCCCCATGGCGGCGACTTCTTCCCGTCCCTGCTCGCGGCCATGGCCAGGGCGCAGCGGCAGATTACTCTCGAATACTACATCATCCGCGGCGATGCCCTGGGCATACGCTTTGCCGAGGCCGCGCTCGATGCCGTCAAGCGCGGGGTGGCCGTTTACCTGATCTACGACTACGTCGGTTGTTTCGATACCCCGGCCGCTTATTTCCAGCGCCTGGAGCAGGGCGGCGTACGGCTGATCTGCTTCAATCGGCCCAGATTCGGTCGCGTCTTCGGCTGGATCGATAAGAGGAATCACCGCAAGATCGCTATCGTCGATGCGCAGCTGGCATTTCTCGGCGGCTTGAATATCGGCGACGAATATTCCGGTTACGGCGAAAGTCCCGACCGCTGGCGCGACTGCGGCATGCACCTGAACGGGCCCGTGGTGCAAGAGCTTCAGAGCCTGTTCTGGGAGAGTTGGCGGGATGAGGGGGGGGAGGTTCCGGCTGCCGCGCTCCAGTCGCTGCCGGACGCTGCCGGTGGCGATGGTGTGCTGGTGGTCAGTGGCGGTCCGAACCATCGGCGGTCATTGATCAAGCGTTCCTATCAACTCGCCATCACCCATGCCGAGCGACGGCTGGCTATTGTCACCCCCTATTTTCTCCCCGGGCCGCGCCTGGTCAGGATGATGCTCAAGGCGACCAGGCGCGGGGTCAAGGTAACGCTGTTGCTCCCCGGCGAAAGCGATGTGCCGTTGCTCAAGATCGTCAGTCATCCTTATCTGAATCTGCTGCTCAAGGCCGGGGTGGAGGTCTATGAAAGGGGGGGGACGGTCCTGCATGCCAAGCTGATGCAGGTCGACGACCTGTGGACACTGATCGGATCGGCCAATTTCGATCAGCGCAGCTTCTACCGCAACTACGAAACCAACCTGATCGTCGAGAGCCGGGAGTTCAGCAGAGAAGTTGAGCAGATGCTTAAGGAGGACCTGGCAAGATCGATGAGGCTGACGGTCGATCGCCACCGGCAGCGCAGATGGTACGAGTCGTTGCTGGAATGGCTTCTGTCGCCGTTGAAGCGGTTCCTTTAACGCGCCCAGAGGGATTCGTAGATTTCGCGTCCCTCCAGGATCTCGAGGATTCTCAGCCCCATCCCCGACTTGAGCTTGTGAGCATATTGGGCCGGCATTTTCTGCGCCCAGCGGATTTCCCCTCTGAGCAGCACAGTCGCCCCTTCGCGCGTGGTCAACTGGACCAGTAGTACCCCACCGCTTTGATAGACCGTGGTGGCGCCGATGAAGAGCCCCTCTGCGGAGATGTCGATGGTGTAGCCGAGGTGCTCGGGCTGCTTGGGACCGAACCTGACGGTCAGGCGTCGGCTGATGCGTGGTGAAGTGCGTTTGCCGTGACCGGTCATAAGACAGCCCCCCCCCTCCAGAGTGCAAAATAATCATAAATCTGAATTAATTCAACGTAAAGTTCAGGCAGGAGATCCCCCCGATGGGGCACTTGGGCGGCCTTGCGAAAAGCGGGGGCGTTCTCTTACCTTTTTCGTTGCATCCTGGCGCCGCCCGTGCTAATAGAATCTCCTTTGTCGGGGCGTAGCGCAGCCTGGTAGCGCACCTGTCTTGGGCACAGGGGGCCGGAGGTTCGAATCCTCTCGCCCCGACCATTATGCGCCAGTAGCTCAGTTGGATAGAGCAACGGCCTTCTAAGCCGTCGGTCGGGGGTTCGAATCCTCCCTGGCGCGCCACTTTGAAATGCTGCCGGCGGCGAGTTAACCGTTGACAAGCTCCGGGTTCCTTGGCTAGATTAGGCTTCTTTTTGTGGTGGGTGTAGCTCAGCCGGTAGAGCACTGGATTGTGGCTCCAGGTGTCGAGGGTTCAAACCCCTTCACTCACCCCATTAATTTTCCGGGTCTGTCTTTTTCCGCGTCGACCACCCCTTCTTGTTCGGGGCGCCCGGGAGAAAGACGGACCCTCGCTTTTTCAAGGCGAATCCAGAAAACAGAGTTCAGAATTCAGAAGCCTTCGGCACACGCTGGGTTAAGGTTTTTATTCTGAATTCTGACTTCTGCTTTTCAGTGTTTGAACGCGAGAGTGGCGGAATTGGCAGACGCACTGGATTTAGGATCCAGCGGGCAACCGTAGGGGTTCGACTCCCCTCTCTCGCACCAGCAGAAACAGGTTGAGGTTCAGGTTGAGGTTCAGGTGGATGCCACCGCCTCCTTGAACTTCTGCCAAGCCATAAACATGGATTACTCAACCTCAACCTGAGCCTAGACCTAAACCTAAACCGAGGGTGTCCAATGAACGTCAGAATCGAAGAGATCAGCAGCATCGCCAGGAAACTGCACTTCGAAATCGGTGCCGAGCACGTCGACCAGGAGATCGAACGGGCTTTCCGCAAGATCGGCAAGACCGCCAAGATCAAGGGCTTCCGTCCCGGCAAGGTGCCCCAGTCGGTCCTCGAGCAGTATTACGGCGGCCAGATGGAGCGCGAGGTGCTTGGCCGCCTGATCAACGACAGTTATTTCAAAGCCCTCGACGACCATGCCATCCCGGCGGTTGGCGAGCCGCGCATCGTCGACAGTGGCGTGGTCAGTCGCGGCCAGGCGTTCACCTACCAGGCCGAAATCGAGGTCAAACCGACGGTCACCGCCAAGGATTATACCGGTATCGCTCTCCGCAAGGAACGCTTCGAGGCGGATGAGAAGCTGATCGACGGCCGTCTCGAAGAGTTGCGGACCTCCAGGGGGCAGCTTGAAGTCAGTGCCAACAGTCAGGCGGCAAACGGCAACTCCGTCACCATCGATTTCGAAGGATTTGTCGACGGCGTGGCCTTTGATGGCGGCAAGGCCGAGGATTTCGTGCTGGAACTCGGTTCGGGGAGTCTGATCCCCGGTTTCGAGGAGCAGGTGGTCGGCATGCAGCGCGGCGAGAGCAAAGAGATCGCGGTGACTTTCCCCGAGGAGTACGGGCAGGAGACGCTGGCCGGGAAGCCGGCGACCTTCCGGGTTGTGCTCAAGGAAATCAAGGAGAAGGTCCTGCCGGCGCTCGACGACGAATTCGCCAAAGGCTTCGGCATGGAGACGCTGGCGCAGTTGCGCGAGCAGTTGGCGTCCTCCTACCAGGCTCAGGAGAAGAACCGCATTGACAACGATCTGCGCGAGCGTCTGGTGCGCCAACTGATCGAGCGCAACCCGCTGGAGGTGCCGGCGGCCATGGTTGCCAAGCAACTCGAGTATATGTTCAAGAATGTCGAGAACCGCATGCGTTCCCAGGGGTTGTCGCCGGAGATGCTGGGGCTCACTCCACAAACCTTCGCCGAGCGCTACCGCAGCACCGCCGTCGACCAGGTCAAGGGGACGCTGCTTCTTGAAGCGATCGGCCAGCAGGAAGGGATTGCCGCCGAGGAGAGCGAGGTTGACAGCCGCCTGGAAGAGATTGCCGCCATGGCCAATGCGCCCCTCGACATGGTCAAGAAATACTACGCCGGCGAGGAGGCCCGCAGCGGGCTGATGGGGCAGATCGCCGAGGAGAAGGTAGTGCGCTTCCTCATCGACAGGGCCAAGGTCACGGAGGTGTCCAAGGCCGAACTCGAACAGGAGCAAGCCGGCAAGGAGGCCACGGTATGACCCTGATCCCGATGGTGGTGGAGCAGACCGGCCGGGGCGAGCGTGCCTACGACATCTACTCCCGGCTGCTCAAAGACCGCATCGTCTTCCTCGGCGGCGGCATCGATGACCATCTGGCCGATCTGATCATCGCCCAGTTGCTTTTCCTCGAGTCGGAAGATCCCGAGAAGGAGATCCACCTGTACATCAACTCTCCCGGAGGGCTGGTGACCGCCGGCCTGGCGATCTACGACACCATCCAGTATCTGAAAACGCCGGTCTCGACCATCTGCGTCGGTCAGGCGGCAAGCATGGGGGCCGTGCTCCTTGCGGCCGGCACCAAGGGGAAGCGTTTCGCCCTGCCGCATGCACGCATTATGATCCACCAGCCTCTTGGCGGTTTCCAGGGTCAGGCCACCGACATCAGCATTCATGCCCAGGAGATTCTGCGTCTGCGCGACGATCTGAACCAGATTTTGTCCCGCCACACCGGGCAGCCGCTGGAGCGGATCGCCGCGGATACCGAGCGCGATTTCTTCATGGGTAGCGACGCGGCGTGCGCCTATGGTATTATCGACGACGTGGTGAAACGCAAGAGCTGAACCAGCCAAGGGGTGAAAGAGTGAGCAATAAAGGCGGCCAGGGCGGCCAGTTGACCTGTTCCTTCTGCGGCAAGGCCCAGGAGGAGGTAAAGAAGTTGATTGCCGGACCGGCGGTGTACATCTGCGACGAGTGCATCGAGCTGTGTCGGGACATCATCGCCGAGGAAGCCAAGCTGGAGGAACCGGCCGGTCGCAGCGGGAAACTGCCGAAACCTGCCGAGATCAAGGAAGTTCTCGACGACTTCGTGGTCGGTCAGGAACGGGCCAAGAAGGTCCTGGCGGTTGCGGTCTATAATCATTACAAGCGCATCGAGTCACCTGCCAAGCCCGGCGACGTCGAGGTGCAAAAGAGCAACATCCTGCTGCTCGGCCCCACCGGCAGCGGCAAGACCCTGCTCGCCCAGACGCTGGCCCGGGTGCTCAACGTGCCCTTCGCGATTGCCGACGCCACCAGTCTGACCGAGGCCGGCTACGTCGGCGAAGATGTCGAAAACATCATCCTCAGCCTGCTACAGGCCGCCGACTATGACCTGGAGAAGGCTCAGAAGGGGATTATCTACATCGACGAGGTCGACAAGATCGCCCGCAAGTCCGACTCGCCGTCGATCACCCGTGACGTCTCCGGCGAAGGGGTCCAGCAGGCGCTGCTCAAGATCATCGAAGGCACCATGGCCAGCGTTCCTCCCAAGGGCGGGCGCAAGCACCCCCAGCAGGAATTCCTCAAGGTCGACACCACCAACATTCTGTTCATCTGCGGCGGAGCCTTTTCCGGTCTGGACGGGATCGTCAGCCAGCGCATCGGTGCCAAGCACATGGGATTCGGTGCCGAGATCCGCAGTGACCGCGACCGCAATCTCGGTGAACTCCTGTCCAAAGTCGAACCGGCCGATCTGCTGCGTTTCGGCCTGATCCCGGAATTCATCGGCCGCCTGCCGGTCCTGGCAACACTTGACGAGCTCGACGAGGAGGCGCTGGTCAGGATTCTGTGCGAGCCCAAGAACGCCCTGGTCAAGCAGTACCAGAAGCTGTTCGACATGGAACGGGTCAATCTCAAATTCACCGACGGTGCCCTGGTGGCGGTCGCCCGCGAGGCGCTCAAGCGCAAGACCGGTGCGCGTGGGCTGCGGGCCATCCTGGAAAACGCCATGCTCGATGTGATGTACGAGATTCCCTCGCAGGATCGGGTCAAGGAGGTCGTCGTCAACGAGGACGTCATCTTCCAGGGAAGTCAGCCGATCATCGCCTATGATTGCGCCGAAACCGCATGACCGATCCCGCTCCGCCATCCGTCCTGCCTGACAACTCCGTCCCGGTTCTGCCGCTTCGGGACATCGTGATTTTCCCTTACATGGTCACCCCGTTGTTTGTGGGCCGGCCGCGTTCGATTCGCGCCCTGGAGTGGGCGCTTGAACATGACCGGCAGATTTTCCTGGTCACTCAGCGCGACCCGAAGATCGATGATCCGCAACCCGTGGATCTCTACCAGACCGGTGTCCTCGGCCAAGTTGCGCAGATGCTCAAACTGCCGGATGGTACCGTCAAGGTCCTGGTGGAAGGGAAGGTGCGGGCGCGCTGCCTGAACTTCGACTACGACGACGAATACATCCACGCCCGCCTTGAGGAAGTTCCCGATATCGAGCAGAACTCCGCCGAGCAGGAGGCGTTGATGCGCAGTGTCAACGCCACCTTCGAGAACTACGCAGGGCTGAGCAAGAAGATTCCCGCCGAGATGGTCACCGCCATTGCCGGCATCGAGGATATCAGCCGTTTTGCCGACACGGTGGCTGCCCAGATCAACGTGGCGATTGCCGACAAGCAGAAGATTCTCGAAGAGGCCGATCCGTTGCGGCGCCTTGAGGGGTTGCTGGGGCTTTTGGAGCGCGAAGTCGAGATCCTGCAGATCGAGAAGAAGATCCGCAACCGGGTCAAGAGCCAGATGGAGCGCAGCCAGAAGGAGTACTACCTCAACGAGCAGATGCGCGCCATCCAGAAGGAACTCGGCGAAAAGGACGAATTCAAGCAGGAGATCCGCGAACTCGAGGAACGCATCGAGAAGGCGCGCATGACGAAGGAGGCCACCGAGAAGGCTCTGGGTGAGTTGCGCAAGCTGAAGATGATGTCGCCCATGTCGGCGGAAGCCGCCGTCGTCCGCAATTACATTGACTGGCTGGTGTCGCTCCCCTGGCGCAAGGGGACGCGCGACCGCATCGATTTGAAGCGTGCCGAAGAGATTCTGGAAGCCGACCATTACGGGCTGGAGAAGGTCAAGGAGCGGATTCTCGAATACCTGGCTGTGCAGGCCCTGGTAAAAAAGATCAAAGGGCCGATCCTGTGCCTGGTGGGCCCCCCGGGGGTCGGCAAAACCTCCCTGGGGCGGTCGATCGCCCGTGCCATGGGGCGCAAGTTCATCCGCATCTCTCTGGGCGGGGTACGCGACGAGGCGGAAATTCGCGGTCATCGCCGCACCTACATTGGCGCCATGCCCGGCAAGGTCGTGCAAGGGCTGCGCAAGATCGGGGTGCGTAACCCGGTGTTTCTGCTCGACGAGGTCGACAAGATGAGCACCGACTTCCGTGGTGACCCGTCGTCGGCACTTTTGGAGGTTCTCGATCCCGAGCAGAATCACACCTTCGGTGACCACTTTCTGGATGTCGACTACGATCTTTCCACGGTGATGTTCATCGCGACCGCCAACAATCTGCACGCCATTCCCGGCCCGCTGCGCGATCGCATGGAAGTTATCCGCATCGAGGGCTATACCGAAGAAGAGAAACTGAGCATTGCCGAGCGCTACCTGCTGCCGAAGCAGATCGAGGCCCATGGGCTGAAGCCTGAACAGGTTCGCTTCAGTGAGGCGGCGGTGCGTGAAATCCTGCGCCGTTATACGCGTGAGGCGGGGGTGCGCAGTCTGGAGCGCGAGTTGGCCACCATCTGCCGCAAGATCGCCCGCGAGGTGGTGCGCAACGGTGCTGTCGGCAGCTTCCAGGTGGGTGCCCAGCAGGTTCGCAAATACCTTGGCGTGCCGCGCTACAGCTTCGGCGTCAAGGAGTCCGAGCAACGTATCGGCCTGGTCAACGGCCTGGCCTGGACCGAGGTCGGGGGCGAGTTGCTGACCATCGAAGTGACCGTGCTCCCCGGGCAGGGGAAACTGACGGTGACCGGCAAACTGGGAGAAGTGATGCGTGAATCGGCGCAGGCGGCGCTCAGTTATGTGCGTTCGCGGTGGGCGGAACTCGGGCTGGATCGGGATTTCTACGGCAAGGTTGACATCCACATCCACATTCCCGAAGGGGCCATCCCCAAGGACGGACCGTCGGCCGGCATCACCATGGCTACGGCACTGGTTTCGGCGCTGACTGCGCGCAGTATCGATCAGGATCTGGCGATGACCGGCGAAATCACCCTGCGCGGGCGGGTTCTGGCCATCGGCGGCCTGAAGGAAAAGCTGCTGGCGGCCAAGCGCGCCGGGATTATCCGGGTGCTGATCCCGAAGGAGAACGAGAAGCACCTGGAGGAAGTTCCTCCGGTGATCCGGAGAGCCCTGCAAATCATACCGGTCGGACACATGGATGAAGTTCTTGGCGAAGCCCTCCCCGGGCGCTTCCCGGTGGCGGCTCCCCCCGTGGAAGAGAGTTCCTTTCCTGCGGCCCCAGAACCGCCTGTTCATCACTGAAAACCGCGAAATATCCTCTTGACTCGTTTTCTGAGGCTTGCTACAAAGGGAGCCGGTTTGAGTAGCGAGGCACCAAACATCTTTTCTACGTATGGAGGTATGCTGTGACTAAAGCCGATCTGGTAAATGCGATTGCTGAGAAGGCGGGACTGAGCAAAGCCGATGCCGAAAAGGGGCTGAAGGCCTTCACGGAAGCTGTCACCACGGCGCTCAAGGCCGGCGACAAGGTTTCCCTGGTTGGTTTCGGGACGTTCAGTGTGGGTCAGCGCGCCAAGCGTGAGGGGAAAAATCCCCAGACCGGCAAGAAGATCACCATTCCTGCCGCGAAGACGCCGAAATTCAAGGCCGGCAAGGCCCTGAAGGACGCGGTCAACAAGAAGTAAATACTCGACTGTCGGGGTGCACGGCTTCGGGTCGTGCACCCCGATAACAGTTGCAGGACGATAGGGAGCGGCGCAGGGGGGTGGGGTTCCCCGGTCTTCTGCAGACTTCCTGTTTTTTTCTGCGGGGCCGTAGTAGAGTCGGTTACAACGCCGGCCTGTCACGCCGGAGGTCGCGGGTTCGAGTCCCGTCGGCCCCGCCATTTCAAAAATCAGGGCGAATAGCTCAGCTGGGAGAGCATCGGTCTTACAAACCGAGGGTCACAGGTTCGAGCCCTGTTTCGCCCACCATAATCCAGGATTCAGGGGCTGTAGTAGAGACGGTTACAACGCCGGCCTGTCACGCCGGAGGTCGCGGGTTCGAGTCCCGTCAGCCCCGCCAGTCACATCACGAAAAGCGGTTGGATCTCATCCAGATCCAGCCGCTTTTCCTTTTGCATGGCGCTGACTTTGTATGCGAATATCCAGAACTGACCAAGCTGATAGGCATGCACCTTGCTTGAGTAATTAACTTTAGCCTGTTGTTAGGTCCGTTGCTTGATTTTGTTGTCTTCGGATTGTCAGGAGTATTGCCATGCGGCGTCTTGTGTTGGCTTTTTCACTGATGTTCGTACTCGGGCCCATTCTGGCGCAGGCCGCGCAGCCGGCCAGAACCGGTCAGATCACCTGCTATGACAGTGCCGGGGCAGTGACCACCTGTGCTGGCACCGGGCAGGATGGGGCCCATCTGAAAGGGGTGGCCTGGCCGTCGCCGCGCTTCACCGACAACGGCAACGGTACCGTAAGTGACAACCTCACCAGCCTGGTCTGGCTTAAAAACGCCAATTGCACGGACACCTTTGCTGGTGTCAGCAAGACGAACGGCTATCTCACCTGGGCCAATGCTCTGAGCTGGGTGAACAGTCTGGCGGATGGCGGCAGCAATGATTGCGGCTTGAGCGACAGCTCGACTGCCGGCCAGTGGCGGCTCCCCAATCTTAACGAGCTGGAAAGCCTGATGAGCCTGGAGGCCTCCGCCCCTGCGCTGAACTCCGGGCATCCATTCGCTAATCTGGTCGCCAGCAATTACTGGTCATCGACAACCTATGTGGTCAATACCGGGTTTGCCTGGAATGCCTCGCTGAGTTCCGGGATGGTAAGTTTCGGGGCCAAAACCAGCACTGGCTATGTACTGGCGGTACGTGGTGATGCGACGGCCACGACCACGGCCCCCCTGTCGAAGACCGGGCAGACCGCAAGTTTCGTCACCGGTGACGACGGGGCCCTGCAGATAGGGACCCTTTGGCCGACGACGCGTTTCACCGCGGCCAACGGGGCAGTCACTGACAACCACACCGGCCTGGTCTGGCTGCAGAATGCCAACTGTTTCGGTTCCGCAACCTGGAGCAGCGCCCTGACCAGTGCCAATACCCTGGCGAGCGGCTCCTGCGGCCTGACCGACGGTTCCAGCGCCGGCCAGTGGCGCCTCCCCAATCGTCGTGAACTGGCCAGCCTGATTGACCGTGGCACCAGCAATCCGACGCTTCCGGGCGGTCACCCTTTCACAAATGTGCAGAACCTTCCCTACTGGCTCTCCAGCAGCTACGATGCGACACCCGAAAACGCCTGGGTGTTGAATGCCGGCACGGGTTACCAGAACGGCAGCCTGAAGACCGGTAACAACTACCATTGGCCGGTGCGGGACGGCGCGACCACCGCCTATACACTGACGGTCAAGACCAGTGGCCTCGGCACCGGTACCGTCAGCAGCAGCCCCGCCGGAACTCCGGGGATCACCAACTGCAGCGGTACCTGCTCCTCCAGTTTCAACAACGGCCAGGCGGTGGTCTTGACCGCAACCCCCACCGGCGGCAGCACCTTTGCCGGTTGGAGCGGCGACTGCACCGGCACCGGGACCTGCAACCTGACGATGATTGCCAACGGCAAAAGCGCGACGGCCACCTTTGCTCCGGCCAGCCTGACCTGCGCACCGCCGACCGGTCCACACCCCCTGCCGAGCGCCAACAATGGCGGCAGCTACACGGTCAGCTGGGGGGCGAGTGCCACGCCCAGCGTCACCTATCTGCTCGAGGAAGCTACGAATTCCGGGTTTACCGTCGGTCTGCGTACCGTCACCAGCGGGGGGACGGCGACCAGTGCCGGCATCACCGGGAGAACAGCCGGCACCACCTACTACTACCGGGTCAAGGCGCAAAGGGCCAGTTACGCTGACAGCGCCTGGAGCGCAACCGTGAGCATCCCGGTGACCAGTGTCTGCGTCGCACCGACGGGGCTGAATGCCCCGGCGACCAGCGCAACCGGCAGTTACACCGTCGGCTGGAAGGCGAGCCCCACCTCAGCGGTCACCTACATCCTGCAGGAAGCGACGGATTCCGGGTTTACCGCGAACCTGCGCACCGCCTACACCGGTACGGCGACCAGCGCTCCGATCACCGGGCGCAGCAGCGGGGTAACTTATTACTACCGGGTGCAGGCAACCCATGGCACCTATACCCCGAGTGCCTACGCGGGGCCGGTCAGCACGGCGGTGGCTTTCGCCTGCGGCACGCCGGGGAATTTATTCGCCCCAAGCACTGCTACCATTAACAGCAACTATCGGGTCAACTGGAGTGCCAGCAGCACCTCGGGGGTGACTTATGTTCTGGAGGAGTCGACCAGCAGTTCTTTTGCCTCTCCGACGACTGTGTACACAGGTACGGCACTGGGCACCGATATTACCAAAAGCACCGCGAATACCTATTATTACCGGGTGAGAGCGACTCTCTCCGGGTATGCCAACAGTGCCTGGAAGGGGCCGGCGCGCACCACGGTGACCGGTGCCGCGCTCGCACCCGCCAGCATCTACGTCCCCGCCACCAACACCACCGGCAGTTACCGAGTCAGTTGGAGCATCAGCCGCACGACGGGGGCGACCTATCAACTGCAGGAAAAAGTCGGGGCCGGCAGTTGGACGAATGTCACCCTCCCCGACTCCTCTCTGAACTATTACAACGTGACCGGCAAGGCGAACAGTTCCTACAGCTACCAGGTAAAGGCCCAAAAAAGCGGGGTGACGGATAGCGCCTATGTCGGACCGGCCAGTACGACCGTGACCCTGACCTGCGCCCCGCCCGGCAGCGTGACCGTCCCTGCCAGCAATACGACCGGCAGCTACACCGTCAGCTGGCGACCCAGCAGTACTCCGGGGGTGAGCTATACCTTGCAGGAGGCGACTGACAGCGGTTTCACCACCGGGCTCAACACCTCCACGGGGATTGCGACAACCAGTGCCAGCATCACCGGGAAAAGTGACGGAAATTACTATTACCGGGTCAAGGCGACCCGCTCAGGGTATGTCGACAGCACCTGGCGGCAAGCCGGGAGCCCGGTGGCGGTCGATGTCCCCTAGTCGGACCTCTCGGCTGGATGGCCGCCCGGAGCTTGACGGCCGGCCGGCAAGTTTTCTAGAATCACTTTTTTGACTACAACTCGAACGGCGGAAAGGTAAATTCTACAACATGTCTAAATTCAAGAGAATTATGGTGGTTTACGGGCTGCTCGCGGCAGCCGGAATCGTCGTGGCCGGCTCGCTTGCGGCTCAGGAAGCCGCGGTGACCAAGGTGGGCAAGATCGTCATCAGCGAAGACGAAATCCAGGTTGAACTGCAGAAGAAACTGCCATCGGTCAGTTTCCATGGCGGCATCAAACCGGAAAAGCTGGAAGAGTTGCGCAAGGGAGCCCGTGAGGAAGTCATTACCCGGGCCTATCAGGCCAACTATGCGCTGGAAAACGAAATCGCCGTTGATGGCAAGGTGGTCGAAAGCGACTGGTCGGCGTTTACCGCCAAGAACCCAGGGATTGCCAAGGCCTCGCCGGCCCAGGTTGACCAGCTCAAGCAACTTCGCTATCGCGAGCTGCTGGCCCAGCAGGCGGTAGATAAAGCCGTTGACAGTAAAGTGGTGGTCAGCGATGCCGAGGTCAAAAGCTTCTACGAGGCCAACAAGTCCCAGTATTTCCAGGGGAAGCTGTTCAAGGCCAGTCACATCCTGGTCAAGGTCGACCCGGCCAGCAACGCCGAGGAGAAGGCCAAGCTGAAGCAGAAGGCGGAGAAACTCATGGAACGAGCCAAGGCGGGGGAGGACTTTTTCAACCTGGCCTATTATGAGTCTGACGATCGCAGCAAATATGTCGGTGGCAGCCTCGGCTCGTTCCATGCAGGTCAAACCGTACCGGAGTTTGATGCGCAGATTCAGAAAATGAAGGCTGGGGAGGTCGCCGGGCCGGTGCAGACCATGTACGGCTACCACATCATCAAGCTCGATGAAGTTAAAGAAGCTCGTCAGTTGCCGTTTGATGAGGCCAAGGACAAGGTGCGCGAGCGTCTCAGGAAAGAAAAGCGCGAAAAACTGTATAATGAGTGGATGGAAGGCTTGAAGAAAAAGTATCCGCTGCAGGGGGGTTGATCGTTGCCCCCGGGCATGCTGTTTCGTATTGGACTGACCCTGCTCTGCGGGGTCAGTCTGTTTCTTGGCGGTTGCAGTGGTGCCAAGCCGTTTGTCTGGCGGGAGCCGGCTGAACGCCTGGTCTGGCCTGCCCCTCCGGAAATCCCGCGTCTGCGCTATCTGCACGCATTTTCCGGTCCGGACGATCTGCGCAGCGAGAGCACGCGCGACAACGCGATGATCCGCTGGCTCTTGGGTAAAATGGAAGTCGATTTGCCCTTGGCCACCCCTTATGCCGTGGCAGTCGACGAAGCCGGCGTCCTGTGGATAGGCGACAGCGGTTCGCATATGCTGTACCGCTTTGATCTGGCTCGCGGCAAGGTCGATTATCTGCGGGAGGCAGGCGGCTTCAGTTATGTTTCGCCGGTCGGGCTGGTGGTTGATCCGTCGCACCAGCGCCTGTTCGTCTCTGACAGCGAGTTGGGCAAACTCCTGGTTTTAGACGATCAGGGGCGTCTTCAGGCGGAGTGGTCCCCGCCCGAAGGCTTTGGCCGGCCGGCTGGACTGGCTCTCGACGGTATCGGTCAGTTGTATGTGGCCGATGTGGTCAGGCGGCAGATATTTGTCTTTGCCAGCGACGGCAAGCTGATCGGCCGTCGCGGCAGCAAACTGACCGGAGATGGACTCTTCGGCCGGCCGGTGAGTGTCGCCACGGGGCCCAATAATGAGTTGCTGGTGCTGGATGCCGGCAGCTTCCGGGTTGAAGTGCAGGATGCGCAAGGCGCTTTGCTGAGGAAGATCGGCAAGCTCGGCGATGTTCCGGGAACGTTCGCCAGACCGCGGAGCATAGCAGTCAATTCGCAAGGGTTGGTGCTGGTCAGCGATGCGGCCTTCGACAACGTGCAGATCTTCGACCTGAGCGGGCAACTGCTGCTCTATTTCGGGTCGCCCGGAAAAGGTCCGGGACAGTTCAATCTCCCGGCCGGAGTGAGCTTCGACGGTGGGGGTCGAATCTTCGTGGCGGACACCTTCAATAACCGGGTGCAGGTCTTTGAATTGCTGTCCGTCGTGGAGTCCGCTCTGCCCAAGGCCCGTTGATCGGCGGTGTGTTTTTTGCATCTGGAGTTTGCCGGCATGATGCCACAGCGGTTTTTTCAAGAAGGTTTTGTCGATCCGAATGAGTGCCTTTAAACCGAAACGAACCACGATCTGGGTCAGCCTTGTTTTGCTGGCGTTGGTCCTGCTTTCTGGGTCACCGGTATTGGCCAATCCCGACCCGGATACGCTGTTGACCAACCCCCTGAACCGCCACAACCTGTCGAACTGGGCCACGCACGGTGGAGTTCAGGCGGCCCTGGTGGATGGGACCGACCAGATCTGCATTTTCTGCCATACCCCCCATGCCGCGGAGCCTGTGCCCGCGCCCCTGTGGAATCGCAGCCAGCCGGTCGGACCGGTTGGTGGGTTCCCTCTGTACGGCGGCACGCTGGCGATCAAGGACGATTATGGGGCAGGGGTCCAGGCGGCCGCCCAGTACGGGCCGAGCTTCGGCGACTACCCCAACGGCGCCTCGCGCCTGTGCATGTCCTGTCACGACGGCGTCACTGCCATCGGGGTTGGTTTATTGCGCGGGGGGGCGGATGTCGCGATGACCGGCACCAACCTTGACGACGGGTCCCTGCTCAATACGCTCGGCACGGTCATCGATCTGGCCACCGCCCACCCGATCTCCTTCGTCTATGATGATTCGGTGGCCGCCAGCGTCAATGCCGCCTATGTTTCCATGTTCGGTTCAGGCCCTTACTATCAGGGCCCTGCAGCGTTTGATCCGGGGGTCAATTCGCCTCTCGACAGTCAGAGCCGCATGCAGTGCACGACCTGTCACGACCCGCATTACGATACCAGTCTGGCCGCTGGTGGTGGCGGCCTCCCGCCGTTCTGGCAGAACCCGTCGAGCACGACCCCCTATGATGACGTCTGTAACCAGTGTCACGTTGCACCGCCGTCCTCAATGACCCCGGCCCATCCATGATGGTGAAGCGAAATCATGCCCTTGCACAGACTTGTTAATAGTTTCGGTTTTGGCGGCCTCCTTGGGGTGCTGGTCCTGGTTGCCCTGCTTCTCCCCGGCGTCCAGCCGGTCGCCGATGGCGCCAACCCCAAACTTCAGGGGAGCCATGCCGGACGATCGCTGTTGCCAAAGACCTGCCGGGCCTGTCACAAAGGGATGAACATGTCGATCAGCGGTGAGGAGGCAACCTGTCTGTCCTGTCACGGCAGCGACACGGCCCGTGCGGAGATGGTGCAAAAAGGTTATCTCAAGCTGACGGGCGGGGTGGTTTTGGCCGATATCGGCGCCGACCTGCGCAAGCCGTACAACCATCCGGTCATGACGGTTCAGGGGGTTCACCGTAAACTGGAAACTCTCCCGGAAGAAGTCGTTAACGCCGCCCGGCATGCCGAATGCGTCGATTGCCACGATGCCCACCTGACCGACAAGCAGACGCCTTATCGTGGCCTGCGCGGGCGTGGTGTTGGCAACTTCTCCGCCCAGATCGAGCAGGAATATCAGCTCTGTTACAAATGCCATTCGGAAAGCGCCAACCTTCCCGGCAACTCGACCAACAAGCACGGTGAATTCCGGACCTCCAACCCCTCGTTTCACCCGGTCGAGGGGGAGGGGCGCAATACCTACGTGATCAGCCTGAAAGCGCCGTATGTTGCCAAGAAGGAGCGGCCCAGCGATATTTCCATCATCTCCTGCCGGGATTGTCACGGCAGTGACGATCCCGACGGCCCGCGTGGTCCGCACGGTTCGACCTTCCAGGGGTTGCTGACGGCAAATTACCAGATGGAGGACGGGCGCCCGGAGAGCACCTACGCCTATGACCTCTGCTACAAGTGCCATGATCGCAACAGCATACTCAGGAACGAGAGTTTCCCCTACCATTCCCTGCACATCCAGGGGCGACTCGCCGGTCAGGACGGCACCTCCTGTTTTAGCTGTCATGATGCTCACGGCAGCAGCCAGTACCAGCATCTGATCCGCTTCAACGACAACGTGGTTTCGCCGACCAAGGACAACAAGCTCAAGTACGATGCCAAGGGGTATTCGGCGCGACACGGCGCCTGCTATCTGAACTGCCATGGTGTCGAGCACAACCCCAAAGAGTATTGAGCGTGACGTTGGCAGGAACGCTTCGGAAACGCCGGCTTTCAGGCCGGCGTTTTACGTTTGCAGAGCTGCTAAATCGCTTTTAATTGCCGGTTGAAGTGTGGTAAATAAAAAGGCTAATGCCAGTTTTTTATTGCAAGATCGGTACGGCGGACGGCCGGGTTCTGGACCGGGAATTCGAGGCGGCCAACCGCGAGGCGCTGCTGGAGAATCTCGAGGAGCAGGGGTTCTTCGTGTTTCAGATCCGGCGCTTGGCCTGGCGCGGCTGGCTGGGTGCCGGCGGCGGGCGTCTGAGCGGCCGGCGCTTCCTGGCGCTGAATCAGGAGATGCTGGTACTGATCCGTTCGGGGCTGCCGATCCTGCAGGTGCTCGATACGCTGATCGAACGGATGGAGGCAGGACGTCTGCTGGAGGTCCTGCGCGAGATCCGCAACGACGTCAAGGGCGGGGGGGCCCTGTCCGATGCCTTCGGGCGCTTCCCGGCAATCTTCCCGCAACTTTACGTGGCCTCGCTGCGGGCCGGAGAGCAGTCGGGCGACTTGCCGGTGACCCTGGCTCGCTACATCGCCTACCAGAAACGGGTCGAGGCGATCAAGGCCAAGGTGCGCGGAGCGACCTTCTACCCGGCCCTGCTGGCGGTTGCCGTGGTGGCGGTCATGGCGTTCCTGCTGCTGTATGTCATCCCGAATGTCGCCCAGGTGTACACGGATGCGGGAGCCGAACTGCCCCTCTTGACCCGCCTGGTGATTGGCACTTCGAACCTGCTGGTGACCGCCCTGCCGCTCTGGCTGCCGCTGTTGATCATGGCGATTGCCGCCTTGCGCCGGCTGGCCCAGACTGAGCGCGGCGGCTATCTGGTCGATCGTTGGAAACTCAGGCTGCCGTTTTTCGGCGGGTTGTTCAGCGAATATGCGCTGGCATCGTTCTGCCGCACTCTGGCGACCACCCTGGCCAGCGGTATCCCGGCGGTGCAGTCGCTGAAGATGGCGCGCGGTGTGCTCGACAACCGCTTGCTGGAGGAGCGGCTGGGTGGGGCGATCGTGAAGATCGAGGAGGGGGCGAAGATCTCCGAGGCGCTCGAGCAGACCGGGACCTTTCCGGTGATCGCCCTGCGCATGATCGGGGTTGGCGAGACCAGCGGCTCCCTCGGCGACATGTTGATCGATGTGGCCGACTACTACGAGGGCGAGGTGGAACGGCGCCTGGAGCGCCTGGCCACGCTGGTTGAGCCGCTGATGATGCTGATCATGGGTCTTCTGGTCGGCGGCATCGTGGTGGCGATGTATATCCCGATCTTCCAGTTAGCGGGGACGGTACGGTGATGGAAAACGGCTGTGGGGGTTGCGCGGTGCTCGCTCCCTCGCCTATCCTCACGGAGATGTCTCGGGTTCTGTGCTCCGTGCGCCTGGCATCCGGCCCTCCTCGCGCGTTTTCAACTGTGTGGTGCAGAAAAAATATTTTTTGTTTCTGCTGATCACGAATTGCCGATCACGGATCACGAGTAGATTTTACGGATTACGAACTTAATGGCCTTCGAACGCAAGAAAATTGGCGAAATCCTGATCGACCTCGGCGCACTGGCCCCGGCGGAAATGCGCCTGGTGCTTGACCGGCAGCCATTGTCCGGCCGGCGTTTCGGTGAACTGGCCATCGCCGAGGGATTGATCGGCGAGGATGTGCTGGCCCAGGCCCTGGCCAGCCAGTTCGGCCTGCCGTATCGCGACCTCGAACAGTCGCCGCCCCCTGCGGAAGCGGTGGAGTTGCTCGCCCCGGAGTTGATGCTGCGTTTCGAGTGCGTGCCGCTGGAGAGGACGGCGCGGGGGCTGGAGATTGCGGTTGCCGACCCGACCCGGCTGCGTGGCCTGGACGATCTGGAGATGCTCCTCGACCTGCGCCTGGAGCACGTGGTGGCGCCGCGCAGCCAGGTGCTCCGCCTCATCGAGCACGGGCAGGGTTCGCAGCAGATGCTGCAGGAGGTCTCCGAGGATTTCAAGCTGCAGTTGGTGAAGGAGACCGACAAGGGGGAGGAAGTTCTCTCCATTGAGAAGTTGACCGACGACTCGAGCCCGATCATCCGCCTGATTGATTCGACCCTGTTCGATGCCCTCAACAAGCGGGCCAGCGACATCCATATCGAGACCAGCCAGGAAGGGGTCATCATCAAGTACCGGGTCGATGGCGTGCTCTTCCGTGCCACCGAACCGCTGGACTCCCGTTTCCAGGGCCCGATCATTTCCCGTATCAAGGTCATGAGCGAGCTCGACATCGCCGAGCGGCGCATCCCCCAGGACGGCCGTTTCAAGGTGCGCATGGGCGGCAAGTCGATCGACTTCCGCGTCTCGATCATGCCGAGCATCCACGGCGAGGATGCCGTTATCCGTATTCTCGACAAGGAGAGCATCGCCAAGGATCTGCACGGCCTGACGCTTGACGTTTTGGGGATCGACGAGCGCGAGAAGATCCGTTTTCGCCGGTTGATCCGCGAGCCGTACGGGATGGTGCTGGTCACAGGGCCGACCGGTTCCGGCAAGACCACCACACTGTATGCCTCGCTGACCGAGATCTTCAACGAGCAGGAGAAGCTGATCACCATCGAGGACCCGGTCGAGTACCAGCTCAAGGGGGTGGTGCAGATCCCGGTCAACGAGAAGAAAGGGCTGACCTTCGCCCGTGGCCTGCGCTCGATCCTGCGTCACGACCCCGACAAGATCATGGTTGGCGAGATCCGCGATCCGGAGACCGCGCAGATCGCGGTGCAGTCGGCGCTGACCGGCCACCTGGTGTTCACCACGGTGCACGCCAACAACGTGTTCGACGTGCTCGGACGCTTTCTGCACATGGGGATCGATCCGTTCAATTTCGTGTCGTGTCTGAACTGCGTGGCGGCCCAGCGCCTGGTGCGCAAGATCTGCAGCCACTGCAAGCAGCCGATCCACTACGATGACCAGACCTTGCGCGAATCCGCTCTGGATCCCGACAAGTATCGGGGTGTGACCTTTTATACCGGTCGCGGCTGCCGCGAATGCAACGGCCAGGGCTATCACGGTCGGACGGCGATCCTGGAACTGCTCGACCTTAACGATGACCTGCGCGAGATGATCCTGGCCAAGACCCCGGTCTCAAAACTCAAGGAGGCGGCGCGCGCGGCCGGAACTCATTTTCTGCGCGAGGCGGCGGTCAACAAGGTGTTGGCCGGCGTCAGCACCCTGGAGGAGATCAATCGCGTGACCTTCGTCGAGCAGGTGTACAGCGCATGATCAAACGCACCTACATCGGTGTCGATTTGAGCGGCGACATGCTCACGGCGGTGGCGATCCAGCGGGGGCGCCCGGTGACGAAGCTGGTCGGCGTGCGTCGCGAACCGTTGCCGAGGCTGATCGAGCTCTCGAGCCGCCAGGCCAACGTCACGGTGCCGGGCCGCTTCGTGGAGATATTGCGTGGGGCTCTCGACCCGCTGTGCGGAGGCGAAGAGCGCCTGGCCCTTTCCCTGCCGGACAGGGTGGGGCGGCTTTACCTTGTGGAAGTGGAGTCTTCGTTCAAGAGCCGCCAGGAGGGGATCGACATCCTCAAGTGGCGTCTGAAAGGGAATCTGCCGGCCCCTCCGGCGCAGGTCCAACTCGATTACCAGGTGATGGAGCGCCGCGAAGACGGGCGGGTGCGCTGCGTGGTGGCGGCCATCGCCAAGCCGGTGCTCGAGCAGTTCGAGGAACTGGTAGTCGAGGCTGGGCGGCACGCGGTGCAGATCGATTTTCACTCGCTGAACCTGTTCAGCTACTACCGGCCGCGACTCGATCTCGGCGAGGAGTTCCTGTTGATCGGAGTCGAGCGCGACCAGTTGAGCGTGATCTATGTCTCCGGGCGCGCCCTGGCCTATCAGCGGGTTCGCGACGGCGAACCCCAGGCCGATGTGGTGTTCCGTGAACTGACCCGCACCCTGGCCGATGCGGTGTCCAGTCATCCCGGGATGCAGCGCTGCCCGGTTTTTGCTCATATCGACCCGAATCTGGGTGGCGAGACCCCCGCGGTTTTGCAGGGGATTCTCGAGCGCGAGGTGCGGCTCCTCGATCCCCAGCTGAAGCGGTTCGCCGGTGGCGCTGCCATCGGCCTGCCGCCGAGCGGGGCGGTTCTGGCCGCCTTGGGTGCCGCCGAGCGCCTGATGACCCCGTAACCGGACTTGCCGATGGAACTGCATCTTAATCTCGCCAGCCGTTTCTATCTCGATCGCCGCAGCGTCCGACGCTGGATGCTGCTGCTCGGCGGTGCTCTGAGTGTCTGGCTGGCTGTAGATCTGCTTTACGGCTACCGCTATCTGCAGCAATGGCGTCAGGCTGGAAGCTACCTGGAAGAGATCGACCAGCGTCTGGCCAGAGCGCGCGGGGTCGAGGTCAGCGGCTATACGCCGGAAAAGCTGGCGCAGGTGAAGGAGCGGATCGGTGCCGCCAACCAGATCATTGTCGCCGACCAGTTCCGCTGGACTGCGCTGCTGAGCCGGCTGGAGGCCCTGCTCCCGGAGGATGTGGCGATCCAGTCGCTGAGACCGGATTACAGCAAGCGCACCCTGCAGCTCACGCTGGTTGCCCGTGATACGGAGGCGATGACCGAACTGCTCGATGCCATGCTCGCCTCGGAGGACATGGCGCAGGTTTTCCTCAGCAGCGAGTCGCAGGCGAGTCAGGAATCGGGTGACAGCGTCGTGCAGTTCGCACTGACGGTTCAGGAGGCGTTCTGATGCAGCCGCTGTTGCTGGCTCGCACGTTGTGGCGCGGTCATCGCCCCGGAGTGATCGTCATTGGTGTGCTGCTGCTGGTCAACGTCGGTTTGGCGGTCGGGCTGCAGAAATTTCTGGTGCCTGCTGTCGACGAACGCGAGCAGCTGCTGATCCGCCGCCAGGCTGAGATCCGCAGCGACGGCGGCAGTGACGTGCCGGCGCTGGTGTACGCGCAAGGGGAGAAGGACCTCGCCGAATTCGCTAAAAAAATCCCGCCGCATCGCGAGTTCACCGGTCTGATCAGCGAGTTGCACCGCCTGGCTGCCGACGCCGGCCTCGAGCTGACCCAGATCAGCTACAGCCGCAAGGAAGAGAAGGACGCCCTGCTGCGCTACAATCTCGGTTTCAACCTGGCCGGCAAATATGCCGACATCAAGAAATTCGTTCACCTTGTAGAACAGTCGCCGCGCCTGATGCTGATCGAGCAGATCAGCCTGCATGGGGGCGGCCGCGAGGAAATGAGTGAAGTGCGCCTGCAGTTGAACGTCGCCACCTTTTTCCGGGCGGGCAAGGGATGAACCGGCAACGCCTGGTGCTGGCCTGTCTGGCCGCGGTTTTGGCGCTGAGCCTGCTCTATGCGTTCTGGGCGATGCCGCGCCAGGAGAAGGCTCCGCCGCGGCCGGTCACCGCGACGCCTGCCGTCGGTCCGGCCAAGGCCGGCAAACCCGCGCCGGTCAGGAAGACGGAAAAGCCGGCCAGAGCGCCGGCGGATCGTTTGCTGCTAGATTTGCTCAACCGTGAGCCGCAGGCGTTTCCCGGTGCCGGCCGGGACATCTTCCACCTTGGTGGCCGGGTGTTGGCAGTCGTCGAAGCCGAGCCGGTCAAGGTCGAGCCGCCGCCGGAACCGCCGAAGCCGCCGCCGACCCCGGAAGAGATTCTCAAGGGTTCACTCAAGGACATCATCTTCCTGGGCTTTCTCGACAAGGGAGGGAAACGCACGGTATTCCTGAACTCCGGTGGCGAGGTTTTTCTGGTCAAGGCCGGGGAGCGATTCGGCAAGGAGAAGGAGCTGATCGCCAGGGAGATCACCGCCAAACACCTGGTGGTCGGCTGGGTGGACGGGCCGGAGACGGTGAAGGTCCAGCTTTTGGAAAACGAGAAGCTGCAGCCGGCTACAATCAGCGGCGGAGCTGTTGGGCGAGTCCCAAGTACCATCTCCGGCGGGGTAAGTTCGAAGCCGGTCATAACCGCCCCTCGCCGGAGGCTTCTGCCGCAGCGTGCGCCGAGTGTGCCGCCGGCTGAGGAGTTGCCCCCGGGAGAGCAACTGCCCGAGGGCAATCAGCCGCCGCCAGAAAATATCAGTCAGGAGGAGCTGCTTAAACAGGGGCTCCCGAGTGGAGAATAAACATGGTGCGTAAAGATACCCGCTGGCGCTGGTCGCTGCTGATCCTGCTGGGGTTCCTCTTGCTGGCCGGTTGTGCCAAGTACCAGGCCCGGTCAGCCTTCGAGGAAGCCGAGCAACTGGTGGCCGAAGAACAATACGACCAGGCGGTCGAGAAATATTTCCAGGCCACTCAGGAGGATCCCGGCAACACAACCTACAAGATCAAGCTGGCCTCCGGCCGGACGCGGGCTTCGGCGTTTCACATCAACAAGGCCCGGCAACTCGGCAAGGAAGGGAAGATCGAGGAGGCCTTGGCCGAATACCGGTTGGCGCGCGGCTTCGACCCGAGTTTGGAAGTCGCTGTGGTCGAAGCGAGGCAGCTCGAGGGGATGATCAAGGCCAGGGATCTGGCCGAACAGGCGGTCGAGCAATATCGCGAGAAGCACTACAGTATCGCCCGCAAGACCGTCAAGGACGCCCTTGCCCTGGACCCCCAGAACGCGCGGGCGCTCGATGTTCAGAAGCAGCTCGACAGCAAGATGCAAAAGGTGGTCATGGACGGGGTGGAACTGGATGTGGCTTCGGATGAACCGGTCACCCTTCGCCTTAAGCAGGCCAACCTCAAGGAGGTCTTCGGCATCCTCGGCAAACTGTCGGGGATCAACTTCATTCTCGACGAGGAGATCAAGGAGAAGCCGATCACCTTGCTGTTGGAAAAAGGGACCTTTGCCCAGGCGATGGAGTTGATCCTGCAGATGGGTGAAGTCGGCAAGAAGGTGCTGAACGGCAAGACGATCATCATCTATCCGCAGACCAAGGACATGGCGAAGAAGTACGAGGACCAGATCATCCAGACCTTCTACCTCTCGCATATCGACGCCAAGAAGGCGGTCAACCTGCTGCGCACCATGCTGCAGTTGCGCAAGGTTTATGTGCATGAGGAACGCAACGCTCTGATAATCCGCGATACCCCGGATACGATCAAGCTGGCGGAAAACCTGCTTAAAGCCGCGGACCGGGCCGATTCGGAAGTGTTATTTGATGTTGAGGTGTTGGCGGTACGGGATGGTGATACTCTGAATATCGGGCCTAAGCTTAGTACTTATGGGACGAAAGTTGGTTTTGGAACTTTGTCTGGAGATGGTGAAGATGGGGGCATTAAAAGTAAAATTACAGTTATACCAAACAACACAGTTGTGCAAAGTCTGAATAGTGTACAGACTTTTTACACGATTCCGTCCATAGCCTATGATTTTGCAAAAAGTCTTAGTACATCGGAGATCTTGGCAAGCCCGAAAATACGCGTTAAGAACAACGAAAAGGCCAAAGTCCACATTGGCAAGCGAGATCCCATCGTAACAACTACGGGGAACAATACAAATGACAACATCTCGCAAAATGTCCAGTATGTAGATTCCGGAATCAAACTCGACATAGAGCCCAACATTCAGCTAGATGGAACCGTAATGACGAAGATAACCCTGGAGGTTAGCAATGCTACACGTCTAGACGCAAACAACAAGGACGGGACGTCACCGGTTGCAATTACCACCACGAATGCGCAGACTTCGTTGGTGCTCATCGATGGAACCCGAACCATTCTTGGTGGCCTTTATGAGATCAATTCGACCAAAAATAAAACCACATTCCCGGTCCTTGGGGATATTCCACTGATTGGAAGTTTGCTGAGCAACTTTAGTAACTCTGAGGAGAAACGCGAGATAATCCTCTCCATTACCCCTTATATCGTCAAGAAAGTCGAAGTCCCCGCCCCCGACATTGCCACCCTCTGGTCCGGTGGCGAGGACGATCTGATGACCCGGCCGAAATTCGGGTCCTTCGCCCAGTCGATGGTCAGCGAAGTCGAGGCGACCAGCCTGAGCGCCTCCCCGGCACAGGCCAAGCATTTGCCCGCCCCGGCGTCGGCGCTGCAGGGGCGGGTCGACCCGATGCCGAACCGGGTCGAGGCAGAGCAACTCGCAGGTGGCGACATGGAAACGACCCCAGCGGCGGACCCGTTGCTTGCTGTCGCGCCCGAAGGTGGAATGGCTCCTTCCCCCGGTTTCACGGCCGAGAGCCTGTTGGCTCTGCCGATGCCGGGAGCGGAATTGAAACCGCAACCACAGGCACCGGTCGTGCCGCCTGCCGCCCCGGCAGCGAAACCGGTTCCGTTCCCTGCGCCCAAACCGCCTCAACCCGCTTTGGCCCCCGTGCCTCCACCGGCAGCGGCAACCCCGCCGCCGGTCATGCCCAAGCCCGAAGCGGCGGCTCAAAAGCCCTCGCCTGTGCCTGCCCCAACACCGGCCCCGGTCGTGCCGCCTGCTGCCCCGGCAGCACAGCCTCCTGCCGCAACTCAACCGCCGGCGGCGGTAGCGCCGGCACCGTCAGCCCCGGCCGTTGTGCCCGCGCCGGCGGTACAACCCCCTGCGCCGTCTCCGCTTGCGCCGCCGGTCGCCGTGCCGGTTCCGGCATCCGCTGCGCCTCCGGCCGCCGAAAAAGCCTTCATCCCGCCGGCGGGCGACGAACTGCTGACTTTGCCGCCCCTGCCGAAGCCGCCGCCGCGCCTGAGTTTCACCGGCGACACCAAGGTCAAGGCCGGTACGGAATTCACCTTGACCACGCAGGTTGCCAACGTCGAGAAACTCTACAGTGCGCCGCTGTTCGTCAACTACGATCCGGCGCTGCTGGAGCTGGTGACGGTGACCGAAGGCGATTTCCTGGCCCAGTTCGGGCAGACCACGGTCTTCTCCTTCAGCCCCAACGCCGAGGTCGGGCAGGTTGTAATCGGCTACAAGCAGGGGGTCGGCGGCAGCGGCGCCTCGGGAGGCGGGGCGCTTTTCAACCTGAAATTCCGCGGCAAGGCGGCCGGCACCACCAAGGTCGAGCTGAACCGGATCAATTTCCGCGACCCGGCCGGGACGAGGTTGAATGTCGAGCCGGCCACGGTGAATCTCGTCATCAAGTGAATGACTGGCAGCGTGTGACCGGATCGCCTGCGCAGCGCGGCCTGACGCTGATCGAGCTGCTCATCTGCATCACCATCCTGGCGATTTTGGCCTCAGTCGCCCTGCCGATGGCTGAACTTGCCGTAACCCGCACCAAGGAGATGGAGCTGCGCCGGTCCTTGCGCGAGGTGCGCTCGGCCCTCGATGCCTGGAAGGACGATTACGACAAGGCGGTGGAGCAGAAGAAGATCATCACTTCGATCAACGAGACCGGTTATCCGGAGAGCCTGGAAAAATTGCTGGAAGGGAACGACTGGGGCGGGCTCTATCCCCACAAGCGCCGCTACCTGCGGCGCCTCCCGGTCGATCCGTTCGACGAGTACGAGGAAGGGTGGGGGCTGCGCTCCTACAAGGACGAGCCGGACTCGACGGTGTACGGCGGCGAGGACGTTTACGACATCTATTCGCAGAGCACCCGGATCGGTCTGGACGGGACGCCCTATAATACCTGGTGAGACGCATGACTGAGCGGCAGCGCAAAAACAAGCGGGCGCGGGGGTTCACCCTGATCGAGCTGATGATCGTGATGACCATCATCGGCATTTTGGCGAGCATCGCCGCCCCGAACTACCAGCGCAGCGTGATCAAGGCCCGCGAAGCGGTGCTGATGGAGAGTCTTTACCAGATGCGTCGCGCCATCGATGCCTATTTCGTGGACAAGGCCAAGTACCCCAATAGTCTCGACGACCTGGTCGGCGGTAAATACCTGCGGGCCGTTCCTGTCGATCCGTTTACCAATGCCAGCGATACCTGGGAAATTGTCGCGCCGACCCCGATTGCCGACGGGACCGGGGAGACCGCCGAGGGCGGTGTCGAGGACGTGCACAGCGGCAGCGATCTGGTGGGGCTGAACGGCACGCCCTATCGGGAGTGGTGACTTGATCCAGCTTTTCAACGTCACCAAGGACTATGAGCGCGAGCAGAGCGCTCTCAACGACATCACCCTGCAGATTGACAAGGGAGAGTTCGTTTATCTGACCGGGCCGAGCGGGGCGGGCAAATCGACCCTGCTCAAGCTGATCTGCTGCGCCGAGCGGCCGACGCGCGGACAGATCCTGATGGACGGCCGCAACATCACCAGCCTCGGTGACCGGGCGATCCCCTACCTGCGGCGCAACCTCGGGATCGTCTTCCAGGATTTCAAGCTCCTGACCCGGCGCACGGTCTTCGAGAACGTCGCCTTTCCCCTGGAGGTCCAGGGGCGGCGGCGCATGGAGATCAGCAAGAAAGTCTACCAGGCGCTGAAACAGGTCGGACTGGAGCACCGCCTGAGTCACTACCCGCTGCAGCTTTCCGGTGGCGAGCAGCAGCGTGTGGCGGTGGCGCGGGCGCTGGTGGTCGATCCGCTGGTGCTGCTGGCGGATGAGCCGACCGGCAATCTCGATCCCGATGTGACCCTGGACATCATGGAGCTGTTCAAGGGGGCGAATGCCCGCGGCACCACCATCGTCATGGCCACCCATGACCGCGGCCTGATCTGGCAGTATCCGCGCCGGGTCCTGACTCTCGAGGCCGGCCGTCTGAGCGGGGACCAAAAGCCATGATCGGGCAGTTGCCGTACTTCACCGTCCGGGCCCTGCGCAACATGCGCAACAGCCCGGTGCTGAGCGCCGCCGCGATCTTCACCGTGGGGGTGGCGCTGGCGCTGCTGGCCTTCTTCGTCATTGCCGTTCTCAACGTGCAGCGCCTGACGGCCAGCTGGGCGGCGGAGCTGGCAATCGTCGCCTATCTGGAGCAACCGCCGGATGCCGCCGGCCTCAACCGACTGCTCAGCGAGATCCGCGCCTACCCGGAAGTTGCCGAGGTCCGCCACATCTCCCGCCAGGAGGCTTTTCAGCGTTTCCAGAAACGGTTGGGGAGTGATGCCGGCCTGCTGGAGGGGCTGGGAGCTGATTTTCTGCCGGCTTCGCTGGAAATCCGTCTCAAACCCGAACAGCATGCGCAGACGGCTGCCGTGGCCGAGCGGTTGAGTCGCAACCGGGCCCTCGGAGAGTTGCATTACGGCCGGGAATGGCTGGAGCGGTTCGAGGCGTTTCTCTCTCTGCTGCGCACCCTGGCCGCCGGCCTCGGCGGTTTCCTGATACTGGCGGCACTGGTGATCGTGGCCAACACCATCAAGCTGACCCTGTATGCCCGTCAGGACGAACTGGAGGCGATGACCATGGTCGGTGCCACGGCTCTGTTCATCAAGCTCCCCTATCTGATCGAAGGGGCGCTGCAGGGGCTGCTCGGCGGCCTGCTGGCGCTGCTGGTAAGTTTTGCGGCCTATTTCCTGGTGCTGCGCGAGAGCCTTGGCAGCATCCTGTTGCTGACCGGGATCGACACCATCCATTTCCTGCCGGGGCTGTGGCAGGCGGCGATCGTACTAGCCGGAGCGCTGATCGGCGTACTCGGCAGCCTGCTGGCCCTGCGTAAGTTCGTGCGTTTCTGCCAGGGATGACGGTGCGCAGCGTCGTCATCGTCCTGGTGGCCGGCTGCCTGGCCGGACTGCTTTGCTGGGGAGGGATGTCGTCCGCACTGGCGGCCGATGATCTTGCGGGAAGCCAGCAGGAGCTCAGCGAGGTCCAGCAGCAGATCGATGCCACCCTGAATAGTTTGCGCAGCCGCCAGGCCGAAGCCGGCGATTTGAGCAGCGACCTGGAAAAACTGGATGCCGCGTTAAGTCGTTTGCAGACGCTGATCAGACGCAGCGACCGCGATCTGGCCGAACTCGACCGCAAGCTGACCGAGGCGCAGCAAGGTTACGAGCAGTTGCAGGGGCAGATGGCCGATACCGAACAGCAGCTCAAGAAGCGCCTGGTAGCGCTGTACAAGGTCGGGCAGACCGGAGTGGCCAAGGCCTTGCTGAGCGAACCGGGGACTCCGCTGCAACTGGCCGAGAAATACTCGTTTCTGTCGCGCATCGTGCGCCACGATCGCGAGCTGATGGCGGAATACCGCCGGCAGCAGCTGGCCGCCGAACAGGCGTTGGCGGAGTTGCGCCAATTGCGGGAGCGCCAGGTGGCCCTGGCCCAGCAGCGCCGCTCTGAACAGACCGCGCTCGATTCGGCTTCGGCCGCCAAGAAACGGCTGCTGGCCGGGGTGCGGGCCGAAGAGACACGCCTCTCCGGAACCTTGAGTGAACTGCGCGCCAGGGCCGCACGGCTGTCTGAACTGGTCAAAAGGCTTGAACGAGTGAAAACCCCCTCCTATACTGGCAGGGAGGGGAGTTTTACCGCTCAGCAGGGGAGTCTCCCCTGGCCGGTCAAAGGGACCGTCAGGTTGGGGTTCGGTCCCAACCGGCATGCGGAGTTGGGGACGCAGATCGAGAGCAACGGCCTGGAGATCAAAGTGGCCCCGCAGACCGAGGTGCAGGCCATCTGGGGGGGGCGAGTGCTGTATGCCGGCCCGCTCAAGGGGTTCGGCAACCTGATCGTTATCGATCACGGCGACAAATACTATTCGCTTTACGGCCATGTGGCCAGTTTCGTTCAGAAAGTCGGCGATATCGTCAAGCCCCGGGAGGTGGTGGCCTACTCCGGGGATGATGGGCGCGATGCGCTTTATTTCGAGTTGCGCCACCGCGGTTCTCCGGTGAATCCAGTTCTCTGGCTTGCTCCACAGTAACCTCAGGGAGATTTTATGTTTCGCAAGCGGTTGATCATCGTTGTGGCGCTGGGGATGTTTCTGGGCGGCTGGTTCACGGCAGGCTGGCTGACCGCCCCGACGGCGGCCCAGGCCGAATCGGGAGCGGCTTATGCCGAACTGCAGCTGTTTACCGACGTGCTCAGCATCGTCCGGCGCAGCTATGTCGAAGAGGTGCCGGTCAAGGATCTGATCTACGGCGCCATCGATGGGATGATGGCCTCGCTCGACCCTCACTCCGGGTTCATGGCTCCTGACCTCTACAAGGAGCTGAAGATCGATACCCGCGGCGAGTTCGGCGGCCTCGGCATCGAGATCACTCTGAAGGACGAGTTTCTCACCATCGTCACGCCGATCGAGGACACACCGGCATTCCGCGCCGGGCTGGAAGCCGGCGATCGCATCTACAAGATTAACAATCAGCTGACCAAGGGGATGGAGATCATGGAGGCGGTGCGCTTGATGCGCGGCGCCCCCGGAAGCGAAGTGACCCTCTCGGTGATGCGCGACTCGTTCGAGCGCCCCAAGGACTTCACCCTCAAGCGCGAAGTGATCAAGATCAAGAGCGTCAAGCCCAAGATCCTCGATTCCGGGTTCGGCTACGTGCGCGTGACCCAGTTTCAGGAGCGGACCGGCGGGGATCTGGAAAAAGCGCTGGAAAATCTACACAAGGAGAACAACGCTCCGCTCAAGGGGCTGGTTCTCGATCTGCGCAACAACCCCGGCGGTCTGCTCGACCAGGCGGTGGAGGTGGCCGACCTGTTCCTGACGGAAGGGAAAATCGTTTATACCAAGGGGCGCGAGGCTGATGCGGAGATGGAGTTCAACGCCAAGCGCAGCGGCACCGAACCGGACTATCCGATGGTGGTGCTGGTCAACGGTGGCAGCGCCAGCGCATCGGAGATCGTCGCCGGAGCCCTGCAGGACCATGGCCGGGCGGTGATTCTCGGCACCCAGAGTTTCGGCAAGGGCTCGGTGCAAACGATCATGCCGTTGGGCGACGATTCCGGGCTGCGCCTCACCACGGCCCTTTATTACACCCCGAAGGGAACCTCGATCCAGGCCAAGGGGATCGTTCCGGACATCGAAGTGCTGCCGGCCGAAGTCAAGGAGAAGAAGCCGTCGGAACCCTTCCGGGAGAAGGATCTGCTCCACCATTTCGGCAACGGCAGCACCAAGAAGGAAAAGCCGACGGAGAAGCCGGCTCCTCAGGAGAAGTCCGGTAAAGAGGAGGCCCCCGCGGAGGAGGAAGGCTTCGGCCAGCGCGGCGACTACCAGCTGCAGCGGGCGCTCGACCTGCTCAAGGGCTGGCAGATCTTTCGCGAGATCAGGCAGCCGGCGGCTTGATGTTTTGACAACCAGGGCGGGGGAACGAATCCCTCCCCCCTCAACCCCTCTCCGCCCCTCTCCCATCAAGGGAGAGGGGGTTTGTTTTCAACATGCCACCTAAACGACCCAGTTCCGATAAGTCTCCAAAGAAAGGCGGCGGCAAGGCTTCCGCCAAGTCACCGGCCAAGTCGTCCGGGAAAGCCTCGTCCAGAGCTCCTTCCGGCAAGGGCGGGCGCAAGGTTTCGGCCCCCTTCGGCTGGAAGTTGCTTCTGGCCCTGGCGGTCAGCGCTCTGCTGCTCATCGGCCTGGTCTGGCTGGCGCGGCGGGAGGCGCCAGCCCCGCATCCGGAGCCAGCCCCGTCTGTTGGCAAGACGAGCGATCCGCTACCGGCGGCGCGCGAGCAGGTGGAGGTCTTCCTCGCCGGCCTGTCCGTTCCGGCCGACGCCATAAGCCGCGAACCGTCCGAGGCGCCGCGTGACTACCGGGTTCGGCATCGCGCCCCCAAGGCGGCGTCGGTCGAGGCGCTGCGCCAGAAATTACGCAAACTGACCCCGCCCCTTGCCCTGGGGACCCCCGAGGACGGTGTGCTGACGGTCCTCGCTGCCGACGGCAGAACCTTGTTGAGCATCCAGTTCCTGCCGGTTCCCCCGCCCCCCGCGGCAAAGCCGCCCGGGCCGGCGAAGCGCGGCAAGGTGGCGATCATCATGGATGATCTGGGGCGCAGTCTCCCCCAAGCAAGGACGCTGCTTGCCATCGACCAGGCGGTGACGCTGGCCATCCTCCCCGGCGAACCGCATGCCGCCGCGGTGGCCAACGCCGCCCACTCTGCCGGACGTGAGGTCATGCTGCATGTGCCGATGGAGCCGCAGGGCTATCCGGTGGTTGACCCCGGCGACGATGCGTTGCTGCTCAATCAGAGTGACGAGGCCTTGCAGAGCGCGATGCTTGCCCTGATGGCCAAGGTGCCGCATGCGGTCGGGATCAACAACCACATGGGCTCGCGCTTTACCGAGGATGAGCGGGGGATGGGTGTCGTGATGGGGGTGCTGCGGGAGCGGGGGCTGTTCTTCGTTGACAGTCTGACCAGCAACCACTCGGTTGGCAGTCGCATGGCGGAGCAGGCCGGAGTGCCGGTTCTGCGGCGGGATATTTTCCTGGACAATGTGGCGGACGTCCGGGCGATCGTCCGCGAGATCGAGCGGCTGGCGGAAAAGGCCCGGCGCAACGGCAGCGCCGTGGGGATCTGCCATCCTTACCCGGAGACCTTTGCCGCGCTGCAACAGGAACTGCCGCGGCTGGCCCGGGAGGGGGTCGAGTTCGTCAGAGTGGGAGAACTGGTGCAGAAACGGTGATCGGTCGACTGGTGTATTGGTCTATTGGTCTGCTGATAGATTGGTAGACCAATTAACCGATACACCAACTAACCGGTTTCTACTGCTTCAACTGCTGGGCGATTTTCGCCAGCACTCCCGTCAGGCGCGTGTAATTCTCGTCATAAAGGACCTCTTCGGGGAGGTCGGCGCTGACCTTGCGCAGCAGCAGGAAATGGTCGCCGAGCTTGCCTTCGCTGTCAAAGAGGGTGTGCTCCAATAGGGTGAACAGTTCCGATTCGCGCCGGTCGATCTGCTGCAGTTCAATGATTTTGTGCGAGACTTCCAGCCCCTCCTCGTCGAAGCGGTAAAAGGAAAGCTGCTGCTGAAAGAAATTGCGGGTATGCGGAGCGCGCCGCAAAACGAAGTAGGAGCGCAGGGCCGACTCGCGGAACAGGTCCCAGAGCGGATCGCCCGGCTCGACGGCGCGTTTGTTGCCGTAGAAGTGGCGGAAGACCAGGTTGGCCAGGCAGGGATCCTCGAGGTAGCCGGCCAGGGCCTGGTCGGAACGCAGGGCGAAGTAGCCGGCCTCCTCGATCCGTTCGGCGCCGACCAGCGGTTTGCCGCAGACCAGGCAGCCGGGAACGAGCCCGTCACGGCGCTGGTGGAAGGCCGTCTCCCGCTGCTCCTGCTCGCGGCTTTCGCCGAGGCGGACCTCGTCGAGGCGACGGAACTCCTTGTCAAGGGTGTCGAGGTACACCTGGCGGGCGATGTGGGCCAGCTGCACATGCACGTTGGTCTGCCGGCCGTGGGTCAGGACCGGGTAGATCTTCCCTTCGGGGTTGGTGTTGAGCGACTCGACCTTGGAGCTTTTGGCGATGTACCCTTCCATGCAGCGGTAGCCGCGGTTGATGGCATAGGCCTTGAGGAGCTGGTAGGGATCGCGGAACGGGCCGTCGTAGTGGATGCGAGAGTCGACCAGGCAGGGGAGGACCCGCAGCGCCCGACGCGACAGGCCGTGGTTGTCGAAAAACTGGTAGATGTGCCGGCAGTTTTCCAGGGACGGGGCGTCCTTGACCGGCACGATGACCCGGTCGGCGGCATACAGCGCGTTCTGGGTAAAGATGTCCAGGTCTGGGCGGGTGTCGATGATGACAATCCCCTCGAGTTGCGATTGCGCCAGGGTGTGGGCGAGGACCGCCGGGCTGGTGAGGTCGCGACGCAGCGCCGAGAGGTCCTCGCAGGAGTGAATGAACTGCACTCCGTATTCGCCGGTTTCCACCAACTGGTCGGCCGGGATGCCATGGAACAGGCCGGCCACGTCGCCGGGTGCTTTGCCACGGGCAATGCGGAACATACGGTCGACGGAAAAGTGGTTGTCAAAGCTGAACAGCGTGATCGGCAGGTCCTCATGCAGGGCCTTGAGGTAAATGGCTAGGTTGGTGGCGAGGGTGGTTTTGCCGACCCCCCCCTTTTCGCTGGAGATGGTAATAATGTACGGTGTCTGCATGTCCTCGCCTCGACCTCGAAGTCAAAACAATATATAGTGATGATCTCGCGGGATGTCAATTTCAAACCACAAGATATGGGGGGGTTGATGACCGGCCTGCCTGCTGAGCGGCTGACCGTTTCGCGTCTGGTGGAGCTGATTCGCGAGGTGGTCGAGAGCAACTTCTTTGCCGTGACGGTGGAAGGGGAGGTCTCTAACTTCGCTGTTCCGTCGTCAGGGCACTGGTACTTCACTCTCAAGGATGCCCGGGGGCAGCTGCGGGCGGTGATGTTCCGTGGCCGCAACCGGCTGACCCCCTATCCTCCGCGCGACGGCCAGCAGGTGATCTGCTCCGGGACGGTCGGCATCTATACCAGCCGCGGTGAACTGCAGCTGATCGTCGACAGCCTGGTTCCGGCCGGGGTCGGCAGCCTGCAGGCGGCGTTCGAAGCCCTCAAGCTGCGTCTTGGGGAGGAGGGATTGTTCGCCGAGGCGCGCAAACGCCCTCTGCCGGCGTTCCCGCGCACCGTCGGCATTGTCACATCGAAGACCGGTGCGGCCATCCACGACATGCTCAACGTGCTGCGCCGGCGTGCTCCGGGGCTGCGGGTCATCCTGCGCCCGGTCAAGGTCCAGGGGGAGGGGGCGGCGGAGGAAATTGCCGCCGGCGTTGCCGACCTGAACCGCCACGGGCTGGCGGACGTGCTGATCGTTGGTCGCGGCGGCGGTTCCCTCGAGGACTTGTGGGCTTTCAATGAGGAGGTGGTGGCCCGGGCGCTTGCGGCGTCGGCTATCCCGGTGATTTCGGCGGTCGGTCACGAGGTGGACGTGACCATTGCCGACTTTGTTGCCGACCTGCGTGCACCGACACCGAGCGCGGCTGCGGAGCTGGTGGCGAAGAGCCGTCTGGAGCTGGAAAGCCATGTCGATCATCTGACCTTGCGCCTGCGCTCGCGGCTTGAACAGGGACTGCAGCTGGTGGAAGGCCGCCTGCAGGGTCTGGAGCGCCGGCTGCAACTGGCGGCGGCAGACCTGCCCCGGCGCGGTATCGGGCTGGATGCCCTGGAGCGCCGGCTGCACAGCTCTGCCGTGAACTACCTGTACCGGCAGGAAGAGCGTCTCGGCCTGGCGGCCGGGCAACTGCATGCCCTTTCGCCCCTGGCCCAGCTGGCGCGAGGCTACGTGCTGGCGAGCCGCGACCACGACGGACATGAGCCGGCAGCGTTTGCCGGTCTGGCCATTGGGGATCCCCTGTGGCTGCGTTTCCGTGAGGGGCGGGTGCGCAGCCGGATTGAGGCGGTTTTACCAGAAGACGGCGAGCAGGCTTGACAGCCGGTTTCACCCGTGTTGTCATCAACATTTATCCGGAGATGGAGGTTGTATGGCGAAGGCCCCGACCTTTGAAGAATCTTTGAAGGCCCTGGAAGAGACGGTCGCCCGTCTGGAGCAGGGGCAGCTGCCGCTCAACGAGGCGCTGGCCTGTTTCGAAAACGGGGTGAAGAGCGCCGCCCGCTGCCGGGATCTGCTCGGCGCGGTGACGACGCGCGTCGATGTTCTCCTCAAGGAGGCCGGCGGCACTCTGCGCACAGCCCCATTTGCCGGGCTGGATGAAGAAACCGACGAAGAAGACGAGGATTGATGCCGTGGAACTGAAGAGCTACCTGCGCGAGCGCGCGGCACTGGTCGACCAGGCTCTCGATCGCTGGCTGCCCGGGGCCGAGATTCTGCCGGCCAGACTTCATGAGGCCATGCGCTACTCGGTTTTCGCCGGCGGCAAACGCCTGCGGCCGATCCTGATCTTCGCCGCCTGCGAGGCGGTCGGCGGCCAGCCCGACCGAGTGCTGCACGCGGCCTGCGCCATGGAGATGATCCATACCTATTCGCTGATTCACGACGATCTGCCGGCGATGGATGATGACGACTTCCGTCGCGGCCGCCCCACCAACCACAAGGTGTTCGGCGAGGCCAACGCCATTCTCGCCGGCGATGCCCTGCTCACCGAGGCGTTTCGCCTGCTGGCCGACCCGGAGGCGAACCGGGGGATCGAGCCGGGGGTAACTCTCAAGGTGATCGAGATCATCGCCCGCTGCGCCGGCTCGCAGGGGATGGTCGGCGGCCAGGTGGTCGACATGGAGTCGGAAGGGCGGCCGATCGATTTTGCCACCCTGCAGTACATTCATACGCGCAAGACCGGCGCGCTGTTCCTGGCGTCGATCCAGGCCGGCGCCCTGCTGGGCGGCGGGAATGAAACCCAGCTGGCGGCACTGACCCGTTACGGCGAGACGGCCGGGTTGGCCTTCCAGATTGCCGATGATATCCTCGACATCGTCGGCAACCAGGCCGAACTCGGCAAGGATGTCGGCAGCGATCAGGCCCGCGGCAAGGCAACCTATCCGGCACTGCTGGGCATGAGCGAGGCGCGGCGCCGCGCCGAGGAGCTGCGCGACCTGGCCCTCGCTGCCCTGGAGCCGCTCGGCCCGGCCGCCGAGCCGCTGCGGGCGATCGCCAGCTATATTGTCGACCGCAAGTCCTAGTGATGAGGAAAATATGAGCATCATCGAGCAGGATCATCCGCTGGCGGCTCTGAAGGCGTTGCCGGCCGAAGAGTTGCCGCGTCTCGCCGAGGAGCTGCGCAACGTCATCATCCGCACCGTGGCGGAGACCGGCGGGCACCTGGCCAGTTCCCTCGGGGTGATCGAGCTGACCATTGCCCTGCACCGGGTCCTCGATTCGCCGCACGACAAGATCGTCTGGGATGTCGGCCACCAGGCCTATGCCCACAAGCTGCTGACCGGGCGTGCCGCAAAGTTCCACACCCTGCGCCAGCTCGACGGCATCAGCGGCTTTCCCAAGCGCGCCGAAAGCCCGCACGACTGTTTCGACGTCGGTCACTCCGGCACCTCGATTTCGGCGGCCCTGGGGATGGCGGCCGCCCGCGACGCCGCCGGCGGCACCGAGAAGATCGTGGCGGTCATCGGCGACGGTTCGCTGACCGGCGGGATGGCCTTCGAGGCGCTCAATCATGCCGGCCACCTCAAGCGCAACCTGATCGTCATCCTCAACGACAACGAGATGTCGATCTCCCAGAACGTCGGCGCCCTGTCGGCCTTCCTGAGCCGGACCATGACCTCCGACCTGTTCCGCAAGGCCAAGCGCGAAACCGAGCAGTTCCTCGGTCACCTGCCGCGCTTCGGCAAGGAACTGCTCGACCTGGTGCACCGTGCCGAGCACTCGCTGAAGGGGTTCCTCACCCCGGGGATGCTCTTTGAGGCCTTCGGCTTCGAGTATGTCGGGCCGATCGACGGTCACAAGCTCGACGACCTGCTCGATACGCTGCGCAACGTCACGCAGATGGACGGGCCTGTCCTGGTCCATGTGCTGACCAAGAAAGGGAAGGGCTATGCGCCGGCGGAGAACGAGCCGGCCCGCTTCCACGGCGTCGGCCCCTTCGATCAGGCGACCGGGGCCTCGCGCGAGAGCAAGGGCGGCCCGGCCAGCTACACCGGGGTCTTCGGCAGGACCTTGTGCGAGCTGGCCGAAAAGGATCCGCGCATCGTGGCGATTACCGCGGCGATGCCCGAGGGGACCGGGTTGCACAGTTTCGCCGAGCGCTTTCCCCAGAGGTTTTTCGATGTCGGCATTGCCGAGCAGCATGCGGTGACCTTTGCCGCCGGGATGGCGGCCAACGGCCTGCGCCCGGTGGTGGCGATCTACTCGAGTTTCATGCAGCGGGCCTACGACAGCCTGATCCATGACGTGTGCCTGCAGAACCTGCCGGTGGTCTTTTGCCTCGACCGCGGCGGGCTGGTCGGGGCGGACGGTCCCACCCACCACGGCGCCTTCGACCTGTCGTTCCTGCGCCCGATCCCCCACCTGACGGTAATGGCGCCCCGCGACGAGCATGAGCTGCGCCGTGCCTTGGTCACGGCCCTGTCACATAACGGGCCGTTCGCCTTGCGCTACCCTCGCGGGGCCGGCGAGGGGGTCGATCTGAGTCTGCCGGTCGATGCGCTGGAGATCGGTCGGGGCGAGAAGCTGCGCGATGGCAGCGATGTGGTGATCTGCGCCGTCGGGGTCGGGGTGCCGACGGCGCTGGAGGCGGCCGGGCAACTGGCGGCGGCCGGAATCAGCGCCGCCGTGCTGGACGGCCGCTTCATCAAGCCGCTCGACAGCGAACTTCTGGTGGCCGAGGCCCGCCGCTGCCGGCGGGTGGTGACCATCGAGGAGAATGTGCTGATGGGGGGCTTCGGTTCGACGGTGCTGGAGACCTTGAGCGAACACGGTGTCGACGCACCGGTGCTGCGACTCGGACTCCCTGACCGCTTTGTCGAGCAGGGGAGCCAGGCGGAACTACGTGCCAGGTTGCACATTGATGCCGGCGGGGTTTTGCAAAGCGTGAAGGAATTTATGCTGCGTCGCGATTAGATCGAGCGATGGGGGCAAGCTGGAAGCGGCTGCAAACCGAAGGGGACGGAATTGGATTCCGTCCCCTTCGGTTTTGGGGGTATTGCTTCAGGAAAGAGTGTTCGGGCACAACACGCCGATTCTGGTCATCATGTACAGGAAACGGCAGGTTTCGTAATCGGGCAGGGTCGATAGCGCGCACAGGGCATCAAGGGTTTGGTGGTCGTCGATCTTCTCGAGCAACTGAAGCTGTGCGGAAGAGAGTTGCAGTTTAGGAAGTTTTTCGCGACCGTCGGGGAGGAGTGCCACGGCGGTCGTCAACCCTGGCAGATCCTTGCGGATGGCGGCCCATTCGGCCTGGTGGTAGTCAGCATCGCTGAGCAGTGCGCCGATTTCCAGGGCGATGGCTTCGTCGACCGCGGGCTCTTTGGCCTGGTATTCAAGCCGGTATTCCCCTTCCGGAAAAAGCAGCAGGAAGAAGAGCTGGGTCTTGGCGTGGCGGCTGAGTATGGTGCGGTATCCCTCCGGTTCAAGGGCGCCGATGGTGCGCAGGGCGGCGCCCAGCCCGTCTTCCGGCTTGCGGCGCATGAGTTCCTGGGCCTGATCGAGATTGGCGACGGCAAGCAGGTTGTCGCGGATCATCAGCTGCCCGGTTTTTTCTGCAAAGAGGACTCCTGCGCCGGGATAGTCGACCTCGACATGAGTGATCAGCCCGCCGCTGAAGCAGAGGCACATTTCACGGTGCGGGGTGCGGATGTGTAGGGCCACCGGCTCGACATGAGCAGCACACTGCTGAAGCAGGCGTGGTAAGACCTCGGCATCCAGGTGCCCGGAGGCCTCTTCCGTTACAATTTCTTCGAGAGGCACAATCTCCTCGGTCTCGACCGCGAACGACGGGAGGGGCTGTGCCCAGTCCCGAGTTTCCCAAGGGGGCGGGAGTTCAGGAAAGTTTGCCGGGATGGGGGGGAGTTCGGCAGCCACGACATCCAGCCGTGAAGGCAACGGGGGTGGCTCAGCCGGGAGAGCGGCGGTCTTCGCGGGAGTCGGTTGGACAGCAGGTGCCGCGGGCTCTGCGGAGATGAAGGCTGCCGGCGGCGGTACGGGCACCTGTCCGGTGCGGTTTCGCCGCCAGTGGCGGACCAGCAGCGCCAACTTGAGAAGAATGCCAGTAATAAGAACCAGCGAGACGAAGAAGACCAGTCGCAGGCGCGAAGATTTGGCGGTCGGTGCAGGAGGCTCTGCGACCGCGGCCTTGGCCGGCGGGGCCGGGGCCGCCGGTGCCATGACCTGAGTTGTTGCCGGGGTCGGCGGTACTGCTGCCGGCTGAACCGGAGCCGTGACCGGGGGGGCAACGGCCGATGGCGGCGAAGCCGCTGGTGTCACCGCGATTGGTGCCGGGGTTTTTGCTGGTGCAGAGGCCTGAGGCGCCACGGCCGCTGGCTGAACGGAAAGGGTGCGGGCAGGCGGGGAAATTTCCTGCGTCGCCTCCTTTGGCATAGGTGCGCTCCGGATCGACGGCGGGGGCGTTCCCCCCTGCTTGTGGACCGCGGGAGGGGCGGGGAGCAGGGCTTCGCCGTTGGCTGCGCGCGGGGAGGGAGCTGGCGCAGGCGGACCGGAACGCTGCAGGAGCCGCCGCCCGGGCTCGGTGCGCGGCAGCTGATGTAAACCTCGCAGACGTTCGATCCGTCCGGGGGATTGCCCGGCGTAGGTAACGACGACCAGTGCCGGGCCGCCATCGATGGTCAGGTCGGTCACCTTCACCAGGGCGCCGGCCGATCCGGTGAATGCCTGGGGTGTGATCAGGGCCGCATCGAGTTCGCGGAAACGGGCAACCCAGTCGATCAGCAGCGCTTCGCTGTCGATGCTGCGCAGGTAGACGGCTTCGCCAAGCTGATTGCCGAGAAGTTCGGCGCAGTCGTCCAGCGTGCGGCGGTCGCCGGCGCCGGGGGTGTTGGCCGGAGTGACGCCGATCACCAGGCGGGCGAGGGCCGGTGTTGCCGGCAGGAGCAGTAGCAGGGTCAGGGACAGCAGATTGAACGCGATTCGTTTCATGGGTTCACCGGGTCAAACCTGCGGCCGGTCGCCGCGGGCGCGCTTGCGGTAGAAGGAGAAGAAGGCGAACAGCACGCCGACGGTCAGGCACACGCCGCCGGCGAGGGTAATGCCGATGCCCGGATCACGGTTGATGGTCAGCAGGCTGACGTAGCCGCCGATGGGCTGGAGCGGCTGTGGCACGGCGCCGGCGGCGATCAGGGCATCCGGCGGAGCTTCGCGCAGGAAATACCAGCCCTGCCAGGTCGTACCGTCGGTCCTGAACAGCACCAGCTGCATGGCGGGGTCGCCGAGCTGGTCGCTGATCGGAATGACTTGTCCGGCACTGCCGCGGCGGGCATCGCCGAGCAGTTCCAAAACGCCCAGGCTGGCGCCGTCGGGCAGCCTGATTCGGCTGCCGGGGAAAAGTTCGACCGTTCCCACTCCGCCGAGACGGCAGCGGAAACCGGCCAGACGCTGATCGAACGAGGTGGCGATGATCACCAGGCCGTCGTGCAGCAGCGGTTGGTTGGTGCGCACGCTGCCGCGGGCGACTTCCGTGCCGTTGTGCAGCAGGGTGACCTCGTTGACCATGTCCAAAGGGCGACCTTCGGGGCTGAAGGCCGGAGTGAAGCTGTCGAGGCGCACGCTATAGGCCGGCAGCTCCGGCAGGGTCAGGCTTTCGCCCGGAGACAGTTGCCGCGGCTCGGCGCGGAAACCGGCCAGGTTGCCCCAGGCGTAGCCGATCAGCAGCAGCAAAAAGCCGGTGTGAATCAGGTACTCGCCGCTCTTGCGCCAGCGGGCCTTGAAATGGGCCAGCCAGTCACACAGGCAACAGAGGGTGTTGAGGCCGAAAATGACCAGGAGCACGCCGGTGACCGGCAGCCACCAGGTGAGTTGCGGAGCTTTGGCCCAGGCGTCGGCAAACCAGGCCGTGATGGTGGCGGCGTCCATGTTGCCGAAGATGCGCCGGTTGTAGTGCATCACCAGCGAGCCGCCCATGATCAGCAGGGTCGCCGCCGACGCTACGTAAATCGCCAGCTTCAGCGAACAACCGAGGTCCCAGAGACGTTGCAGGAAAGAGCGCTGGTCGGCCATCGGCTAGTGTCCTGTGCGGGTAGTTCCCTGCACAAATTGTGAGGGATTTCGGTTTTTGGCAAGGCGCGGTGACGCAGGCATAGCGGGACTACGCCGAGGAACCGCAACGTAGCCAGGGGCCGAAAGCGCCACAATTTGCAAGGATAGAATTATCCGCACAGGACACTAATCCAGGGGGTGGTTGCTCTCAAGGAGCAGGCCGATGCCGAGGTAGGTGAAGAGAACCACGCCGAAGCCGGCGATGGAGAGCCAGGCGTAGACGCTCCCCTGCCAGCGGCGCACGAATTTGGCATGGCACATCCCGGCGTAGAAGAGCCAGACCAGGAACGACCAGATAGCCTTGACGTTCCAGGAGAACCAGTGGCCCCAGGCGATGTGCGCCCAGATGCTGCCGGCCACCATGCACAGGGTGAAGAGGCCGAAGCCGAGGAAGATCGCCTCCTCGTTCAGGCGGCGCAGCAGCGGCAAGTCGGGGAGGGCGTCGGAGTTGATCCTGACCTGCAGCAGGTAGAGGACGCCGAGGGAGAAGGCCATGGCGAACATGGCGTAGCCGGTGAAGGAGAAGACAAGGTGCAGTTCGAACAGCGGCGTGTCGAGGGCCGGAATCAGCGGCGGCACTTTCGGGTCGCGCGGCAGGGCGCTGCCAAGCAGGAGCAGGTTGAGGGCCATCACGAACAGGCCGCTGGCGCCGAGATGGTAGCGCAATTCAAAATAGACGAAGGTCAGGGCCAGAGCCCAGCTGAAGAAGAATAGGGTGGCGAAGAGGTTGGTGACCGGCAGGTAGCCGGCGGCCAGCCAGCGCTGGATGAGCAGGCCGCTGTGCAGCAGTACGCCGGCGACGACCAGCCCGAGGCTGAGGCGGCTCAGCCAGAGGCGGCGCCAGACCGCATGCACGGCGTAACCGAGGGTCGAAGCCGCATACAGGGCGAAGAGCAGATAGAAGGGGAGTTTGATCGACATCCGGCAGTTCTCAATATGAGCATTTATGCAAAAACGATTTGCTCATGGTTCGACGGGCTCACCATGAGCGGAGTCTCGACAGTTTAAACGTTCTTGAGACCGTTCGCCCTGAGCTTGTCGAAGGGGGCCCAGACGTATGCAATTGGCTCAATCGAGAAGAGACATTATCATAAGGCAATGATCTGTCGGAAGAAGAAAGCAAGGAAGAACCGGAGCTTAATTCACGGACAGCCGGCCCGGATGCTCATCGGTCACCCGGCCGACGGTGAAGGGGTTGACGCCGCGCCGGCAAAGGGCCGTGGTCAAAGCCTCGAGGCGTTCGGGGGGTACGGCCATGAGCAGGCCGCCGGAGGTTTGCGGGTCGGCGAGGATGTCGACCAGTTCGGGCGGCAGCTCGTCGCGGTTGACCACGCGCGACAGGTAGTGCTCGCGGTTGAAGTAGCTGCCGGCCGGAACCAGGCCGATGTTGGCCATGTCGAGGACCTGCGGGAAGACCTGCAGGCTGCCGGCGGTGATGACGATCCCCGCCTGGCTGGCCTCGGCCATCTCCAGGGCGTGGCCGAGCAGGCCGAAGCCGGTGATGTCGGTGCAGGCGTGCACGCCAACCTCGAGCATCGCTTCGCCGGCAGCCTGGTTGAGGGTCTCCATGCTGCGAATGGCGTCGCGCAGGTCGTCCTCGGTGAGGACCTCGCCCTTGAGAGCGGTGGCAAGGATGCCGGTGCCGAGGGGCTTGGTCAGCAGCAGAACGTCGCCGGGCCGGGCGCCGACGGTCGAGACCAGTTTGGCCGGATCGGCCAGGCCGGTGACGGCCAGGCCGTACTTCGGTTCGTCATCTTCGATAGTGTGGCCGCCGACGATCACCGCTCCGGCTTCGCCGACCTTCTCCTGTCCACCTTTAAGGATTTCGACCAAAACCTCGCGGTCCAGGCACTTGGGGAAGGCGACCACGTTGAGGGCGGTGAGCGGTCGCGCCCCCATGGCGAACAGGTCGGAGAGGGCGTTGGCTGCGGCGATCCGCCCGAAGGTGGCAGGATCGTCGACCATCGGCGTGAAGAAATCGACGGACTGCACCAGGGCGCAATCGTCCCTCAGGCGATAAATCCCCGCATCGGCGTTGGGGATCGCCCGGGAGAGCAGATTCGGGTCGTTTGAGGTCGGCAGCTGGCACAGCACCTGTGCCAATGGCCCGGGGGCCATTTTGGCGGCTCAACCGCTCGATTTGGCGAGGTGGGAAAGTTTCATGGTCTGTACTTTAGCGGTTTGGTGAAGGTCTGGCAACCAGTTCGTTGCGGTATGAGAAGTGTTGAAATAGAAGAAGATTTTTGTTAGTTTTCAAGAGATGTTGTGGAGAGACAGGAGACTGTTGTGACGAAACCATTTTTAGCGGGGATCGATCCCCTTGGCGCTTTCAAGGGTGCTGTCGTCCAGTTGAGTATCGCCATACTCATCATCGGCTCCTCTGTTAGCGCCTGGGGACTGGCCCTGTCGGACGACCCGTCGAACCCCGCATTGGACAATGGAGAATTGCAGAATACCGCGTTGGGGAATGGCGCCGCAACCTTGAGTCTTGGCACCAGTACTGCGGTTGGTGGCACCAGCTCTGCCGGTCTTTTCGGTACTGCTATCGGCCAACTCAGCTTTGCTGCCGGGAACAACGCCACGGCCCTTGGCCAGGACAGTTATGCCTATGGTGAGTTAAGTACCTCTCTTGGGCAGAACAGTTACGCGAAAGGAGACAATAGTACTGCGGTTGGTCAGGGTAGTTGGGCTACGGAACAGAACAGTACAGCTCTTGGTCAAGATACCTCTGCAGGGGGCTTAAACAGTGTGGCGATTGGTCAGGCAACCTATTCCGGCTTTAGGGATGCCAATCGAGATGGGTTGGTAGACCCTGGAGAGGTTTTGGTTGACAATGCGACCGCGATCGGTCAAGGGAGTTGGGCCTACGAAGCCGGGGCTACTGCAATAGGTCAGGGGGCCGGAGTCGAAATTGGTGCCACTGGTGCAGTGGCGATTGGTCAAGGGAGTTGGGCCTACGAAGCCGGGGCTACTGCAATAGGTCAGGGGGCCGGAGTCGAAATTGGTGCCACTGGTGCAGTGGCGATTGGTCAAGGGGCAGTCGCAGATCAGGCCGGCACGGTCTCCGTAGGTGTTTCAGAGGGTTATGCCGGGTCTGGCAATGGGGTTTTGAGACGTATCGTCAATGTCGCTGACGGGCTCGATCCAACCGATGCCGCGACGGTTCGCCAGATGAATGATAAAGTTGGTACTTTGAGTTTAGATAGTGGAGACACGAACCTTACAGATGGAATTAACACTGCTCAGGGTGATGCCGAACTTGCTCTCGATTATATTGGGGGCATGGGTTTAAATAGTGGAGATGCTACTTTAACGGATGGTGTCAACACCGCCCAATTTTATGCTGAACAGGCGCTTGACAATATTGGGGATATGGCCCTGACGAGTGGTGCAACGACGTTGACCGCTGGCGTGAATGCGGCTCAAGCCGACGCCACGCAGGCGCGGAGTGACATTGGCGACATGAGCCTGACGAGTGGTGCAACGACGTTGACCGCTGGCGTGAATGCGGCTCAAGCCGAC
>CAZRTZ010000002.1:0-20161 GCA_964603155.1 uncultured Geobacteraceae bacterium | reverse complement strand
GCCACGCAAGCCCTAACCCGTGTAAGCATAGTCGAACAAGATGTCGCCGCATTACAGACAACAGGAGTGCAAGCCGTTAAAATTACTGGTTCAACTGGTGGAACCCCTGAAAATGCAATAGCCACCGGTGACAATATTACCTCGATTGGCAGCAACGCTAGCGCTTCCGGGACCAGTTCCACCGCGATCGGTAGTAATTCCAGTAGCTTTGGCGTCGGTTCCACAGCTATCGGCAACGGGGCTTCGGCCCGTACCCGCGACACCGCCATCGGTTACATGGCCACCGTTGCAGCAGATGGCAGTACCGCCATCGGTGCCGATACCTTCATCACAGCCACATCCATCAACAGTGTTGCGGTTGGCGCCAATTCGAGAGTCGATGCTGCCGGTGGTACGGCTATAGGCCAAGGGGCCCAGGTTTTCTCCAGTGCGGCCAGCCCCAACTTCCCTGCCAGCGTTGCTATTGGTCAAAATTCAGAGGCCACCGCTCCCGGCACGGTTTCGTTCGGCTCCCCCGGCAACGCGCGCCGCCTCACCAACGTCGCCCCCGGCATCGACGATACCGACGCAGTCAATATGTCCCAGTTGCGTGCGATGGCCAACAACCAGGTCGCCGAAATCGGCCGGCTCGACGGGCGGATCGACGATCTCGAAGGGACACTTGACGACGTCGGTGCCCTGACCTCGGCCTTCTCCGCCCTGGTGCCCAATGCCCGCGCCAAGGGCGACACCCAGGTGTCCCTCGGGGTTGGCAACTACAGCAGTTCCAGTGCGCTGGCCGCCGGCCTGTTTCACTACATCAACAACAACGTGCTCCTCAACGCCGGTATCTCAACGGCCTTCGACCGCAACGAAACCGCCTCCCGCGCCGGCATCACCGTCGGCTGGTGAGTTAGAAAGCTGTACGGACAACGGGTTTCAACCCCTCGTGGCCAGCTGCGGGGGGTGTTTGTTTCGCCTCCCGGCAACTATGACGGGATAACCGGAGAGTCATCTTGATGTTCATGACGAAACAGACCAGATTTGCCGTCGCGGCGGCCTTTACACTGGCGGCGATGGCCATCTGCTGCGGCCAGGCGTTTGCCGAGCGTGCCATCGTTCAGGTAACCCCCGGCGAATACCGGCGTCTCGGCTACCAGGACAAAGACGAGTTCATGGAGCTTTATACCCAGTGCGTCCAGGTAGCGAAGGATCTCAAGAAACGCAACGTCTGCGCCGATGACGACTGTGTGAAAAAGAGCCCGCCGTGGCAGGACAACGGCTGTGAGAAGCACGCCACGACCATCTATTACCTGACCTCGATCGACCCGCCCAGGTATCCCGTCAGCGAGATTTTCGACAATGCCGAACGGGCCAACTACGTCAGGCTCTATACCGCTTCCTGCCAGGATGGCTTCAAGGCCATGAATCCGGGCGGCGACGTCGCGCTGGTGAAGAACACCTGCGAGTGCGCCGCCAGCCAGTCACTGGACCTGATCGAATACAGCGACTACAAGGCCTTCGAAAGCACCAGCGCCTCCAAGGAGGTGATCGAACGGGTCAAGAACCGAGCGGCCTACGCGCGCTTCATCTGCGAGAACAAGCCGGCGGTGTGGCGCGAGCAGTCGGTCGACATCGGTGCATCGGTGGCCGGCAAAGCCAAGGCCGACCCGATAGCGTTTGCCGACAAGGCAAATCTGGCCGATGGAAGGCTGACCGGCATGTTTGAGCAATTGAAAACGCAAGGGGCGGCGTATTACGGCAGCCTGCTGGCGAAGCTCAACGCCGAGGCCAAGACTAAAAGCTGTGTAAACGATCAGGCCTGCAGCCGGGTCAACGAATCGTTCGGTGCCATCTACAAGGATATCCTTTACGTTGCCTACGCGGTCCAGATCTACAAGACGACCGACGAGGTCAGTCGGCCCGCGGCCCGCGGCAAACTGAACGAGTTCGTCAAGGTGGCCCTGCTGTCCATCGATCCCAATCTCAAGCTCATCCGCACGCATCTCAATGACAGCCCGGCGGGCAAGGCCGATAGGACCCTGCTGTCAACCGCCCTGCGCGACGCCGAAGAGTGCCGAAAGCTGATGACCGCGATCAGTCGCGAGCTCGAAAATCGCTGATCTCCCCCTCGCTTACGACCATGCAACCATCCGTGACTGACCAATTGCTCGCCGAACTGCGGGCCAGGGTCGCCGAAGCCGGCGGCCTGCCGTTTGCCGAATTCATGGCGGCGTGCCTGTACCATCCGGAATTCGGCTATTACATGACGGAGCGCCAGCGCATCGGCAAAGGCGGCGACTTCTTTACCTCGACCAGCGTACACGCGGTGTTCGGCCGGCTGATTGCCCGGCAACTGGCGCAAATGGACCAGATTCTCGGCGGCGCCACCTTCCAGATCGTCGAACAGGGGGCGGGGGAGGGGCATCTGGCCCTGGACATCCTTGATGCTCTGGCCAACGAGGCTCCGCAGCTTTATGCCCGGTTGAGCTACACGCTGGTTGAAGTCGGTCCGGCCAGCCGTGCCCGCCAGGCCCAGCTTTTGGCCGCCCATGCGGAGCGTGTCGCCTGGTGCGCCCCGGATGTCTGGACGATCGAGAGCGGCTGCTTCCTCTCCAACGAGCTGGTTGATGCCTTCCCGGTGCACGTGGTGAAGAAGGTTGACGGCGTGCTGCGTGAACTCTACGTGGTCAACAGGGATGACGCTGGTTTTGCCGATGAGTGGCGGGAGCCGTCGACGCCCGGCCTTGAAGACCACCTGCGCTGGCTTGGTGTCGCGCCGGTCGGCGACAACCGCGCCGAGATCAACCTGGCGGCGCCGGTATGGATGCGCCAGGTCGGCGGGCGGATCGAGCGGGGCTTCGTCCTGACCATCGACTACGGGTACCCGGCGGCGGAGCTTTATGCCCCGCACCGGCGCGACGGTACGTTACTCTGCTATCGCCAGCACCAGGCCGATGACGATCCCTACAGCGCGGTCGGCGAGAAGGATATCACCACCCACGTCGATTTTACCGCCCTGCAGCAGGCTGGAGACGAGGTTGGCCTGAGGCCGCTGTGGTTCGGCGAGCAGTACCGCTTCCTGATGGCGCTCGGCTTTGTCGAGGAATTGATCCGGCTGCAGGAGAGCTGTGCCGATGAGCGCGAGGCCCGCGCCCTGCGCCTGACCCTGAAAAACCTTATCCTCCCCGAGCAGGGGATGGGGGAAACCTTCAAGGTGCTGGTGCAGGGGAAAGGCGTCGATGCCCCGGAATTACTGTGCGCCCGGCGCCTGTCGACTTTGCCGCTTGCCGGGCTGGGTGGAATGTGACATTTTTCAGCGGTTTGCCGAAGGTGGCAGATGGCAGTATACTGAAGACAATCCAAAAGGAAGAGAGGAGATCACGATGAAAGAGCAGGTTCAGGAAGTCCTCCAGCTGGTGCGCCCGGCGCTGCAGGCCGACGGCGGCGATGTGGAGTTGGTCGATGTGACCGAAGACGGCATCGTCAGCGTCAAGCTCAAGGGGGCCTGCGGCTCCTGCCCGATGGCGACCGTGACGCTGAAAATGGGGATCGAGCGGACCCTCAAGGAGAAGGTCCCGGGGGTCAAGGAAGTCGTGCAGGTCTGAGTCGGGAGTCTCCCGGCAACAGGAGGTGCGTGATGATCAAGGTCAAGACCTTTGGCGAGCCGCTGCAGCCGTTCAAGGCCCAAAAGGAACTGCTGGAGCTGGACGAGCGGATCAACCGGTTCATTGCCGAAAACGGCATCAAGCGCATTATCTCGGTAAGCGACAGCACCACCAGTGAAGAAGGGAGTACCTGCGGCCTGATCAGGGTGCTGGTCTACGAGGAGTGATCCCAGCTGCCGCAGCCAGTCGAAATGCGAGGGGGCGCCGCTATGGCGCCCCTTCGCTGTTTCAACCCGCTAGCTGCGGCCGCGGAGAAATGCGGCGATTTTCAGCAAAGCCCCCTGCCTGGTATCGATGGCGGCGTGCGGGCAGAGTTCCTGGCAGCAGAAGCAGCGGATGCATTTGCGGTAATCGATGAGCACGCCGCGCGCATCGAGGGTCATGGCGTGGGGCGGGCAGTGGCGCACGCAGTCGCCGCAGCGCACGCATTTGGCGGCAATTTCCGGGCGGGCGGTGACACTGTTGCGCAGAACCCGTTTTAGCGGTGCCGGCAACCCAAAACCGACATCGGAGCTTGGTGCCGGGCGAAACCTGCGGGGGCGCAGGGAGGCGAGCGGCGGGCCATGGAGGAGCAAATCCTCGAGGCGGCTGCCGGGACGGTCGGTGTCCAGGGCAACCCGCTGGGTCCAGAGCTGGCTGGGCGGCAGGCCGACGAGGGCGGTGGCCACGGTGTCGAGGGCCAGCGCGTGCGGGGAGGCGAGCAGGGCCCCGACCTGAACCGGCTCGCCGCTGCTCGGGCCGTTCCCTTCCATACCGACCACCGCATCCATGATCGACAGGGCCGGCGGGAAGCGCTCACTCAGTTCCAGCAGCATCAGGGCGAAAAAAGCCGGATCGGCGCCGGCCTGCAGGTGCAGACGCAGCTTGCGCATGCCGACCACTGCGCCGAACATGTTCTTGACCGCCCCGGTATAACCCATCATCTGATGGGTCTTGAGCTTGGGAAGGTTGATGACCACCTCGGCATCGAGGAGCTCGCGGGCCACTTCCAGCTGGTGAAAGGTCCCCTCGCTGACCCTGACCGGCACTGATTCATTGAACGGCGCAAAGCGCGCGCCGCTCTCCTCCACCACCTGCAGGATGCCGCACTTGCGCGCCACCACCTCCGGCTTGCCGATCCCCGGCGAGTCGCCGACAGTGACGACCCCCCCGGCCTGCTGAACCATCAAAATGACCTGCCGAACGATCTCCGGCTGGGTGGTGACCGCCCGCTCCGGCGGCTTGCCGGCCAGAAGATTCGGCTTGATCAGCACCCGCTGCCCCGGCTTGACGTAGGCCCCCATTCCGCCTAGGGGCGAAAGCAAGGCCTCGAGAGCGGCGCGCACCGCCTCGGGCTGATAATCGGCGAGAGGCTGAAGCGATACCGGGATGGTCATGCGCCGATCACCCTGAGGTGCACCTGCCGGCGCCGCGGGCCGTCGAACTCGCAGAAGTAGATCCCCTGCCAGGTGCCGAGCACGGGGGTTCCGTCCTGGACGATCAACGTCTCGCTGGCCCCGACCAGGGTGCTCTTGACGTGCGCCGCGCTGTTCCCTTCGCTGTGCCGGTAATGATCGTCGAAAGGGACCAGCTTGTTCAGGGCCGTGACCAGGTCGCGGGCCACATCGGGATCGGCGTTCTCGTTGATGGTGATCGCCGCGGTGGTGTGGGGGGTGTAGACGACGGCCAGCCCGTCGCGGATGCCGCCGGCACGAATGGCCTGGCGCACCTGATCGGTGATGTCGAGCAGTTCGACGCGTTGGCGGGAATCGATTTGAATGGTGGTCATGGGGTTTCCCTTGTCAGTCAAAAATCGCCTCTCGCAGAGAGCGCGGAGGAGAAAGAGAAAAAAATCAGCTTTTCTCTGCGGTGTCCTCTTGCACTTTGAAAAAGGTCTTGGTCTTTTCCTTGCTGGTTATGTCTTTAGGTGGCTCCGCTCACCCTTCGACAGGCTCAGGGCGAACGGGCACTATTCAAGATCACCGCTCGTGGTGAGCCTGTCGAACCATGAGCGAGTAAACCCGTCCGCGGACTCAGTGGACCCCTTGAGGCTTATTGAGAACGCCTAACACAACCACTGCCACTTCCCCCGAAAAGAGCATCGCCGTGTGCCCTGTCCCGCTGACCTCAAGGTTGTTGGCACCTTCGAGCCGGGCGTTTGCCGCCGGGAGGATGATATTATCATCGATGCTGTAAATGGAGGTCAGTTTTGTCCCGGTCGGGAGTGGTGCGGCATGTAGCTGCTCCAGCAGCGCTGAACCCGGGAGCAGGGCGCGGCCGAGCTTCGAAACGGCGAAGACGGCCAGCTGCGAGCCGGTGTGCGGGCTGCCGAGGGTGACGCAGCCGGCAACTTTTGCCGGTCCGTAGCTTTGCAGGTAGCTGCGGGCCAGAATCCCCCCCATGGAGTGGCCGACGAGATGGACCCGGTCGGCGCCGGTCTTACCGCGCAGCTGCTCGACGGCGACCGTCACCCGCGCAGTCAGCGTCGCCAGGTCGTGCCAGGGCGGGGTATTGATGCTCAGGGTGCGGTAGCCGGCGCGCTGCAGGCGGCGCTGCAGGAAGAGCAGGCAGCTGCGGTTCTGGAAGAGACCGTGCAAGAGCAGCACCGGCGGCTTCGCCGCATCCCCCGGCGTGATCCGTGGCGGCAGCCAGCCCATGGGGCGCAGCAGGAGGGTGAAGAGCAGGACGGCAAATTCGCGCAGCATGAGCCCGACCGGCAGGCGGAGCAGCTGGCCGTCGCCGACCGGCCGGTTGGCCTGCGCGGCAAGACTGAAGCTCACCAGCACCACTATGGCGACCAGCATCACAGCAACGCTGGTGAGCGTCAGGAAGATGGCGGGCACGAGAGTCATGGCGCGACGTTAGCGCAAGCACGGTGCCCGGTCAATCGCCGCCTTCCGGTGACGGAGGGGCTGTGCTAGACTGTCTCCCATGCAGCCACTGATCGAGCGTTTTCAGCAGTACCTGAGTGTCGAACGCAACCTCTCGCCGCACACCTGTGCCGCCTACCTGCGCGATCTCGCCGAATTCCGCGCGTTCCTCGAAGGCCAGGGGGGGGAGGCGAACCCCGCCCGGGTCGATCATCTGCTGCTACGCCGCTATCTTGCGGAGCTGCACAAACGCAACGAACGCACCTCCATCGCCCGCAAGCTCTCCACCCTGCGCACCTTTTTCCGTTATCTGGTGCGCGAGGGGGTGCTTGCCACCAATCCGGCCGAAAGCGTGACCACGCCGAAGCGCAACCGCTACCTGCCCAAGACCCTGTCGGTCGACGAGGCGACCACTTTGCTGGAACGCGGTCACGGCAATACCGTGCTGGCCCTGCGCGACCGGGCCATGCTGGAACTGCTCTACTCCAGCGGGCTGCGCGTCAGCGAGCTGACCGGGCTTGATGTCGGCGGCATCGACCTGCGCGAAAACCTGGTACGGGTCCTCGGCAAAGGGCGCAAGGAGCGGATCGTGCCGGTGGGGAGCAAGGCCCGCGAGGCGCTGCTTGCCTACCTGGAGGCGCGCGGCACCGTCGGCGACGACCAGCCGCTGTTCGTCAATCACCGCGGCGGACGCTTGACCCCGCGCAGCGTGCAGCGTCATCTCAAGACCCGCCTGATCAAGGCCGGGGTCTTCAAGGACATCTCCCCCCACGCCCTGCGCCACTCTTTTGCAACCCACCTGCTCGACGGCGGCGCCGACCTGCGTGCCATCCAGGAACTGCTCGGCCATGCCTCCCTCTCCACCACCCAGCGCTATACCCAAGTCAGCGTCGACCAGTTGATGGCGGTCTACGACAGGGCGCATCCGAGAAGTCGAAAGAAGTGACCCCTCCGCTCTGCGGGCACCTCCCCTACTGCGCAGGGGAGGACGAGATTTTGTTCCCCCCTGTGGGCCAGGGGGGATCATGTTGCATGTAAAATATTACTAAATTCATCATATTTTTCTTGACAGCCTGAGTGCAGCCGCTAAAATGTCGGTCACATTGTGCCCATAGGGCACCGTTCAATACGAAAGGAGTTTCCAAAATGAGTGTTCTGGTTGGCAAGTACGCCCCCGATTTCACTGCCTCCGCCGTCATGCCCGACGGCTCGTTCAAGGATGATTTCAAGCTCTCCGACTACAAAGGGCAATATGTTGTCCTCTTTTTCTACCCGCTGGACTTCACCTTTGTCTGTCCGACCGAGCTGATCGCCTTCAGCAAACGCATCAAGGAGTTCGAGGCCCGCGACGTTCAGGTGATCGGCTGCTCCATCGACTCCAAGTTCACCCATGTCGCCTGGCGCAACACTCCGGTCGATGAGGGCGGCATCGGCGCGGTCGCCTATCCGCTGGTTGCGGACATCAAGCACGAGATCTGCCAGGCCTACGATGTCGAGTTCGAGCAGGCCGGCGTGGCCTTCCGCGGCTCGTTCCTGATTGACAGGGATGGCAAGGTCCGCCATCAGGTGGTCAACGACCTCCCCCTGGGGCGCAACGTCGACGAGATGCTGCGCATGGTCGACGCCCTGCAGTTCACCGAGAAGTACGGCGAAGTCTGTCCGGCCGGTTGGAACAAGGGGGACGAGGGGATGAAGCCGAATGCCGAAGGGGTGGCGAGCTATCTGAAGGACAAGGCGGGGAAACTCTGAAAAGTGGCAAAATCGTCGAGTTGTTGAGTCGTTAAGTCGTTGACCCAGGGGCCCGGACTATTCCGGGCCTCTTTTTATCGTATTTCTAACGAGACAACTCAACCACTTAACCATGCACGCGACTACTTCGCCAGCCACTCCGCCGCCTCTTTAACCGACTGCTGATCGAACTTCATGCGGAAGCGGACATAGGGCCCTTCGGCAGTATAGCTGGCGTCGTCGAAGTCCTCGTCCTCGAAGCCGACCAGGTTGTAGCCGGCGCTGACCCAGGCGTTCGTCATGACCATGCAGCCGATATCGGCGCCGAGGCTGTAGTCGAACTGGTTGCTGTTCCAGGAGTGCAGCACCGCCCCGTGTACGCCGACGTCCCAGCGTGCGTTGATGTTGTAACGCGTCTCGATGGCCAGCATGTCGGTGTAGCCGTCATAGGTGTCGCCATCGAAGTTCTCGCGCACGTACTTGAGACCGTAGTAGAAGGAGGTCTGCCACTGGCGATTGGGCCGGAAGTTGGCGTGCAGATGGTTGACGATGCGCATGCCGTCGCTGTCCGCGCCGTTGCCGCTCTCGTTGTAGAGCGAGGCCTCCAGTTTTTCGAGAATGATCCACTTGCTGCGGTCGGGACGGTAGGCCATGCCGAGCGTGATCTCTTCCTCGTCGCGTTTGCTGCCGTTAGCCGAGTCGGTGATGAAGGCCATGAGACGGGCCGAGATCGCCGTCCCTTTCTGCACCTCGCCGACCAGGCCGGTGCTGATCCCCACCTTATCTTCGTTGTCTCCCTGGCGGGTCTCTAGCCGGTTCCACCACGACCAGTTCACGGCCCGGTAGGCGGCGCCAAGCGACACCGCGGTGAAATCGTCGTCGCCACCGCTGGCTTTCGGCACGTCGGGGTTGACCCGCTCGCCGGTATACTTGTCCTTGATCGTGTAGCTGCGGTCGACGGAGAGGTCGACACTCCACTCCCTGGTGACCTGCCACGTCTGGCCGACGCCGAACAGGGCGAAGACCCGCTCGCTGTTCTCGAAGGTCTCCCGCTCCACGGCGGTGCGGATTTCGCCGCCCTGCCACGGCGTGGCTTTCAGGCCGACCCGCGTCCCCTCGGTATCCTCCTTCTCACCCCAGGTGAACTCCTGCTCGGCGAAGAGGCTGACGCTGCGGGTCAACTGGTAGTCGGCGCCGATCATCGTCCGGGTCGGGTAGTCGAGGTTCTCGTCGCTACCCCCCAGCGACTGCTCGTGGGTGGTGCGCAGCGTCAGCTTGCGGTCCGGGGAGGTCCAGTCCGCGCCGAGACGCATCTGCCGGCTGGTCTGCTTCTCGCCGTCGGCGAACTTGTCGCGGGCCTCGCGGACGCCGGCGAGCAGGCCGTAACGCTCCGCCCGGTAGGTGACATCGAGGGTTTCCACGTCGCGCTTGGCGTCGGTCTCCAGGTTGTCCTCGTGGAAGGCCTCGCCCGCCAGGCTCCACCGCGGGTTGAAATGGTAGGCCCCGCCCGCGCCGTAGGTGCGCATCCCTTTGGTGCCGCCGTTCTGCTGGCCGAGACCGAATTCGCTGTCCTGCTGACGGAACCAGGCGCGCAGGTCGAAGTTCGCGCCGAGGTGCTCGATCTCGGCGAGGTAGGCGTCGCCGCTGAGATCATCGCCATCAATGCTGTCGATGTCGGAGGTCGCCGCCTCGACATGCACGCTGGTCTGCGGGGTCAGCTTGACGGTGATGTCGGTGCCGTACAGGTTGCCTTCGTCGGCGCCGTTCTCCTCGTGGATCACGCTGCCGCCGATCTCGAGTTTTTGGTCGAAAAGGCTCACCGCCGCACGGCCGCCGTAGTTCCAGTGCTTCTTGTCGGCGGCGCGCGTCTCGTAGCGGACCACGATGAAGACCGGGTTGAAGTTCTCATCCTTGCTCGGCACCGGGCGCTTGAACCAGAGGGTGCCGGCGTCATAGTCGATATCGTAGTCGACGTGGCGCGACAGCGGCTCTTCCTTGACGATGACCTCGTTGTGGAAGCGGTCGCGGGTTTCGATGACCACCGACTCGGAGTTGATCACCAGGTCGCCGTCCTGCAGGGCATAGCGGCCCGAGGTGCCGTCGCCGCGAATCTCCTCCTTCATGAAGGACTGCGTCGTTTCCGCGGCGAAGACCGTGTAGCTGAGGCGCTCGCCGCGCAGTTCCGATTTGAAGCCGTTCAGGTTGCGGCTGTATTGCGACAGCACCGTCTGGTTCAGGCCGGTCTCCATGTCGCCGAACAGGGCGTAGAACTGGTCGCGCTCGAGTTTGACGTAGAGCTTCTCGGCGCTGGACGCCTCGTACCCCTGCAGCGTTTCGTCGCCGTAGAGCGGGTAGAAGGTGTCGGGGTCGATGATCTGATGCAGGCTGTCGCCGTCGAGGTCCGGTTTGTCGGAGTCGTAGGCCAGGGTCAGCAGCCATTCCCCCTTGATCGCCCCCTTGGCGAAGAACTTCACCCGGCCGTCGCTGTACTCGTGATCGTCGATCCCCGCATCGGCGGCGCTGACCTGGTTGTCCTTGATGGTGTTGTAGCCGACGGTCCCTTCGGCGAAGCCGACCAGGATCCAGTCGCGCGCGGCGGGGGTGAGCCAGGCGGTTATTTCCTGCGGGCCATCGGGCATCAGAACGGCCACCCTGACTTCGCCCGCCTGGGTGGTCGGTTGCAGCTGCAGGTAGCCCAGCCCATCGGCGCCGACCTCAAAGGTTCCTTCCTTGCTGGAAGGGTCAAACGCAATTTCTTCCGTGCTGTTGTGCAGGGCGGTGTGGGGCGCCCCGACGCGGAACTGGACGCGCTGTTTTGGTGCCAGCGGGTGCCCGTCGCGGTCGGTCAGGCGGACGGCGAAGGTCGGGGCCTTCAGCCCGTCGGCGATCAGGACCGATTTTTCCGGGAGATATTCCAGCTTTTCCGGAACGGTGACGAACCAGATCTCGCGCTGTAGACGGGCCACTTCCGCGCCGCCGACGTCGGTGATTATCGCGGCGAGGTGGTTGCGGCCGGCGCGCAGGTCGACCCCAGCCCAACTGGAGATCATCATGTTGCTCCCCGGAACCGGCTTGCTTGCGTCGAAGTTGAGGGCCGGGACCGGCTCGTCGTTCAGGATCAGGGAAACCTGTTCGCCTCGCTGGAACTGGACCATCACCTCGATATTCGGGATATCCGGGACAAAGCCTTCCGCCGGCCAGACGATGCTCCGTTCACGCTTCACTGTTTCCAACAATTCCTGGTCAAGCTTGGGCGGTGTGGCGGCAGGCGGCGGCAGGGTCTTTTTGACCGGCGCCGGAATCCCCTCCGGTTTGATGCCGGCGGTGGCGACGGTCTGCTCCGGGCTGGCCGGTTGCGCCAGTTCCAGAGCTTCGGAGCGCTTCACCGTTTCGCCGACCACGAACAACTCGACACGGCGATTCTGGGCCCAGGCCTCTTCGGTGTTACTGCTGGTCAATGGCATGCTGTCGGCCATGCCGCGTACGCTGATGGCCTCGGCGGGGATGGTCAGGCGGGTCTTGAGGAAGTCGGCGACACTCTGCGCCCGGGCCATGGACAGTGCCTGGTTGTCGGCGAAGATGTGCTGGCTGCGCGGCGCGATCTCCTGGATGTCGGTGTGGCCGACCAACTCGATACGGGCGATGCGCTTGGTCTGCAGTTGGCCGGCCAACTGTTCGAGCATGGCCAGGTCGGTCGGCTGCAGTTCGGCGACGAAGCTCGGGAAGCGCGGGAAGAGGCGAATCTCCTCGCTGGACGCCTGCTCCTGGACGGACCCGCGGAAGCGAACTTCCGCCAGCGGCGTACGCTGGTTCTTGGCCGCCGGGGTGTCGCAGGTCAGCAGGGCCTTGGCCGGCAGATCGCCTTCCGGCTTTGTCGCGGTCATGTCGGCCCTGAAGGCAATAACGCTGCGTTGGTTGCCTGTCAGTTCCGGGAAGCGGAAGATCACCGTTTCATCGAAGGCCTGCGGATCCTCGAGTGGCTGGCCGTCGCGGGTCGCAGTACCGGGGACGTAGCGCGCGCCGGTCGGTAGCATCACCGTAGTGCGCAGGTTGCTCAACGGCACGGTGCTGGCCGACAGATTGACGGTAAATTCCGCCTGCCGCCCGTCAAGTTTGGCCTCGAGCGTCAACCCGGCGGTGCCCACCGGCGGCGGCTTCGGCGCGGTGTAGAAGTTGACGCGCCAGAGTGTGCCCCCCTGGAGGTCGACGAACTGCGAGAAGGTGCGGCCGGCAAATTGAGTGGTTTGTTCGCAGGGGGTCATCTGGTAGCCATTCGGCAGCGTCATCATGTCGACCTGGACGACGTGCAGTCCCGGTTCGACCCCCTCGAAGTGGTACTTGCCGTCCTTGTCGGTGACCACATAGCTGCCGTCCTCGAGGTAGACGCGGACGCCGGGGACGCCGCGCATCGCGGTGTCCTCCGCGCTGCAGGCGCCTTCAAGGACGCGGCCGACCAGGATTGCCGTGTTGCGGAAGAACGCATCGCGGACCACGACCGTTTCGCGCGCGGTATTCGAGGAGATGCCGTTGGTGTCGCTGGCGTGGGCGCTGTTGACGGCCTTGCCGATTTTGGCGCCGGCGGCAATCTCGACCACATAGGTGACCTCGACGCTGCTTGCCGGCGGCACGTCGCCCAGCGGGAAGGTCAGGGTGCGGCCGTCGGGATCGATCGCCGGGTCCGCAACCTTAACGCCGCGGATGCGGGTCGAGCCCTTCTGGTAGCGGAAGCCCAGGGGGAGGCGGTCGGAGATTGTCACGTTCGGCGCGGCCGACGCGGCGTTGCGGTTTTCCAGGGTCAGCGTGTACTTGAGGAAGTCGCCGGTCGAGACCACCTCCGCACTGGCATCCTTCATGATCCACAGATAGCTGCTCAGCGGGTCTACCGGGACATCAAGACGAATTGCCGGGCCGGGATCCACCCGGAAGGCACCGTCCCACTGCCCGTTGTTCCAGCCGGTTCCGGTCACGTAGCCGGAGCTATCCCACCAGGAACGGCTTTGCAGCAGGGCCTCGCTCACGACCGTCGGCACGGTGTAGCCGGCCGCATCGGTCACTTCGAGGCGGTAGTTGCCCACCGGAACCAACGGGAAGCGGAAGCCGCCGTCAGGGTTGTCGTAGTGCAATCCGCCGAAGTCGAAGTCCTCACCGGTGATCATGGTGGCCGGGAAGTAGGGTGCGCCGTTGTCGCCCTGGATGGTGGTGGCCGGCTGGCCGGTGGCCAGATCTATCAGCGTGACCCGGGCGATGACCGGTACCCCGGTGGCGCTGTCGAAGACGTAGCCGTAAGGATCGACCAGCGCGTCATCGAAGGCCTGGTTGTCGGTGCCGTCAAAGGCATCGACATAGGTTGCTTCGATCTTGCAGCCGGTTTCAAGGGCCAGCGAACCGTCGGCGCCAGCTACGCCGCTGCCGGACGAAAGGAGATAGCCGGTGAAGATGCCGCTGTTCGGTTCGCTCTCGGTCAGGCGCAGAATTTCCGTATCCAGGACCGTGCCGTCGGCACCGATGCTCCGCACGGTGACCAGGACAGTCTGGCGGGTGGCCGGGTCGCTGTTCTGGTCGAGGTCTTCCAGTCGCAGGTAGATCGGGTTCCCGGCATGATAATACAGGGTCTCGACCAGCGGCATCGGCTGGGTCGCGGTCTCCGGTGGCGGCGGGATGGGGATGAATGCCCCGCCGCTCTGGTAGTAAGTCGGGGGCACCTCCAGGTTCACCGCCCCCGGAGGTGAACTTGGGGCGTAGGCCAGGAATTCAATGGTTGCCAGGCTGCGGATATTGAGCGTGACGATGTTCGAGGGAACCGGCGGCTGCGGGACGCCGCTGACATCGAAGGCGACGGTGGCCTGGTTGTCGATCGGCGTGCCGGGTGGGGTTGCCGCGGCGGCCAGCCCGGTGAACAGAAGCAGGGTGAAGAGAATCTGTCCGAACGCCCGCCCGAGGCCACGACGCGTGCCCATGAACTCGGGCCGGCGGGCCGGCCGGCCGCTTGCGCGACCGGCCGACCGACCGGGTTTGAGGGCGAAATTCGCCGGGCACGCTTCCGAGCGCACGAACCCCGCAACCGCTGCCGAGAGGCGGCGGCTTAAGGATCCGGTCATCCGGGAGAGTTTTTGTGCCAGGCGAAGGGCCATGGAGCTAAATGTCTACTCGATGACCACGATGAAGGTGACGGCCGCGGTGTTGTCGTTGGGCCCCGCACCATCATCGAACGGCAGCGACGGGATCTGGACCCTGACGTGCGTCACAGCCGGGTCGGCACCGTTGGCTCCGCCAGTTGGACTATAGGCGTAAGTCGCCTGGTTGTTGTTGCTGAAGGCGATGATTCCCGTCGTGGTGTCCTCGGACGCCGGCGTGGTGACGTAGTAGTCGGTGTTTGTCGGGATGGCGTCGATCAACTCCAGTGATGAGGCGGCCGTGGTGGTGCTGCTGTTGGTGATGGTCATGGTGTACTGGACGCGCGCCCCGGGGATCGCCTTCGGGCTGACCGCTAGGTTGATCGGATCCCAGATGACGGTGTAAGTCTTGGCCATTGAAATGGTTGCGGTGGATACCGTGTAGACGCCGACGGCAAAGGAGTCGCCGTTCCTGGCGGTATCGGTTACGCCGCCCGGGCCGGCCCCGCCGCCACCGGTGCCGGTGACTTGGTTGTCGGCAAGAACCACAGCGCTACTGCAGCCGTTGGCGGTTTCGACGGATTCGTCAGTTTCGCCACCGTCACTGGCGGCGGCGGCGTTGTTGCCACCCTGGCGGCCGACGATCTGATGGGTGACCGCCTGAAGGGCGTAGATGGCATCATCACCGTTGAGTGCGCCGCCGGGGACATTGGCAACCACGTGGACATAGACTTCACCGTTGTTACCCGCGATGTTGGCCGTGTAGCCGAGGTGCGAGCCGTCTGCAGTCGCGTTGGCACTGATTGTCGCTGTTGTGCCGTTGCCGAAATTGTTGTCGTTGTCCGTATAAACGCGGATGCTGTTCATGTCGAAATTATCGACATAAGCAGTTGTTCCGTCGTAGTCGTAACCGTTGGCTGCCCCCCAGAGGCGCAGGCTGTAGCGCTGCTGGTCGTTGCCGGTGTTGATGACGCGGAAGGTCATAACGTTGTCGGCACCAGTGGCGCTAACGATCGGCCCGGCAATGCCGACGGTCAGGTCGACCTTGGTTGCGACCAGGAAATCGGTGGCCTGATTTCCGGCCACGTTGGGGTCGTCCGAGAGCACCGGAGTCGGTTGCGGAATGCCACCGACCGAGTAGGTCAGGCTAGCCTGGTTGCTAATCGGGGTACACGCATCAGTCAGTGCCAACGCATTGCCGGCCCACCCGGCGACCAGCAGCGCCCCGGCCAGTAGCGCGATGCCATACTTTCTGTAACTGTTCATGTCTTTTCTCCTTGGTTGTTGTTGTTTGTGTTGGTATATGCCGACTTCACTTGCTTTCGATCTGTCGCGACTACGGAGGTCGTTCATCATCGTCATAGGCAGACTCCTTGCGCTGTGCGCAGTTGATTGTTGACTGATTGGGCGGCGGCAGGCCGCGCGGTTCGCGGATATCCATGGTTAGGCCCTTTCCCTTTTCGCAGGATTATTCATTCAATTCAGGTTGCTCGAATCACTTGACGCGGACGCGGAATTCCACGATGCCGGTCGCCCCTGGCTTGAGGGGGGCCTGCATCGTCCAGCGGATGTTCGTGTATTCCTTCGGTTCGGCCGGGCGCTTGCCGCCCTTGCCGTCCGGCATGGTCAACTCCTTGGGCGCGCCGAAGTTCTTTCCGCCGTCCACGGAGAAGACCAGGTCGAAGCCGGTCTCGGTGGCGCTGCCGCCGAGGTACTCGGTGTTGGCCGGTATCGGGTTGTTGACGACAACCTTTTCGGCCGACTGCGGGCCGACGTTGGTGAAACTGTTGGTGTAGATGGCGATCTGCCCCGGCTGCAGCAGGACCGCCGGTTCGCGCACCACGGTCTTTTCCCCCTTGGCGTTGACCTTCTGCACCTCGATTTCGGCGGTCGAGGTGAACTTGATGTCGTCCTTGGCCAGGGCGAGGGCGGGGATCAGAAGGAAAAGGGACATCAGGGTGGCGATTAGATGTTTTCTGGGCATAGGTCACATTCCTTTCCGGGCGTGCTGGCGGCGCCAGTCACGAGGTTTTGGGTCACTGGATTCTCACGCGGAAGATCAGGGAAAAGTCCGGGGTCACGGCCCCGGCCGCGCCGCTCATGGTGCCGGTCATGTTGATGAGCAGACACCGAATGGCGAGATCGAAGTCATCGGGGTCCGCGGACGGGGTTGTGCCGCTTGAACAGGCAGTGTCGCTGAAATAGTCCAGGGTAAAAGGCTGTGGCGGGGTAAAGCCACTGTCGCCGTCGGCATCGGTGAACAGCACCGGCGAGCCCTGGCCTAAATCGCCGACGTATAGTTTGGTGTTGGCCGGAAGCGGGTCGGAAATCACCAGGGTGTCGTTGTCCACCGGTCCCGGCCCGGAGTTGCTGACCTGCAGGGTGTAGAGCACGTCGGCCCCGGGGATCGCCTTCGGGCTGGTGGTACCGTTTACCGGATCGCGCTCGACCTGGGAGAACTTGAGAAAGGTCAGGTTCGGCATCGGCATGCCGACGGTAAATCCTCCGGTGCCGCTGTCGGCAACGGTCCCCTCCGATCCTTCCGCGGCCGTTACGATCGCCGTCCAGACACCGGCCGTGCCGCCTGCGGGGATGACGTAGGCATATTCGTAGGTTTTGGTCGCAGCTCCGGAATCGGCCACCTGGGTCATCGCCGCGCCGGTGACCACGCTGGTTCCCCCCGGCTTCTTGATGGTGACGGTGGCTGCGGTAATGTCGTAGCTGCCGAACGGGTCGCTGACCACCGCTCGGACGTACACGGTTTGTCCGCCATAGTAAAAGCCGCTCCCTGGAGTGGTGACGGCAGGGTAGGCGGCGCTGTAACTGCTGACGCTGTCGACGTTGATGACGTTCAGCGACGGCAGGGAGAAGTAGGAGTTGTTCCCGCCGCTCACCGGCGAGACCGAGACGTTCCCGGAGGCAGAACCGTTACTGACCGACAGGTTCCACGACTGTCCGGCGGCGCAGGTGTGGTCGGCCGAGAGGGTCAGGTTGTTGAACGAGACCAGGGTCGGGGTGGTCGGCAGATAGGGGTTGTTAACGGCGGTGCCGTCGAAGATCTTGGTCTGCGAATATGCAGGGCCGCCGCCGGAGCAGGCCACAGTTATCTGTACGGTGCGACTTGAGGTCGCCGCGTTGCTGGCCAGGTAAAGGTTGACCGGAATAATCGACAGCGGGGTGACGGTGGGGCTGATGGTCACCGGCAGTGCCAGCAAGGGGGAGAGAGCCCATAGTTGCGTGGCGCCGCTGGCAATCGATACGGCGGCCGGCGTTCCGGAGGGCCTGGTGCGGGAAAGAGTGGTGCCGCTGTCGAGGTAAAGACGCTTGTTGCCGGTGATTGCCACCGCCGATGGCGACACGGTCAGGGGCGAGGCGCAGGGCGAGGCGCCGATCCCCGTGGGGTTGCTGATGGCGCCGCAATTGTTGATTTGCGTCCCGGCGGTGGTCCCCGGAGGGATGGTGGCGTCGAGAACGATGGCAACTGAACCATTGGCCGGAATTGAGATGTTGCTGGCGGTCAGGGTCTGCCCGGCGATATTGCAGGTCGCTCCGGCCGGGCAGGAAACCACCATGACCCCGCTCAAGGTCACCGGAAAAATGTCGGAGACCGACACGCCGCTGGCCGCAACTCCAGCGGTTTCGGCGAGGGTGATGGTATAGCGGATGATATCGCCGGGTTTGGCCTCGCCGCCATTGAGATCCTGCCAGCCTTTGCTCGATGTTTGCAGGCTCGAGACGCCAACGGCCAGGGTGGCCGTGGCCGGCCCGCCCATGTACTGCGTGCTGGAGATCGCGCCGGTGCTGTTGCTGTAGGCGCCGGCGGTGTTGCTGGTGACGTTGGTGGTAATGGTGCAGGATGCCCCGGCCGCCAGGGTACCGCCGCTCAGGCTCAGGGAATTTCCCCCCGCGGCTGCCGTGACCGCCCCCCCGCAGCTGTTGGTGGTGCCGGGGGTTCCGGTGTTGACCAGCCCCGCCGGGTAACTGTCGGTAAAGGCTAGGCTGGTTGCGGCGCTGAGGTTGGAGTTGGTGAGTGTGATGCTCATGACCGAGGTGCCGCCGACGTTGATGGACGCCGGCGCGAAGTCCTTGGTTACGCCGAAGCGGGTGATGACATTGTTGGTATCGCTGGCCGAAGTGAATTCGCCGCGGACGGTGGCCGAGGCGGTATTGGTGATGGTTCCCGCCGCTGCCGCGGCGCTGACGGTGGCGCCGATGGTAAAGGTGACGCTGCTGTCCACCGGCATGGCCGGCAGGATGATGCCCCCCCCCTGCATGACCGCGATCGGGTAGCTGGCTGGACAACTGGCGCCGCCGGCGGCGGAACAGTTCAGGCTGTTGACGGTGAGATCGGCGACCGCCGGGTCGCGGAAGATGACATCGCTCACTGCCGCGCCGGTAGTGTTGGTGATAGTCACGGTATAGGTGGTGCTGTCTCCGGCGGTGATGGTGGTGAGGCCGTCGCTCTTGGTGATACTCGGCAGGACGACGGCATTGATCGTCCCGTACTGAACCTGAGTGGCGACCGTCCCGTTGGGAGCGTTGCACTTCGACTTGGTGTTGGGCACCGGGTCGGCGATCGAGGTGCAGACCAGGCCGGGTGGGGTCTTCTGATTGTCCCAACTGACGACGAAGGGGATGAAGAGGTTACCGTTGCTCAGACTGGTGGCCTTGCACGAGACCGGGACGGCGCTCATGCGCAACACGCCGGAGCCGGTGCCGCCGCCGATCGTATTGTTGCCGTCACCGCAGGTGTCGGTGCCGCCATTGGAGTCGAGATTGAGGAACGGGGGGGTGAGAGGGAGAATGCCCACCGAGCAGCTAGTCGCCCCGCCGTTGGCTGCAAGCAACTGCGGATCCTTGCCATCACGGGAGAGAAAGATGCCGACGTCCCAGCGGTCTGGCTCGGCGAAGTTGACGGTGATGTCGAGGTCGACGGTGAAGGTGGTGCCGCCAACACAGGAGGTCGGACTGCCGGGAACCACCGCAATGCCGGTGATGGCCACGTCCTTGGCGGTACAGCCCAGGTCAGCGCCGTAGCGATCGCCCGCACACTGGTTAATCCCGTAAGAATGTGCGGGCGTTGCCGCTGCCAAATGGGCGGTTACGGCGAAAAGCACCGCAAGAGCTCTCCCGACCGCAGGCGAGAGCCAATGGCCCCGGAATTTCCGCCGGGCCGTCAGCAACACAACACCGATAAAGTGCAAGAAAAACACGCCTTATGACCACCTTGTGTGGTTAAATAACAACGCTATGCGGCAGGGTAAACCTCACCCTTGCCGAAATTCGTCATCGATTCGATCTAAAAGAAAGCCCGTCTTCGCTGATCCGAAGGCGGGCCTCCCTGCACCGTGAAGCAGTGAACAACTTTGCTCCCAAGTCCCGGAAACTTCCTCTTCGGCGGCTAGGCTGTCCGGAAAACCATATGCATTCCGGACCCTTGGCTCTGCGTCCCCGGGTTGCCCCGGGTTTGCTCTTGTCGGAGAAATCTGTCTGTTCAGCGTCCTTTTAGGTCTGCTCTTAACCTCCCCGAGTCGCTGACACCTGTTTGATTGATGCAAAAAAGACGTTATTGGTCGTGATTGGATGCACGAACCACGCCGTTAAGAAAGCCGCCCACAAAAAATAAACCAGCGTTCTATACTATGAGGCGTCTCAAATAAACGGCCCGCCGGAAGTGTTCCGGCGGGCCGTTGTTGCAGCTAGGGTTGGAACGTCTGCGCTTATTCGCAGAGGTCGATCTTGACGTCCCAGTTCTTCAGTTTCATGGTGCCGTTCTTCTCGAGGTTGAGGTGCATCTTGAAGGCGCGGTCCCACAGCTGCGGCT
>CAZRTZ010000001.1:71951-208701 GCA_964603155.1 uncultured Geobacteraceae bacterium | reverse complement strand
CCGAGATGGCCAAACCTAACAGATCCAATGGCCCGAAATTCGGGTAGCAGGTCACTTCAATATATGAAGCGATTAGTGATCCGCTCAGCAGAAAGATACAGGGCTGTATGAATCGGTCTGTGCCTTGGCGGGGTTGATTTGTGTGTTATATATGAAACAAAGACGCTGTTGACATCACTATTGTTTCACATATAATACAATTATGCTTTTTGAGATAGGTCGCCACATTCAGCTCGAACGCAAACGACGCAAGCTCTCGCAAGCCCACCTCGCAGCTCTCCTTCGGATGAGCCGGTCGACCATCAGCCAGATTGAAAACGGAACCATTCAGGATATTGGTATTCGCAAGCTGATGCGTATCCTCGATGCTCTGGAACTTGAATTGAACGTCAGGAAAGCCGGGAGTCCACCGACCCTCGATGAACTTCGCGAGGATCCGCCTTGAACCCTTTGCATGTTTGGATCGATGAGGCCCAAACCGGGATCCTTTCGAGGGAAGGGCGCAGACATTACGTATTCGATTATGTTCACGACGCTGGTGACGCCGTTTCACTGACCATGCCGTTGCGTCTCCAGAGCTGGATCTCTCCGGAGTTGCATCCGATCTTTCAGATGAATCTGCCGGAAGGGGCGCTTTTGGAAGCCATCCGCAGGGCCATCGCCAAGATCATCGGTGATGATGACCTGTCCTTGTTGCTCGTGACCGGTGGGGAGCAAATCGGTCGTAATCGCTTTTCGTCCGCCGCAGACAAACCACCAGCGATCAATGGGGATGTGGAGTCTCTGGAAGAGCTTTTGACTTATCCGGATACGCAAGAGCTGTTTCACGAATTGGTGGGCAAGTACGCGATTCGCTCCGGCGTCTCCGGGATTCAGCCCAAGGTCCTGCTGGATGCGACCTCCAAGGGGACACTTTTTGCCGCCGGATTCATCGTTAAAAGCTGGGGGAGCGATTATCCCTGCCTGGGCGCTAACGAGTTCTTCTGTATGACGGCCGCCAGGACTGCGGGGCTGAACGTCCCCGAGTTCCACCTTTCGGACAATGGCGGCCTGTTCCTGATGCGGCGTTTCGACCGGGACAATGATGGTTGCGCGTTGGGGTTTGAGGATATGTGTAGTCTGCAGGCTCTCGGTACGTCCCAGAAGTATGCCGGTTCCTACGAGCGGGTTGCAAAGAGCCTCAGCCACTTCATTTCTGGGGTGTTCCTTCAAGCCGCACGGCGGCAGTTCTTTGCAACGCTGGTGCTCTCTTCGATGGTCCGTAACGGGGATGCTCATCTCAAGAATTTTGGAGTGCTGTATCCATCGCCCCGGGAACCGGTCCGTCTTGCGCCGATCTACGATATCGTTACGACGGTGGCCTATCTGCGCCATGATATCCCTGCACTCTCCCTGGCCGGGGCCAAGAAATGGTGGCCGCGCAAGATGTTGGAACAGTTTGCGGTCACGCATTTGTTGCTTACGGTCGGAGAGATTGACGAAATCTTTGCCCGGTTGGCAGATGCTGTCATGGAAACCCGCCGCCTGATACCGACTTATATTTCCGAGCACCCTGAGTTCAGGGAAACGGGAGAAGCGATGTTGGCGGCCTGGGCTAGCGGCGTCGAGGAGCTATGCGGTCAGTTATGATGGAATTCTTCGACATCGTCGATGACAACGACCGGGTGATCGGCACGGCGCCGCGCCGTGAGTGCCACGGCAATCCGGCGCTGGTGCATCGTGCCGCGCATGTGCTGGTCTTCAACAGGGCCGGACAATTGCTGCTGCAGAAGCGGTCTCCTGACAAGGACATTCAGCCCGACAAATGGGACACCAGCGTGGGCGGGCACCTCGATCCGGGGGAGAGCTACCTGGAGGCGGCGGTGCGCGAAATGCACGAGGAACTGGGGCTGTCCGGGCTGCCGCTGACTTTTCTCTATCACTCGAAAATCCGCAACGAGATCGAATCAGAGAACATCGCTACCTACCTGACCTCTCACGAGGGGCCGTTTGTTTACAACCGCCGCGAGATCGTCGAAGTGCGGTTTTGGGGTCCGGAAGAGATCGACCAGGGGATGGGTACGGGGGTTTTTACACCGAACTTCGAGGAAGAGTGGCGAATGTTCAAGGAGTTTCGGCGGCGCTATGTGACCGAGCGGGAAAGCGGGATCGGATTGTGTGCCGGCGACAGCCTGCCGGATGTGATGAAAAATGTTGATGGGTAGGGGCAAGGCATGCCTTGCCCTGGGCGACGCATGCATCGCCCCTACGATATGCCCAAAAAACAATCATCCCGATTCCGTTCTCGCCGAAATTGTACGCAGACAAATTTTCCGCTGTCAGCGTTTTTTTTGCCGACCGCCCTTGCCGAACCGGAATAACAACGTAAAATCAGAGCGTTACTCGGAAGTTTAGGCTGTCGCGGATTTGGGCAAGCAATTTGCTCATGAGCGCTGTCATCATCTCATTGCGAGGAGATTTGTCTTATGCGAAAGGTCGAGGCCATCATCAAGCCCTTCAAGCTCGACGAGGTCAAGGAAGCGCTGAACGAGGTCGGCATCCAGGGGATCACGGTCAGCGAGGTGAAAGGTTTCGGGAGGCAGAAAGGGCACACGGAGTTGTATCGCGGTGCCGAGTACGTGGTCGATTTCATCCCGAAGATCAAAATGGAGATCATCGTCAGCGACGAGTTGGCCGCCAAGGTCGTCGATGTCATCGCCAACGCCGCCAAAACCGGGCGCATCGGTGACGGCAAGATCTTTGTCACCCCGGTGGATGAGGTGGTCAGGATCAGGACCGGCGAAAGAGGGGATGACGCTTTGTGAATCAATTGAAAACCGTTAAGTGGTCGAGTCGTAACAGTCCATCAGCAAAACCCTTGACCACTCAACCACTCAACCACTCAACGACTTAACAAATTAACGCTACCAACCACCACACAACAGGAGAATAGCAATGACCCCACAAGAAGTTGTCAAGTTTGCCAAGGAAAACAACTGCCAGATGGTCGACTACAAGTTCCTCGACTTTGTCGGAATCTGGCAGCACTTCACCCAGCCGATCAGCGAGTTCAGCGAGGACACTTTCGAGGAGGGGATCGGTTTCGACGGTTCCTCGATTCGCGGCTGGCAGCCGATCCACAACTCGGACATGCTGATCGTGCCGGACCCGAAGACCGCCAAGGTCGATCCTTTCCCGCGCATCCCGACCTTGAGCCTGATCTGCAACATCATCGACCCGTTCACCCGTGAGGGTTACAGCCGCGACCCGCGCTTCGTTGCCATGAAGGCCGAAGCCTACCTGAAGTCGACCGGCCTTGCCGACACCTGCTATTTCGGGCCGGAGCCGGAATTCTTCATCTTCGACGACGTCCGCTTCGCTTCCAGCATGAACGAATCGTTTTACAAGGTCGATTCGGTGGAAGGCTGCTGGAACACCGGTCGCGAAGAGTTCCCCAACCTTGGCTACAAACCCGCCAACAAGGGCGGCTACTTCCCGGTGGCCCCGACCGACTCGCTGATCGACCTGCGCAACGAGATGGTGCAGGTGCTGCAAAGCGTCGGCATCCGTGTCGAGGCCTCGCATCACGAAGTCGCCACCGGCGGCCAGTGCGAGATCGACATGCGCTTCGATTCGCTGGTCAGGATGGCCGACACCCTGCAGTGGTTCAAGTATGTGATCCGCAACGTGGCCGTCCAGAACGACAAGACCGTGACCTTCATGCCGAAGCCGCTGTTCGGTGACAACGGTTCGGGGATGCACTGCCACCAGTCGCTGTGGAAGGACGGCAAGAACCTCTTCGCCGGCGACGGCTACGGCGGCCTCTCCAAAATGGCGCTGTACTACATCGGCGGCATCATGAAGCACGCCAAGGCCCTGTGCGCCTTCACCAACCCCGGTACCAACTCCTACAAGCGCTTGGTGCCTGGCTACGAGGCGCCGGTCAACCTGGCCTACTCGAACCGCAACCGTTCGGCGTCGATCCGCATCCCGGCCACCAGCAACGACAAGGCCAAGCGCATCGAGTACCGCACCCCCGATCCGTCGTGCAACGGCTACCTGGCTTTTGCCGCCATGCTGATGGCCGGCCTCGACGGCATCGAGAACAAAATCGATCCGGGCCAGCCGCTGGACAAGGACATCTACGGTCTTTCCCCGGAAGAGCTCAAGGATATCCCGAATGTTGCGTCGTCCCTTGAGGACGCCCTCAACAATCTCAAGGCCGACCACGCCTTTCTGCTCAAGGGCGACGTCTTCACCCCTGACCTCATCGAGAAGTGGATCGAGTACAAGATGGAAGCCGAGGTCGATCCGGTCCGCATGCGCCCGGTGCCCCTCGAGTTCCAACTCTACTTCGACTGCTAATCAAGTAGACGCAAAGTACGCTCAAACAGCAGCCCCCGGTTTTCGGACCGGGGGCTGCTGTTTTGTCTGTTGCAATTGCTCCGGAAATATATTAACAGTTGCTTATTGATTTTTGCCGGCCCTGCTGCCGGCATTGCGGCCTTTGGCCAGGAGGGTTTGTCATGCGATGGTTTTTGTCCCTTACGGGGCGGTCCCGCCGTTTTTTTATCCTCACGCTGTCTCTTCTGCTCCCCCTTCTCCCTGTCGACAGAAGCACCCATGCGGCTGATTTCTCCGCGCGAGCGCTTGGCGATTACAACCAGGTGGCGGTCATCGAGGTGGCGGGCAATTTTGATGCGCAAGACCCATCAGGTCAGATCAACAGCGAACCGCGCCGGGTGCTGGCCCGCGAGTTCTACCGGACGCATGGCGACGACTACGACTATCTGGTGATCTTCACCAATTTCGATGTGCGCATGCCGAGTCTGCAGGCCAGGGCATTTTTCACTCCGACACGCAACAATGTGCTGGGGATTGGCCTGCCACTCTATGACCACACCCCTGCCTACTCCGCCGACGGGGGGCCTCTGGTGCGTCTGGAAGGGACGATCGACATGGGCAATCTGGCTGGGCACGTGCTGGAACCGGCCGATCCGCGTTTCGAGACGACGCTGAGGATTCTGACTCATGAAATGCTGCATCGTTGGGGTGCATACGTTCGCTTCAGCGATGCCGGTTCTGCGAGCGAGGGGTTGTTGGGGCTGGACCGGGCGCACTGGAGTTTTCTGCTCGATTCGCAGGGTTCAACCCTGTATGGCAACCGCTGGCAGGATAACGGCGACGGCACCTATACCGCTCTGACTCCCGAATCGGCCCACCCCGGCGAATTATTCGGCCGGCTGTTCAACCCTTTCGAACTCTACCTGATGGGCTTCACCGGCGCCGAGAAGGTGCCACCGCTGAAACTGATCGACGCGCCCGGAATCGGTGCGGCGCAACTGCCGGCTCCCGGAGTGACCATCCCCGGGATACTGCGCACGGTCAGCATCGATGACATCATCGCCATCGAGGGGCCGCGCATCCCACCGGCCGCGGAAACGCGCAAAGAGCTGCGCATGGGCTTCGTGCTGGCCGTTGCACCGGGAAGCTTCGTTACCGATGCCGCAGATACCGTGTCCCAAATCGCCGCACTCGGCACGCTGCGCAGCGCATGGGAAGAGCGCTTCGCGATTTTGACCGACGGTCACGGCAGTATGCGCACCGAACTGGTGCGTGAGCCTGCTGTCGAAAGCAATCCGCTGATCGAAGTCCACAACGAGCCGCTGGCGACCGCAGCGTCGCTGGAGCGCGGGGTGGCCTGGCTGCTCGACCGGCAGTTCGCCGATGGCCGCTGGCAGGAACAGCCGGGAACAGGCGTACGCGATACGGCCGAAGTCCTCAAGGCACTGTCGCCGTACGCATCGGCAGCAGACGCTGTGGCTCGCGCTCGGGAATGGCTGCAGCAAGCTGTGGCCAATAACGGCGATTTCCTGGCTCGGCAGGTTGCAGCAGCTGCGGGAAGCGGCAGTGAGACGTTGCTTGCGGCGGCGAACTTGGATGGTGGCTGGGGTGGAGGCGGCGGCTTCGTCAGCAATCCGCTCGATACCGCGTTGGCATTGCAGTCTCTGGCAAGTAGCGGCACTGCCGCAGCAGCAAGCGAAGCAGCCTGCCGCTTCCTGGTCGGCTCACAGCAAGGCGACGGCGGCTGGTCTGTCGGTAACGGCGCAAGTCAGCTGCAGGCGACCGGCGCCGCTTTGCTGGCTCTCAACGCGTTCAGACAGGTCATGCCGCTGGAGGGAAAGGTTGCCCTCGCGCAGGGTTGGCTGGCAGCGATGCAAAATGGCGATGGCAGTTTCGGACGCTCCCGGAGTGCGATCGCCGATAGCGCTGTCGCCACACTGGCACTCAAGACCAGTGGTGCCAGGGCGGAGCGGGTAGGGGCGGCGGTTGCCTGGCTGGTCGGCCAGCAGGCGCAAGGAGGCAGCTGGCAGGGGCGTCTCTTTGCCACCGCCCTGGCGATGCAGGCCCTTCATGCCTCCCAGGTTGCCCCGGATCTCGCGGTAGGCAGTGAGGACATTGTCTTCTCTCCGCCATTGTTACAATCGCTCCCCGGAGAAGTTGCCGTGAACGTCAACGTACACAATCTGGGACGCATCGCCGTCGACAGCGTGACGGTGGCCTTGTATGCCGGGACGCCGGCGGAAGGCGGGGCCCTGCTTGCCGAGCGGCGCGTGGCGGTGGCCGGCCAGGGCACGACGCTGGTGAACTTTGCCGTACCGGTTGCATCGGCCGGTGTGCATTCGTTTTATGTGGTGGTCGATGCCGGGTACGAAGTGAAGGAAGCTGACGAGTGGAACAACACGGCCGGCAAAAGCCTGGTTGCCAATCTGCCGCCGCCGACGGCTGGCTTTGCCGTGCCGAACTCGAGGGTCGCGGAAAATGCCGGCGAGACCAGTGTGCCCGTCGTTCTGAGTCACCCCTGGCCTGAAGTTGTAACAATCAATTATGCGGCCGCGGTGGAGAGCAGCGCACTGGCCGGCTACGACTATCGACCGCTGTCTGGGACGCTCCTGATCCCTGCCGGTGAGACGACAGTGACTCTTGATATCCAACTGATCGACGATCCCCTGGCGGAAGCGGACAAAAATTTGATCATAACCCTGTCCGCGGCCTCTCCGGGCAGTCCTGGTGCAGACGTTCATGTTTTGACACTGCTCGATGATGAGCCGCCGGCATTGACGATCATCTCTCCACAGGCGACGGTTGTCGGTATTAACGCGCCGGCGTTGTTGTTTACGAGCACTGCAGCAGAGGTGCAGGTGTTTGTCGACGGGCAACCGGCTGCCACAGGTACCGGTACTCTCCTCGGCCCGCTCGCTGACGGGGCGCATGTTGTGGAGGTCGTTGCGACCAACGGACTGGGGATGTGCAGTCGGCAGCAGGTCGCTTTCACCGTTGATACCTCGCTGCCGACCGTGATCATTCATTCTCCGCTTGCCGGTGCCAGCAACGATCCGACGCCTTTGCTTGACTACTCCCTTGGCGGTGCCAGCGGCTATCGCCTGGCGCTCGACGGCCAGCCGCTGGGCAAAGGGAATGGTGAACATCTCGACACACTGGCAGAGGGCCAGCATACCCTGGTGTTGACGGCATGGAACACGGCCGGTGCCGAGGTTCATGCCACAGTGAGTTTCAGCGTCGATTCGACACCGCCAAAGGTCGAAATTTACTACCCCAATGGCGATGTGCTGCGCGAGAGTTCACCAAAACTGCTGTGTGCACTGAATGAGGTGGTCAGCGCTTCGGTTCGGGTCGATGGCGTCCTGGTGACAACCCGCTGTGGCGAGCGTCTGGATCCATTGGTCAACGGTTCGCACCGGATCGAGGTGAGTGCTGTCGATTCTGTCGGCAACCAGTCTCTGGCCAGTGCCGTTTTCATCGTCTTTACCGGCAGTGAACCGGAATATCCAAGCGCTGCCGGCTGGCCGCGCCAGGCAGCCAAATTTTACGGCGGGATGGCTGTGGATCGTACCGGCAATCTTTACCTCGCCACGCAAGACGCCAACTATACCCTGGTGGTACAGAAGTACTCCGGCCAGGGGGAGATGCTCTGGCAGAATCGGCCTTTCAGCAGGACCCTCATCCCCCGGGATCTGGCCGTCGATGCCAATGGCAACCTTTTTGTCGTCGGCTACGACAGCAGCGGGGACGGTTTCCTCTACAAATTTGCTGCCGCGGACGGCTCCTATCTGGCCGGGCACGTCTTTGCCACGGCGGGGAGTGACTTCGCCTCGGCGGTGCAGATCGATACGGACGGGCAGGTGGTGGTGGCGGGCGATACCGGCGGAGATCTTTACGGTGCGCCGAACGGCACGATGAATGTCTGGATCGCCCGACTGGACAATAACTGCCGTCTGCTGGCCGGACGTCAGCTGACCCGCAGCGGCATGCAGGAGATCGGCGGCAGGGGCGGCCTGGCACTGGATCTGGCGGGTAACGCCTATCTGGCCGGCCATACCGACTCGGCGACCTTCGGCACCGCCAGGGGTGGTAATGATGCCTTCGTGGTCAAATTCGATCGCAGCCTCTGGCCGGTGGCTCCGTCCCTGCAGTTCGGTACAACGGGGAATGACGAGGCCTTGGATGTTGCCGTTGACGTTTACGGCAACATCTACGCCGGCGGGGTCAGCATCGAGACGTCCTACTACTTCGAGAAAGGCTTTATCTACCAATTCGATGCGTCCGGCAACCTGCTCAGGCAGGTAACGACCGGCAGCCAGCCGATCAATGCGCTGGCCTGCGAACGCGACGGTACTCTCTATGCGGTCGATGATCTGGGGGGATTGAGCAAGTACACCCCGGATTTGAATCTATTGTGGGGCAAGAGCCTGGGGTGGAACTACCGCCACCAGGTCATACGTGATCTGTCCGGGGATCTGTATGCGGCAGGCGATGGCGGAACGTCGGGCAGCTATGCCAGCGTCATCAAACTGAGCGATTCGCGCCGTCCCGCCGTGGCCACGGATGTCAGTCTGGTGCACACCAACCGTGGCAGCGTTATTTTGAGCGGGACGCTCACCCCAGGTGCAGTCGTTGATCTCGTCAGTCCCGAGTTGCAGCGTAGCGGTGAAGTGTCCTATCCGCAGTCCGGGCGATGGCAGATGACCGTAAGCGGGTTGCCGGAGGGGTTGAGCAGCGTGGCGGTTGAGGCCACGGCGCCGAACGGTTTTACCCGGAGAGCCCAGACAAGGGTGAACGTCGATCTTGCCCCGCCGCAGGTCACGATCATCTCACCGCTTGAAGGGCAAAGTTGCACCGCCAAGCCACGTCTCGTCTATACGGTCAGCGACGGCCGGATCGAGGTGATGGTCAACGGCATCAAGCTTTACAAGGACAGCGGACAACTGCTCGAATCGCTGCGTCCCGGCTGGAATACGGTTCGGGTCGAGGCGACCGATCTGGCCGGAAATGTCGGTTTCGCAACCGTTAGGCTCTTTGCTGAAGAGGCGGCGACCGGCGAATGGCCTCTTGCCGAGAGTTCCTTTTGGCAGTCCGGTATGTCGGGTGACGAGACGGTTGTTGCCATGAGCCGGGATGCAACCGGGAATCTTTACGTGCTGGGCCATACGACGGGTAACTTTCCCGGCTATGCCAATGCCGGGGGACGGGATCCGTTCATCGCCAAGTTCGATCAGACCGGCCGTCTGGTGGCGACATGGCAGTTCGGGGTTGCCGCGGATGAATCCGGTGGTGGCCTGGCCGTCGATGCTCGTGGCGATCTGCTGGTGACCTGGAACGTGCGCTATCTGAACACCAAGGGACAGGCAGACTATGCCGTGCGCATGGCGAAATGGACCGGTTCAGGCGCCATGCTCTGGCAGGTTGAACTGAATTCTGCGGCGAACGAACAGGTCAGAGACCTGGCTCTGGCCCCAAACGGGGACGTGCTGATCGCCGGGGAGACTTTTGGCAGCCTTGACCGACAGCGCTACGGTGGTGGCGGGGACTACTTCCTGGCCCGCTACAGTGCAGCGGGGGCGAAGCAGTGGGTGCGGCTGTCCAATGCGGCCACAACCGAGGCGCTAAACTCGGTTGCTGTCGATGCCGCAGGTTTCATCTACGCTGGTGCCTACGTCGGGAGTGCACTGGCGGGCGTGGTCGTCCCGGAGCATGTCGCGGTGCTGAAATTCGATGCGTCCGGTTTACTCCTCAGGGTCGAGCCGATTCCGTTGCCTGCCAGCGATTTTGCCGTCAAGGAACAGCTCTTCGATCGCAGCGGGCGTCTACTGACAGCCGGTGGCAACGGCAGCCGCTATTTCATCACCGCGCATGATGGGACGTTAAGCCGGCAGATGCTGGAATTCTCGAGCCCTGATGACAGCGTGGATCTGGCGGCGATGACAACCGCTGCCGATGGCGGCCTGTATCTGGCCGGCCGAACGGCAGCGGCATTTGCCGGCAATCGCCACTTCGGGGGGGATGACGGCCTGGTGATCAAGCATGCGCCGACAGGCTTGCGTCAGTGGTCGCTGCAATTCGGCAGTTCCGGGAACGATTCAATCGCTGGCCTGGTCGCGGGAGAGAAGGACGTGTTGTGGGTGGCCGGGCATACGGTTGGTCAACTCGGACCCAACCCTGCCGGGCTTCTCAACGACCTTTACCTGGGGCAACTAATCCGGCCGGACGAGGTCCTTGGGCCCCGACTGACTCTCGACTCCTATCCGCAGTTGACCAACTCCACCATGTTGCTATTGTCCGGCACCACAACACCAGGTGCCACCGTGGCCGTCAAAGCGATAGCTGCCGGAGTCAATTCAGCGGCCACGGTCAGTAGCGATGGCCAATGGCAACTTGTCGTGACCGGGCTGGTGCCGAACAGTGAAAATCATTTAGCGATTACGGCTAGCAACGAGTGGGGGACGGCCAGTACCGACATTCTGGTCAGCATCGACACCGTGCCGCCATTATTGTCCGTCGATCCGCTGACCGCACCGGTAATCGTGCCGACGCAGACACTGAGCGGCAGGCTGGAGACCGGTGCGAACCTAGTTGCCGTTTATCATGCTGTCAGCGTGGCGGTGATGGTCGTCTCCGGCCAGTGGACGCATGCCGTCGACGGACTGTCTCCCGGGGAGAATCAAGTGACTTTACGGGCCACGGATGCGGCCGGCAACACTACGACTCAGACGGTGTCCATCGAGTACCGTCCGCCCCCGCCACCAACTGTTGAGGTCGCACCAGCGGTTCTGGGTGAGCGGGAAGCAACCGAGCTGATGCTGTCGGTCCGGGACATTATTCCCAACGGCAGCAGCGTGGTCATTTCCCGGATCTATGATCTGAATGGCAACGGTCGCGTGGATAGTGATGATCCTTTGGTCGAAATATTCACCGTGACGGATGGCGAACAGCCGCTTGATCTCAACCGGCCTGGGGATGCTGACGGTCAAAGTGACGAGGCTGTCACAGTAAAGCTCAACGGTCATTTCGTGAGCGACCGTCTCCATGCCGCGGGAAAATACCTGTTTGAGGTTGCTGCGCCAGGGGGGAAGGGTCTCGCCGGTTTTGCCGTGACTCAAGCAACAGCGGCGCAGACAATCAGCGGAACGGTCCGCGATGAAGCGGGAGCACCGATTGCCGGTGCGCTGATCGAACTGACCGACCGGTGGCAGCACAGTTATGGTTTTGCCCGCAGTGATCAGCGCGGAATCTACCGTTTTGCTGTAGCCGGCAGCGGCAGGTACCAGTTGTGGCCGACGGCTGATGGATATGCAGGCTTTAGACTCGCAACTGAAGTCATGCTGGTCGACGGTGAACAGAAAACCGTGGAACTGGCCATGCAAAACGGCAGTTATCGGCTTTCAGGAACGGTTTATCGTTCAGACGTCCGCTCTGCCCTGCCCGGAATCACTGTAAGAGCGGTTGGTTCCTCATTCCAGGCGGTGGCGCTTACCGACATGAACGGTCGCTATGAATTGAAACTCCCGGCCGGAAGCTATCAGCTCTCGGTGGGCAACAGCGATGGCAGTGACCTGGCTGGTGCGGGACTTTTGGGCCGTCTTGCTTCGCTCCGCGAGGTGAGTCTTGTCAACGATCTGGGTGGCATTGATCTGACGGCCGATGCCGCCAGCGACTTTTTGTGCGGAGTGGTCAGGTCGACCAGTGGCGCAGCGGTGGCTGGTGTGCCGGTACAGGCCGTTGCGTCAGCACGGTTGTTGTTCAGTGCAGGGCTGAGCGACAGGCTCGGTCGCTATTGCGTCGGAATTGACGATGGTGCTGGCTGGACCCTTGGCCATCCCGAGAGCCGGTTGTTTGCTGCCGGCTGGGTGGGGGGGCAAAGTCGCGAACTCTCCGCGGCGGACCTCACCGTTTATCCTCTCGATGCCTTGGTCGAAGGAAGGGTGTCGGATGACACCGGTAAACCGCTGGAGGGGGTTGTGGTGACAGCCAGCCACCCACTTGCCATCGGAGCGGCCGGGGAGACGGCAGCTGACGGCAGCTATCGCCTGGGTCTGAGCAGCGAGCCGCTCGGATCATGGTCGCTGCTGGTTGATGGGCAGGCTCAGGGATATCAGACGGTTACGCTTGCTGATCTAAACGTCACGACCGATGCGGTGCTGACAAAGGATATCACAATGCAGAAACCGGCTCTGGTCAATAGCATCGTAATAACCAAAACCGGCTATGATCCGCGGAAAAAACAGCTGTCCGTCGAAGCGACCAGCAGCTATGCCGATGCCCGCCTTCAGGTGGAAGGATTCGGTGCGATGACTTTCGTCCGCATCCTTAAGGGTCGGTACGTCTGGAATTTGAACTGCACTTGTGCGGTCAAGCCGGCAACGGTAACGGTTTTCGGGCCGGAGGGGCGGGTGACGGCGCAGGTGCAGTAGCGGACTGCTTATGCGCAAGCCTCATCGTGTTCGCCAAACACCTGGGCGCTGAACAGATAAATTTCGGCATCCTCCGCCTCCCAGGCGTTGGTGGGGAGACCAGCCTTGAGACAGGTCTGCCTGAGGAAGGTCTGCCTGTCCCAGCAATGCTCGATTGCAACCTGTGGGAGCAGGACGCCGCGGTAGAAGCCTTTTTCGATATAGATACCGTGTTTGCCGACTTCGATCTCCTCGGTGCTCTCCACTTTGTGCAAGGGGGAGAGTACCGAAATTTCAATGGAGAAGTTTTCCAGGTCGGCTTCCTTCATCGGGTAGAAGCGCGGGTCGCGGGTGGCCGAAGCCAGAGCCATGTGTGCCACTTCGCGAAAGAGCGGCAGTTCCGACTGGAAATTGCCGATGCAGCCGCGCAGCTTGCCGTTCTGCTTGATGGTGACGAAACAACCGTTGCGCTGGTTCAGGGATTTCTCTTCACGGGGTTCGATGTATTCCTTGCCGGTGAGGACGCCGTGGATCACCGCCTGGCGGGCGATTTTCAACAGACTCTGTTTTTCCTGGGCATTGAGTTCCTTGTCCACGCAGCCTCCTGGAAGATGACGATGCAACGTATTCGGCCCTTCGATAACGCATGTCATCATAAAAGTCGCCGGAAAAATTGGCAAGGTCGAAGCGTCAAGAATATATAATCTTTCTTCTTCCTTGCCCCACAACCGGCTCCCCGCTATAATCCCCCGTCGCATTATCCGCAGAGAGGATTCAAGTGCATGTTCCGCGAAGAAACTGATACCCTCGCCCAACTCAAGGTCAGGCTCGAAGAGCTGAGGAGGTGTCTTTGACGTTGATGGCAAACGCGAACGGGTTTCGGAACTCGAGGCCGAGGTCGCCAAGCCCGATTTCTGGAATGACAACGAGCGCGCTCAAGAGGTTTTGAAGGAGCGTACCGTTTTGGTGAAGCTGGTCGACGACTGGACCGCTGCCAATCGGGAAGTCGAGGATCTGCAGGTTCTGGTGGAACTGGGCGATGAGGGGGGGGACGAGTCGACCCTTGCGGAGGTGCGTGAGCTGCTGCCGGCGCTGATGCAGCAGGTCGACCGCATGGAGTTTGCGCGGATGCTCTCCGGCCCGCACGACCCGAGCAACGCCATCGTCAGCATTAATGCCGGCGCTGGCGGCACCGAGGCCCAGGACTGGGGGGAGATGCTGCTGCGCATGTACCTGCGCTGGTGCGAACGCAAGGGGTACAAGACCGAAATTACCGAATACCAGCCGGGAGAGGAGGCGGGGCTCAAGAGCGTCACCTTCACTGTCACCGGCGACTACGCCTACGGCTATCTCAAGGCGGAAAAGGGGATCCACCGGCTGGTGCGCATCTCTCCTTTCGATTCCAACGCCCGCCGTCATACCTCCTTCACCTCGGTGTTCATCTTCCCGGAGATTTCTGACGATGTCGAGATCGAGATCAACGAGAAGGACCTGCGCGTCGACACCTACCGTTCCAGCGGTGCCGGCGGCCAGCACGTCAACAAGACCGACTCGGCGATCCGCATCACCCACATCCCTACCGGCATCGTGGTCAGCTGCCAGAACGAGCGTTCCCAGCACAAGAACCGCTCCACCGCCATGAAGCAGCTGCGCGCGCGCCTGTACGAACTGGAGATGGAGAAAAAAGAGAGCGAAGCGGCAGCGCTGACCGGTGAGAAGAAGGACATCGCCTGGGGGAGCCAGATCCGCTCGTACGTGCTGCACCCCTACCGCATGGTTAAGGACCATCGCACCGGCCATGAGGTCGGGAATGCCGACGGGGTGCTCGACGGCGACCTGGACGGTTTCATCGAGGCCTGGTTGCTCGGCAAGCGGGCGCCGGAGAAAAGTTGATCATGTGAATGTAGGGGCGACGCATGCGTCGCCCTGGGCAAGGCATGCCTTGCCCCTACGATTCAAATAGGCCTGCTCGATCAAGGCCAAAGGATAAAATCATGGAAGAAAAAAGCGATGTTCTGGCCCAGCGGCGAGCCAAGCTCGACGAACTGCGCAACGAGGGGATCAACCCCTTCGCCAACGATTTCCGGATCACCCACACCGCCGCCGAAGTGCATGCCGCCCATGTTGATCACGATAGCGAAGCACTGGCGGAGTGTACGACAAGCTATGCGCTGGCCGGGCGGATCATGGCCCGGCGCGATTTCGGCAAGGCCGCCTTCCTGCAGTTGCAGGATCGCAGCGGTCGTTGCCAGGTGTATGTCGCCCAGGAACAGTTGGGCGAGGCGACGTTCGCTCTCTATCGCAAACTCGATATCGGCGATATCGTCGGCATCACCGGCACACCGTTTCGCACCAAAACCGGCGAACTCTCCCTGCGCGCCGCTTCCCTGCAGCTTTTGACCAAATCACTGCTGCCGCTCCCCGAGAAATGGCACGGCCTGACCGACATCGAGACCCGCTACCGCCAGCGCTACCTCGATCTGATCGTCAATCCTGAGGTGCGCGAGGTCTTTCGCAAGCGCAGCCGCATTGTCAGCACCATTCGCGATTATATGGTGGCCAACGATTTCCACGAAGTCGAAACGCCGATGATGCAGCCGCTCGCCGGTGGAGCCACGGCCCGCCCGTTCGTGACCCATCACAACGCGCTGGACATGACCCTGTATCTGCGGATTGCTCCGGAGCTGTACCTCAAACGCCTGGTGGTCGGCGGTTTCGAACGGGTCTTCGAGATCAATCGCAACTTCCGCAACGAGGGGATATCGATCCGCCACAACCCTGAGTTCACCATGATGGAGTTCTACCAGGCCTACGCGACCTATGAGGACCTGATGAACTTCACCGAGAAGTTGATCTGCCACGTGGCGCAGGAGGTTCTTGACACACTGGTGATCAGCTACGGCGGCAAGGAGGTCGATCTGACCCCGCCATGGGAACGGCTGACGGTGCGCGAAGCCATCGTCAAGTACGGAAAAATCGATCCTCAGTTGCTCGATGATCATGCCGCATTGCTCACGGTGGCGAAGCAGTTGGAGATCGACGTCGAGCCGAATGTCGGGCATGGCAAGCTGCTGACGGAGATCTTCGAGGCGGTGGCTGAACCGCATCTGTGGCAGCCGACCTTCATTACCCAATACCCCACCGAAGTGTCGCCACTCTCGCGCAAGAACGACAATAATCCTGAATATGTCGATCGCTTCGAGCTCTACATTGTCGGTCGCGAACTGGCCAACGCCTTCTCCGAGCTTAACGACCCGATCGACCAGAAGGAGCGTTTCCTCGCGCAGTTGGCTGAAAAAGAGGCTGGTGACGAAGAAGCTCATGCCATGGACGAGGATTACATTCGCGCCCTGGAATACGGTCTGCCACCGACGGCAGGGGAGGGGATCGGCATTGACCGGCTGGTGATGCTTCTCACTGATTCCGCCTCGATCCGCGACGTCATTCTCTTCCCGCAGTTGAGGCCGGAAAAATAGTGGTGCGGGGTACGAGGTTCAAGAAACGAGGTATGTCTAATTTTTATTGCATACGATTGAGTATGTCTTTGAATCTTTTTGACCCCGAACCCCGAACCCTGGTCCACGTGCCTGAATGAATTACGAACTTTTCGTCAGCCTGCGTTATCTCAGGGCCAAGCGCAAACAGACCTTCATCTCGGTCATCTCTTTCATCTCCATTGCCGGGGTGACCCTCGGCGTTGCGGCTCTGATTGTGGTACTGGCGGTTATGACCGGGTTCCACGATGGCGTTCGCCAGCAGATCCTCGGCAACATCCCCCATGTTCTGATCCAGAAGCACGGAGAAGAACTGACCGATTACGAGAAGATCGTTGCCAGGGCCCGCCAGGCACCTCATGTCCTCAACGCCGCCCCCTTTGTGACCAAGGAAGTCATGCTGCTCTCGAAGCAAAACGTGGCGGCGGTCAATGCGCGGGGGATCGTTCCCGGCAACAAGGTGTTGCGTCAGCAACTCATGACTCTTGACGGGCAACCGGCGGAAAGCCTTTTGTTTGGCGCAACATCGGGGTTGCCCGGGATTGTGATTGCCGTTGATACGGCGGCTTCCCTCGGTGTCTCGGTCGGCGATACCGTCAATGTCATCCCGCCGATGTTCAGCGTCACGCCGTTCGGCATGATCCCCAAGATGAAGGCGTTCCGTGTTGTCGGGATCATCCAGCAGCGCGGCGGGTTTATCGATACCTATTTTGCCTATGTCGATCTTGCTCAGGCCCAGAAGTTTTTCGATCTGCACGGTGTGGTCAACGGTGTTGAACTCGAGGTGGAAGGGTTCGATCACGCCCGGCCGGTTGCCCAGGAGCTGCGCGCCGAGTATCGCTTCCCCTATTCGGTCCGCTCCTGGGAGGATCTGTTCGGTTCATTTCTGGCGGCGCTCAACCTGGAAAAGCTCGGTCTTTTTATCGTGCTGGCGATCATCGTTCTGGTGGCGGCGTTCAATATTGCTACCACCCTGATCATGGTGGTGATGGAAAAACATCGCGATATCGCCATTCTTCGCTCCATGGGGGCGACCTCGCGCAGCATCATGAAGATCTTCATTCTCGAAGGGCTGATCATCGGTACCGTGGGGACTTTGCTCGGCACCCTGCTTGGCCTGTTGCTGGCCAAGAATGCCGACCCGATCATCAAAGGGCTTGAACGATTGCTGAATGTGAGGATCTTCGACCAGTCGGTTTATGGCATGAGTCAGTTCCCTTCCGTGGTGAATCCGACGGATGTCATCGCCGTGGTGACCGTGGCCATGAGCATCTCCCTTCTGGCGACCGTCTATCCAGCCTGGCGGGCATCGCGCATGGATCCGGCCGAGGCGCTGCGGTATGAGTGAGGGGAGACCGCTCTTGATTTCAGTACAAAACCTCAGCAAGCGCTTCACTACCGACCAGGGCGTAATCGAGGTGCTGCGTGGCATCGACCTTGAAGTGCGCGCCGGTGAACGCATTGCTGTGGTGGGGGCTTCCGGTGCCGGCAAAACCACGCTGATGCACCTGATCGGCGGTCTTGACCGCCCCAGCTCCGGATCGGTTTGCTTTGAAGAGACGGATATCTTTTGCTACCCGCCGGCGGAACTGGATGCTTTTCGCAATCGCACCGTCGGCTTTGTCTTTCAGTTTCATCAGTTGCTCCCCGAATTCAATGCTCTGGAGAACGTGATGATGCCGGCCCTGATCGCCCGCCTGTCCGTCGTGGAAGCACGCGCTCGGGCGGAGCGGTTGCTGGCTGCGGTCGGTTTGGTCCACCGCCTGAAGCATAAACCCGGGCAGCTCAGCGGCGGGGAACAGCAACGGGTGGCAATTGCCAGGGCTCTGGTCATGGCACCGCGGTTGCTCCTGGCTGATGAACCGACCGGCAACCTGGACAGTACGACCTCCGGCGAAATCATGGCGCTGCTCGATCGGCTGCACGCCGAATACGGGCTGACTATGGTTATCGTCACCCATAGTCAGGCGCTGGCCAGCCGTCTCGACCGGGTTGTCAGCATGGTTGACGGAGCCCTGGTCGCGTGAGAGATCCGGGCAAATTTCGCTTTGCACTCCCTGGTGCCATCCCCTATAATGCCTCATTTCTAAAACGACCCCTGTCAGGAGCCGTCATTTGATCATCAAAAGGGCTATTCTCTTCGTTGTCTGCCTGTTTTGGGCGTTGCCGGCTCTGGCCGCCGAAGATTATCTGATCGCCGACATTGTGGTCGCCGGTAATCAAAGGATTAAGGCAGACACCATCCTGAATGCCATTTCCCTGCACAAGGGGCAGACGGTAACCCCGCAGCAGATCGACGAGGCGATACAGGCTATCTACCGGATCGGGCGTTTTTCCGATGTGGCGGCGCTGGTCGAGACGCAGAACGACGCCCAGATCCTCGTGTTCCAGGTCAAGGAACGCCCTCTGGTGCGTACCGTGCGCTTCGAAGGGAATGCGGAGATCGCCCCTGAACGCCTTCAGGGCGTCGTCACGCTCAAGGTGCCCGATATTTATGATCCGTATGAGGTCCAGCGCAGTATTGCCGCCCTCAAGGCCGAGTATGTCAAGGACGGCTATTACGCCGCGGACATCAAGGCCGACACGGAGATCAATGCCGACAACGAGGCGCTGGTCACCTTCAAGATCAATGAAGGCAAGCTGGTGCGCATCAAGGACATTCGTTTCGAAGGGAACACGGTTTTCTCCGAAGGTGATTTGTTCAAGGTCATGGATACCCAGGAGAAATGGATGTTCTCCTGGCTGACCGGACGCGGCAACTACGATGAGGTCCTTTTGGATCAGGATCTGGAGCGGATTGCCGATCTTTACTTCAACGAAGGTTACATCCGGGTCAAGGTGCGCAAGCCGGTCATCTCGCTTGTCGATGACAATGAGCACATGCTGGTCCTCATCCAGGTTGACGAAGGCAGTCAGTACCGGATCGGCAAGCTGGATGCGGCCGGCGATCTGATCGACGTCAAGGATGCGATTCTCAACCTGTTGCCGCTGCGTCCCGGCGATGTGTTTGCCCGCGACCTGCTGCGCAAGGGGATCGGTCACATAACCGACCGTTATGCCGATCAGGGGTATGCCTATGCCAACGTCGCTCCTCTGACCCGGGCCAACGATGCCGATAAAACCATCGATCTGGTCATAGAAATCGAACAGGGTCCGCAGGTCTCGGTCGAACGGATCAACATCACCGGCAATGCCAAGACTCGCGACAAGGTTATCCGCCGCGAGATCAAGATAGTCGAAGGCGAGTTGTTCAATGCCTCTGCGCTCAAGCGCAGCAAGGCGCGCATCAACAACCTCGGTTTCTTCGAAACTGTTGATGTCACCACCAGCGAGGGTTCCGACCAGAATCACGTCAACGTTGACGTCAACGTCAAGGAGCGCTCCACGGGAACGTTCAGCCTCGGTGCCGGTTACTCCTCGGTCGACGGTTTCGTGGGACAGGGTTCAGTGACCCAGGAGAACTTTCTCGGTCGTGGCCTGAAGCTGAACCTGGCCGGTTCTCTCGGCGGGGACAGCACCACCTATCAAATCGGGTTGACCGATCCATACTTCATGGACAAGGATCTGACCCTCGGTTTCGAGATTTACGACACCACCCGCGAATGGGACGATTTCAGCAGGGATGCGACCGGTGGCGCCATCAAGTTGGGGATGCCGGTTTACGACGACTACTCGCGGGCCCTGTTCGTCTACCGTTACGAGCAGAAGGATATCTACGACGTCGAACCGTGGGCCGATCCGGACATCAAAGAAGAAGAGGGGAAGTCGACGCTCTCGTCGCTTACCAGCACCTTTACCCGCGATTCAACCGACAACCGCCTCGATCCGTCCAACGGCAGCGTCCTTGAGGCCTCCTGGGAGCTGGCCGGGTTTGGAGGCAGCGAGAAATTCAGCAAATATATTGTCGACTACCGGCGCTTCTGGCCGCTTCCTTGGGGCGGGGTGGTCTTCTCGGCGCACGGCCAGGCCGGATACGCTCAGGAAATCGCCGGGGAGGAGATCCCGCTCGACGAGCGCTTCTATCTCGGCGGCATTAACACCCTGCGTGGCTTCGAGCCGCGCGAGGTGGGTCCTTATGACCCGGTATATGATGATTATACGGGTGGCGATACCGAGGCGTTTGCCAATTTTGAGTTGATCTTCCCTCTCTCGAAGGAGATTGGCCTCAAGGGGGTGACCTTCTTCGATGTCGGCAATGCCTGGGACAGCAAGGATGGTGATTACGATGTGTTCACCGAGTGGCGTTACAGTGTCGGCGCCGGCATCCGCTGGATGAGTCCGCTTGGTCCGCTGCGCATTGAATGGGGGTATAATCTCGACCCCTACGAGTGGGAAGACAATTCCCGCCTCGATTTCATGATCGGCCGCTTTTTCTGAGCTTTGCTTTTTCAGCAGTCGCACGTGAGTGCATAAACTCAATCACAACCGAGGAAAAGAAGGGTATCAACATGAAAAAAATGATGATTCTGGCTTCTCTGGTGGCGTTTCTGCTCTTTGCGTCTGCTGCCGTGGCGGCGGACATGAAGATCGCTTATGTTGACCTGCAAAAGGCTCTCAACATGTCGACCAACGGCAAGGCGGCCAAGGAGAAGATGAAGGCCAAATTCAAGGATTACGACGCCGATGTGCAGAAAAAGCAGGATGAACTGAAGAAACTCAAGGATGATCTGGAGAAGCAGGCGATGCTTCTTTCCGCGGAAGCCCGCGCCGCCAAGGAACGTGATTATCAGCAAAAGGTCAAGGATTACCAGCGGATGACCAAGGATATCCAGGAGGAACTGCAGCAGGCCGACCAGGATTATACCCGCAAGATTCTCGAGGAAATCTTCAAGGTTGTGCAGAATCTCGGCAAGCAGGAGGGGTATACCCTGATCCTGGAGAAGACGGAGAGTTCGATCCTGTTCGCCAATGATTCCATCGATCTGACAGATCGCGTCATCCAGACCTACGACAAGCAGGCCGGAAAGTAATTACATGCCGGTCGGAGCGGTTACCCTCGATGAACTCGCCGCCCTGGTTGGTGGTGAAGTTCGCGGCGACAAGGAGATACTGATTCACGGCGTCGCCCCTCTCGAAGGCGCCGGTGCCGGGGAGATCAGTTTCCTTGCCAATCCTAAATACCGCCACCAGCTTGAGCAGACGTCCGCTGCCGCGGTGATCGTGCATCCGTCCCTTGACGGTGCGATCGAACGCCCCCTGCTGCTCATCAAAAATCCTTATTTGGCCTTTGCCAGGATTCTGGCCTACTTTCATCCCGGTCCATGTCTGCCGCAGGGGGTGTTGGCCGGTGCTGTTGTTGATGCGGGTGCAGAGATCGACCCGACGGCGACGATCAGTTCCGGTTGTGTGGTCGGAGAAGGGGCCAGGATCGCCGCCGGGGTCGTGTTGCATCCGGGTGTCGTTGTTTATCCGGGTGCAGAAATCGGGGCGGGCTGTGTGCTCCACGCCGGCGTGGTGATCCGTGAGCGTTGTGTGCTTGGGAAGCGGGTGATTGTACAGCCTAATGCCGTCATCGGATCGGATGGCTTCGGTTTCGCCCCCGATGGTCAGCGCTATGTCAAAATTCCCCAAGTCGGGCGGGTTGTCATCGAGGATGATGTCGAGGTCGGCGCCTGCACCTGTATCGATCGCGGGACTCTCGGGGATACCGTCATCGGACGCGGCACCAAGATCGACAATCAGGTCCAGATCGCCCACAACGCGCAGGTCGGCGAGGATTGCATCCTGGTTGCCCAGGTCGGTATTTCCGGAAGCACCGAAATCGGCCGGCACTGCACCTTCGGCGGCCAGTCCGCAACCAGTGGCCACCTCAGGGTTGGTGACAACGTGACGATTGCCGCCCGCGGCGGTGTGAGCAACAACGTCGATGCCAATCAGGTCATGGCAGGCTTTCCACTGATGCCGCATCGCGAGTGGCTCAAAATGGCCATGACCATGACCCACCTGCCCGAGATGCGCCGCGAACTACATCAAATGAGCCAGCGCCTGCAGGCTCTGGAACAACAACTTAGTTAAGGAGCACGACTGACATGGAGTTGAATGTCCTTGAAGTCATGAAGTACCTGCCGCATCGCTACCCTTTCCTACTGGTCGACCGTATCGTTGAGTTTGAGAAGGGGAGCAAGATTGTCGGTGTTAAAAATGTCACCATCAACGAACCGTTCTTCCAGGGGCACTTCCCCGGGCATCCGATTATGCCCGGCGTGCTGATTCTCGAAGCCATGGCTCAGGTCGGAGGGGTCTATTCCCATCTGGCCGGAGAGGTCGAGTCCGGGCGCGTCCCGTACTTTGTCGGCATCGACCAGGCACGGTTCCGCAAGCCGGTCCTCCCCGGGGACGTTCTGCGGCTGGAATTGGCCCTGGTCAACGTCAAGCGCGGCATCTACACCTTTGCCGGCCAGGCTTTTGTCGACGGCAAGCTGGTGGCTGAGGCCGAACTGAAAGCAACCTTCGCGGCGGCAGGCTGATCATGATTCATCCGACAGCCATCATCGACCCCTCGGCACAACTCGACGAAAATGTTGCGGTTGGACCGTACAGCATCATTGGCCCGCAGGTGAAGATCGGCTCCGGCACCAGGATCGGGGCGCACGTCGTGATCGAGTGCTGGACCGACATCGGCCGGGACAACCAGATTTTTCAGTTCGCTTCGGTCGGGGCCGGTCCCCAGGATCTGAAGTACAAGGGGGAGGAAACTCACCTGGTCATTGGTGACCGTAACCGGATTCGCGAATTTGCCACACTGCACCGCGGCACTGTTGATGGTGGTGGCATCACCACCATCGGCAGCGACAATCTGTTGATGGCCTACTCCCACGTGGCACACGACTGCATCGTGCACAACCGCGTGGTCATGGCCAATGCCGCCACCCTGGCCGGGCATGTCGAAGTCGAGGACAATGCGATTCTCGGCGGTCTGGTTGCGGTACACCAGTTCTGCCGCGTTGGTTGTCATACCATGATCAGCGGCGGCTCGATGATTGCCCAGGATATTCCTCCGTATACGGTGGCCCAGGGCGACCGGGCCAAGACCATCGGTCTTAACCTGATCGGTCTGAAGCGGCGCGGTTTTGCCGAAGACACCGTACGAGGGCTGAAGCAGGCCTACCGGCTTCTGTTCCGTGCTGGCCTGCGTATGGAAGAGGCGTTGTCCCGCATTGAACAGGAACTGGCGATGACCCCGGAACTCGAGCACTTCCTCGCCTTTATCAAGGCGAGCCAGCGTGGCATTGCCCGCTAGGAGCGAAGTGATGATGCTGCGTGCAGCGGTTTTCGGGGTCGGTTACCTTGGCCGGTTCCATGCTCAGAAATATGCCGGTCACGGCGGAGTCGAGCTGGTCGGCGTCGTCGACAACAACCCGCAGCGCGCCGCCGAGGTGGCCGCCGAGGTCGGTTGCGCCGCGTTCACCGACCATCGTGAACTGCTGGGCAAGGTCGATCTGGTCTCGATCGCTGTTCCCACGCAATTTCATCACGCTGTGGCACGTGACAGCCTGCTGGCCGGCTGTCACGTGCTGGTGGAAAAGCCGATCACCCAGACGGTGGCCGAGGCCGAAGAATTGATCACTCTGGCGGCAGAACGCAAACTGGTGCTGCAGGTGGGGCATCTTGAGCGGTTCAACCCGGCAGTCAAGGCGCTTGACGGGCTTCTGGATAACCCGCTGTTCATCGAGTCGCATCGCCTTGCCCCTTTCAAGCCGCGCGGGACTGATGTCAATGTCGTCCTTGACCTGATGATTCACGATATCGATATCCTGCTCAGTCTGGTGCGCCATCCGATCACGACCATCAACTCGGTGGGGTTGCCGGTACTTTCGGGGGAGGTCGATATCGCCAATGCAAGGTTGCAGTTTGCCAACGGTTGCGTGGCCAACGTTACGGCCAGCCGTGCCAGTCGCGAGACCTTGCGCAAGATTCGCATCTTTCAAAAAGACGCCTACTTTTCGATCGATTACCAGAATCGATCGATTGCCGTATTCAAACGGCAGCCGGGTGCGAATCTGATCCCCGGCTTGCCGGACATCGTCATGGAGGAACGTGCTTTCCCCCAGGGCGATCCGCTGCGCGATGAGATCGAGGCTTTTATTGCCGCGGTTCGTGACGGCACTGAGCCGGTTGTTTCCGGAGAAGATGGCAAGCGCGCTCTTGAAATCGCCATGCAAATCAGCAACCGGTTGTGGCATGAAGTAAGTGCCTGAAGGATCTCATGCCGGTAGCAGTTACGTCGCAGGCGAGAGGCTTCAGGCCGGACTCGCCTTGTTTTTTCGGGGAAGAATCCGTGACGAAGCACCCGTAACGCGTAGCGGATTCTCTGACACGAATAACGAAAGGAACGTTCCAATGCAGATTCCAATGGTGGATCTTCAGGTCCAATACCGTCAGCTCAAGGATGAAATCGACCAGGCCCTCCACGGTGTCCTTGATACCAGCCACTATATCCTTGGCCCCGAAGGGCAGGCTTTCGAAAAGGAGGCTGCGGCGTATCTCGGCGTCAACCATGCGATCGGCGTATCGTCGGGAACCGACGCCCTGCATCTGGCCTTGCGTGCCGCAGGGATCGGTCCCGGAGACGAGGTCATCACCTCGCCATTCACCTTCATCGCAACGGCCGAGGCGATTGCCTATGTCGGCGGAACCCCAGTCTTCGTCGATATCGACCCACAGACATTCAATCTCGACCCGGTGCTGGTCGAGAAGGCCATTACCGCAAGGACCAGGGCGATTCTGCCGGTGCATCTCTTCGGTCAGCCCGCAGACCTGGCTTCGCTTCAGCAATTGTGCGATGTTCACAACCTGCTGCTGGTCGAAGACTGTGCTCAGTCGTTCGGCGCTACTTATGCCGGCCGGCAGACCGGCAGCATTGGTACACTGGGCTGTTTCTCTTTCTTCCCGAGCAAGAACCTGGGCTGCTACGGTGACGGCGGGCTGGTGACCACCAATGATGACCACTTTGCCGAGCAGTTGCGCATGTTGCGCAACCATGGCAGCAAGGTGCGCTACCACCACGACATTATCGGCTACAACAGCCGCCTCGACGAGATGCAGGCGGCAATTCTAAGGGTGAAACTGCGGTATATCGATCGCTTCAACGGGCTGCGGCGCCGGAATGCCCACTATTATTCCGAGCATCTGCTTTCCGCCGGGGTAACCCCTCCGCATGAGGATGGCAAGGGTGTGCATGTCTATCACCAGTACACCGTGTTGACCAACAAACGTGAAGCGCAGCAGGCCGCCCTCACGAGTGCCGGCTGCGCCTCGGCGATCTACTATCCTATCCCCCTGCACCGGCAGAACGTTTTCGCCGATGCCTGCAAGAATGTCTCGCTGCCGGTCAGCGAACAGGTTGCGGCGCGTTGCCTCTCCCTGCCAATTTATCCGGAGCTGACCGAAACGCAGATGGATCGGGTCATCGCTGCTATCAGAGAGGCGTAAGTTGCCGAAGGTTCTGATTGTCACCGGTGAGGCTTCCGGCGATCTTCACGGTTCAAAGCTGATCCGTGCGGCGCGCGAAACGGATCCGTCGTTGCATTTTTTCGGTGCCGGCGGACTGCGCATGGCGGAAGCCGGGTGCGAAATCATAGTCCCCGGAGAAGAGATTTCCGTAATGGGACTGGTTGAAGTGATCGGGCACTTGCCGGTTATTCGCCGCGCGTTCAACCGGCTCAAAGCTATTCTGATCGGTCCCGACAGGCCTGCGGCCCTAGTGTTGATCGATTTTCCCGATTTCAACCTGCGCCTGGCCAGAGTGGCCAAGAGCGCGGGGGTGCCGGTGCTTTACTATGTCAGCCCGCAGGTCTGGGCCTGGCGAAAGGGACGAGTGAAAAAAATCGCCGCGGTGGTTGACCGTCTGGCGGCAATATTTCCTTTCGAGCCGGAACTCTACAAAGGGCTGCCGATTAAGGTTGAGTACGTCGGCCACCCCCTGCTTGACGAGTTTCATATTGACGCCGAGCGGGAAACCTATTTGCACCGGCTTGGCATCGACCCGGCCCAGCCCGTGGTAGGGATCTTTCCCGGCAGCCGGCGCAGCGAGTTGCGTTACAACCTCGGGGTAATGCTCGATGCCGCGAATCTGCTTTATCGACAGCGTCCGGAAATCAGGTTTCTTCTGCCGGTGGCGCAGACGCTTGACAGAAGCGATGTCGAGGCGGCCCTGACCGGCAGGCACCTGCCGGTGACCCTCGTGGAAGGGAATATTTACGATGCGGCCAATGCCTGCGATGCGGTTTTGGCCGTGTCCGGTACCGTCACCCTGCAGATTGCCCTGGCCGGGACGCCGATGGCCATCGTTTACCGGATGGCGCCCCTGACCTATGCCATCGGCAAACGCCTGGTCAAGGTGCCGCACATCGGCCTGGCCAATATCGTGGCTGGTGAGGGCGTCGTCAAAGAGTTTATCCAGGAGGCCGCTTCGGCGGAGAATCTTGCCGGTGAGGTTCTCGAGATTCTTGGCAGCAGTCGCTATTCCGGCGAAATCAGGGCAGGGCTGGCGACGGTTCGTGAGCGACTCGGCGCCCCCGGTTGTTCGCAGCGCGTGGCCAGGATGCTTGCGTCGCTCATGACAGAGAAAGCAGTTCAGGGAGCGGTCCATTGAGTAAGCAGTCATTGCATGTCTATCGCCGCTTGCTGCGCTATTCCCGCCCCTACTACGGGCGGATCGGTCTTGCCATGCTTGGATCGCTGGCTGTCGCTGGCGTTGATGTCGCTTCGGCACAGCTGGTTCGTCCGCTGGTAGATAAGGTTCTGGCCGCCGGAAACTATTATCTGGTTGACTTTGTTCCTTTCATCATCATTGCCCTGGCGCTGATCAAGGGGGCAGGACGTTATATTCAGGAATATTTCATCAAGACCGCAGGGCAGCTGGTGGTGCAGGATATCCGCAACGACCTGTACGAGCATTCGATGGGCCTGTCGATGCGTTATTACACGCAGAACACCACCGGTGGAATGATGTCGCGCATCCTCAACGATGTCGGCATGCTGCAGCGCTCGGCCGCGGACGTTCTGGTCGAGTCGGTCCGCGAAATCTTTGCTCTGATCGGTCTTACCGCCTCGGCATTCTACAGTGACTGGAAACTGGCTTGTGTCGCTTTTCTGGTGTTGCCTGCGGCGATCGTTCCGGCTTCGGTTATCGGTCGCAAAATCAAGGATTATACCCGGCGCAGCCAGGCGACCATGGCCTCGCTGACGTCCGTTCTCCAGGAAAGTATCGCCGGGATCAAGGTGATCAAGGCCTTTGGGACCGAATGGCAGGAAAACAACCGGTTCCGTGCCGAAAATCTGGTCTTTTATAAATTCATCCGCAAGACCCTCAAGTACGATTCGATTTCGGCGCCAGCCATCGAACTGCTCGGTTCTCTTGGGATTGCCGGGGTGTTCTGGTACGGGCTCCATCGCGTGATCTCCGGTGCCATCACCCAGGGTGAACTGTTCGCGTTCGGGGCTTCGGTTCTGTTGATGTACGGCCCGGTCAAGCGGCTGACCAAGGTCAGCAACACCTTGCAGCGCTCGGTCGGCGCCGCCGAGCGCGTCTTCGAGACTCTCGACGAAGTTCCGGAAATCCGCAACGCACCGAATGCGGTTCCGCTTGACAAGGTCAAGGGGGAAGTCGTCTTCGATGGGGTCAACTTTTCTTACGATGAGGAGCCGGTCCTGAAAGACTTCACTCTGACGGCGAGGCCTGGTGAAGTCGTCGCGCTGGTCGGCCCGTCCGGAGCGGGCAAGTCGACGGTGTCCGCACTGCTGGCGCGCTTCTACGATCCCCAGCAAGGCAGCATCAGCATCGACGGCATGGATTTACGCCAGATCACCCTGGAAAGTCTGAAAAATCAGATCGCTCTTGTCGATCAGGAGACTTTTCTGTTTAACGATACCATCAGCAACAACATCAGCTATGGACGGCGCGATGCCAGTGAAGAGCAGATCCGTGATGCGGCGCGCAAGGCCTTTGCCGAGGATTTTATCCTGGAAATGCCCAATGGTTTTGAGACCAGAATAGGGGATCGCGGCGTACGTCTCTCCGGCGGACAGCGTCAGCGCCTGTGCATTGCCCGCGCGATCCTGCGGGATGCCCCGATTCTGATTCTTGACGAGGCAACGAGTGCCCTGGACTCGGAAAGCGAAGCGGCCGTGCAAATGGCATTGAACAATTTGATGAAAAACCGCACGACCTTCGTCATCGCCCACCGCCTGTCGACAATCGTCAATGCCGACAAAATCGTGGTGATCGAGGATGGACGGATCCAGGATGTCGGCCCTCATCAGGAATTGCAGCAGCGCTGTCCCCTTTATCAGAAACTTTGTGCCATGCAGTTCAGGGATATGGAATGAAGCACCCGCTCTTGCAGCGGTTTCTGCTGAAGGCGGGTCCATGGCTGGCGGCTTTTCTGATCCGCTTGATCCATCGTTGTCAGCGGATCGATGTCGTCGGGGATGAGCCGCTGCGCGCCTTATGGGCATCAAACCAAGCGGTGATCCTGGCCTTCTGGCATGATCAGTTGTTCCTTATGGCCCGTGGTTACCACGGGTTGGGGGCCAAGGTGCTGATCAGTGCCTCGACTGATGGCGAATACATCGCCCGCACCATGGCGGTTATGGGGATTGGTGCGGTGCGCGGTTCATCGACCAGAGGCGGACGTGCCGCTTTCCGGGAGATGCTGGCGCTGGCCGACGATCCGTGCGATCTGGTCATTACTCCGGATGGGCCGAAGGGGCCGCGGCATGAGGTCAAGGAAGGGGTCGTGCAACTGGCGCGCCTGACCGGACGACCGATAGTGCCGATGGCGTTTGTCTGCAGTCGCGGGCGGCGCTTTGCCTCCTGGGACCGTTTTTTGCTGCCGTATCCTTTCGGGCGCGGTGTCTACGCCTTTGGCAAACCGCTGTATTATGATAAGGCCGAATCACCCGAGCAATTCCGCCTGCGGGTTCAGTCTGCCATGGAAGCCAATGAGCAGCGTGCTGTGGAGCGTTTGAAAACGTATGGTTTATCGGCTATATGACCTGATTCTGTGCTGCGCGGCGCTGATACTGGTTCCCTATTACCTGCTGCGTGGTCTCAAATACGGCAAGACCCGCCGGGGAATACGGGAGCGTCTCGGTTCTTATGCCAAGGGCTTTGCCGAACAGTTCCGTGATCGCCGCGTCATCTGGGTTCACGCTGTCTCTGTTGGCGAAACCCGCGCAGTCGCACCGCTTCTCCGGGTGTTGCGTGAGAGACATCCGGACGCATTCCTGCTCTTGTCTCACGTCACTGAAACCGGCCGGGAAGTGGCTCTGAACATCCCTGAAGTTGATCAATGTATCTTCTTCCCCTTCGATTTGAGTTGGGTTGTCCGCAGGGTCTTGAAGCGCATCAGGCCGTCGGTCGTGATCCTGATGGAAACAGAAATCTGGCCGAACTTTATCCATGCGGCGAACCGGCAGGGGATTCCCATCGTCGTGGTCAATGGGCGGATCTCCGATCGTTCGCTGAAACGCTATGTTATGGCCGGTCGTCTCCTTAAGCCGGTTCTCGCCGGCGTCAGCACCTTTTGCATGCAGACGGCTTTGGATGCCCGCCGCATCCGCTTGCTGGGCGCCAGACCGGAGCAGATCATGGTTACCGGCAACCTCAAGTTTGACATGCCAGAACCAGTGGTTGCCTCCTCACCACGAGAAGAACTGTTGCGGACATTCCGCCTGCCGGTCGATAGTCTGGTCTGGGTTGCGGGAAGCACCCATGCCGGAGAAGAGCTTTTGGTGGCGGAAGTCTATCGGCAGCTGCTCGAAATTCATCCCCGGCTGTTTCTTGTTCTTGTCCCGCGCCGTCCTGAGCGGATTCGGCAGGTTGCCGACGAGCTTGGCCAGCTCAAACTGCATCACGTTCTGCGTTCGGCCATTGCTGAAGAACGGCATGACCTGCAGACCGGTGAGGTGTTGCTGGTCGATACGGTAGGAGAGATGCTGACTTTCTATGCCATGGCGGATATCGTCTTTGTCGGTGGCAGCCTGGTTCCGGTAGGCGGGCATAATATCCTGGAGGCCGCGTTGCTCAGAAAACCCGTCGTTTACGGTTCTCACATGCAGAACTTCAAGGAAATTGCCGGGCTGATGCGCAGGTCCCAAGGTGGGCTTTGCGTTGCCGATCGCGATGATCTGTATCATCAGGTTCGCTTACTGATCGAAAATCCGGTCGAACGTCAGAGGATCGGCGAAAACGGATACAATCTGCTCCTGCAGAATCGCGGGGCCACGCAGCGCACCATGGCCGTGATCGACAGGCATTTACCTCATTGACGAGCTTATGGGCCCTTTCGCGCAAACCTATCGGACCATGATTGACCAACGGCCGTCCAACCTCCGCAGTTGGGCGTTTTTCATTCTGCTTTGGCCCTGGTCCATGCTCTTTGGTGCTCTGGTCAAGGTGCGGTGGCTTCTTTATCGCCTCGGACTGAAACGCTCTTATCGAGCAAAGGTGCCGGTCATTTCCATCGGCAACCTGACTGTGGGCGGTACCGGCAAGACGCCGGTTGTGGATGCCGTGGTTAAGAAACTGCTGGCCTTTGGCTTACGGGTGGCGGTGGTCAGTCGTGGTTACGGTGGTGGTTTTCAGGGCGTTGTCGGATGCGTTGCCAACGGCGATGGTGGAATTCTCCTCACTGCGCAGCAGGCCGGTGATGAGCCGTATCTGTTGGCAAGGCGCAACCCCGCCCTAAAGGTCTACGTTGCCAGAAAGCGAGCGCTCGGGGTGCTGGCTGCGGAGCATTCTGATGCTCAGGTCGTCGTTCTCGATGATGGCTTTCAGCACCTGGCGGTCCGGCGCGATTTGGATATCGTGTTGCTTGATGCGCGTGCTCCTTTTGGCAACGGTCAAATGCTGCCATGCGGACCTTTGCGTGAACCGCCAACAGCGCTGCAGCGTGCCAGTCTGGTGCTGCTGACTCATGCCGCACAGGTCCGTCCGGACATCCCCTTTGCCGGGCCGGTGACGGCCTGCCGTCATCGCCTCAGCGATAAGCTGCGGTACCTTGACGGGACCTGCGCGGCTTGGTCGGCACTGGATGGAGAGGAGGTGCTGGCTTTTGCCGGGATTGCCCGTCCGGAAGATTTTTTCGCAGCACTGCGCGCACGTGGCCTAAAGCTGGCAGCGACGGTGGCTTTCGACGATCATCAGGATTATCATGGGGAGCAGTTGAACAAACTCCTTAAATCATGGCAAAATATCAAATTCTTAATTACGACAGAGAAGGATGCGGTCAAGCTTGATGCCGCGATGCTTCCCCGTCCGTGTCTGGTGGCGCCTCTGGAGCTTGAGTTCGACAACGGGGATGAGCTGGACAGACTTTTGGACAGGGTTGTAGGAGTGAGCAGTGAGGAGTTTGACGACTCCCTTTAAATTATCATGCTGTTTACGAATCACGGTTAACGGATCACGAATCACGTATCATGAATCACGGATGGAGCTTACCCCTCACGCTTTTTATCGGAAGGGTTCAACGGATGCCACTCTCACAAGATCTTCTCGATATCCTCGCCTGTCCCCAATGCAAGGGGCCGGTGTGCTATCTCCCGGCTGCTCAGGAAATTCATTGCGCTGCCTGCCGCCTGGCCTATCCGGTCCGTGATGAGATCCCGGTCATGCTGATTGATGAAGCGCGTTCGATTGAGAGCAGCGGCCGCCTATCCGATCAGGCGTGACTTTTCCCACGCGACATAGGTGCAACCTGCCGGCTGCAGCGCGTATCATGATTCGCATGCCGAACTGGATCGGCGACGCGGTTATGGCGACGCCGGCGCTGGCTGCGGTCAGGAAGACATTCCCGGATGCGCAACTGACGATTGTTGCCAACCCCCTGGTTGCCGCGCTTTTCGCCACCCACCCCGACTGTGATCGCGTCATTCCGTTCGACAAGAAGAAAGCGCATGCCGGTGCCAGCGGTTTCTGGCGGTTCTGTCATGAATTGCGCCGGGAAAAATTCGAGCTGGCGATTCTCTTCCAAAACGCCATCGAGGCGGCCGTCATGGCCATGCTTGCCGGAATTCCCCGCCGGGCCGGCTACCGTACCGATGGCCGCGGCCTGCTGCTGACCCACGGTGTGCCGGCCGTCGATAAAAAGCACGGTCTGCACCATGTCGATTATTACCTGCAGATGTTAAGTCGTCTCGGTATCGTGGGTGGCGACGGACGGTTGAGCCTGGCCCTGACCCCAGAAGAGCAGGAGGGAGCGCTGCAGCGGCTCGGGACAGGAGCGTGGGTAGCCATTAATCCGGGGGCCTCCTACGGGGCAGCGAAACGCTGGATTCCGGAGCGGTTTGCCGCCGTGGCCGACGGTTTGGTCCAGGAATTCGGTGTACGCATCGTTTTGACCGGTGGTCCGGGCGAAATCGAGATCGGGCGGGATATCGCGCAGGCCATGCAGAGTGCCCCTCTCAATTTGATCGGCCAGACCTCGGTACGAGAGCTGATGGCGGTTCTGAACCACTGCCGTTTGGTTGTGACCAACGATTCCGGGCCGATGCATATCGCTGCGGCTTTCGGCGTGCCGCTCGTCGCGGTCTTCGGTCCTACCGATCATACCACCACTTCCCCGCGTGCCGACAGTTGCCGCATCGTGCGTCACCCGGTCGACTGTGCGCCCTGCATGTTGCGCGAGTGTCCGATCGATCATCGCTGCATGACCGGTATTAGCGCCGAGATGGTTCTAGCGGCAGCCAGAGAGTTGTGGGGGGCGGCACGGTGAAGATTCTGATCGTCAAGGTCAGTGCGCTCGGAGATGTGGTGCATGCCCTGCCGGTTCTGGCCTGGCTGAAAAGCGCCGATCCGGATGTGCAGATCGACTGGCTGGTCGAGGAGGGGTTCGCAGCGCTGCTCGACGGGCATCCGTTGCTGCGCAGGGTGCATCGCATCGCCACGAAAAGCTGGCGGCAGAAGGGAAAGTTGGCCGCCATGCGTAAAGCGTGGGAGATGACCTTCACACTCAGGCGCGAGCAGTATGACGTTGTTCTCGATCTGCAGGGGAACAGCAAGAGTGGTTTTTTTACCCTGCTAAGCGGTGCGCGGCTGCGTTACGGCTTTGCCCATGACGGTGTGCGCGAATGGCCTAATTTGCTGGCAACCAACCGGCAGGTCGCTCTCTCCCCAGCGCAACATCATATCAGCGACCGCACCCTGGCCATCGCTCGCGCAGCTTTCCCTGGCGGGACGGACCAATGTCTGGCGGGCCCCTTGCCGGTCACTCCGGGAGCCGCCGCAAAGGTTGCTGACCAGTTAGCCGGTTTTGATCTCATCAAGCGCCACTTCGCGGTTCTTCACTACGGTACGACCTGGCAGACCAAGCTCTGGTCCGTGGAAAACTGGCAGCAACTGGTCTGTCTGCTCGCAGATACCGGAGACGTGTTCCCGGTTCTGACCTGGGGAAGCGCCGAAGAAAAGACCGTTGTGGATGAAATAGCCCAGGCAGCCGGTTCGGGACGAGCACTGGTCTGGCCACGCGGCACGCTGCCGGAACTGGTCGCTCTGCTGTCACGTGCTGCCGTCGTGGTTGGCGGCGACACCGGGCCTGTGCATATCGCCGCGGCGGTGGGAACCCCCACGGTTTCACTCTTCCGTGTGACCGACAACACCCGTAACGGCCCGCGTGGCGATGGGCATATCCGTCTGCAGGCTCCGCTGGATTGTTCGCCGTGCCTGCTCAAGGAATGTGAACGGGATGGTGAGTGCGGACGCAGCATAACCGCTACCTCGGTCATGCAGGCGATCAGTCGCCTGCTCTCGTCAACGCCCAAAGCGACAGTGAGTGCTTGCCCATGATCACGGTTCTGCAGCTGGTTCACAAGTACCGCGGCAACTACGAACTGTTCAACCTGCAGGCCGGTCTCGACAAGCAGCGTTTTCGCATGGTGGTCTGTTATCTCAGCGGTTCACCCGACGGCCGTGACCGTCTGGTGGAGGTCGCCGACAAGGTGATCTATCTGCAATGTCGTCCCGACCGGCTTTACTGGTACAACCTGCCGTTGCTCCTCAAACTCCGAGAGATCCTTGACGAAGAACAGCCACAAGTCGTCAACTGCCAGCAGCACCGGACCACCCCCCTTGGTATTTTGGCCCGTCTGCTGTCACGCTCAAAGCCGGTACTGGTTGCGACCCTGCACGGGTTGGGGACGGCGCGCAGCTGGCAGCGCAGGCTGTCCAACTGGTTACTCTACCGTGGGTTTTACCGGATTGTTGGCATCTCGAACGGGGTGTCGAGGGATATTGTGAAATCCAACTGGAGACTGTCTTCGCAGAAGGTGGTGACCATCCAGAACGGACTGGACTACACGCCGTTTATCGCGCCAATCGACCGGATGCAGGCTCGCGCCGAAGTCCTTCCCGGTAAGGAGGGCTGTTTCTGGTTCGGAACCGCCGGCCGCTTGTCGAAGGTCAAGAATCAGCGCACCCTGATCGAAGCGTTTGCAATCGTGGCGGAGCGGATTCCGGAGAGTATTCTGGTGCTGGCCGGGAAGGGGGAACTCGAAGAGGATCTCAGATCCTGTATTAAGAACAAAGGGCTCGACAGTCGGGTTTTTCTGATTGGGTATTGTAGTGACATGCCTTTATATCTGAATTCGCTGGATGTGTTTTTGCTTCCATCGCTTCGCGAAGGATTCGGATTGGCACTGGTTGAGGCTATGGCCGCTGGCCGACCGGTCATTGCCTCGACGGTCGGCGGTATCCCCGAGGTAGTCGGTGACGGCGCTTTTGCCCGCCTGGTCGATCCGCTCGATGTCAAGGCCATGGCCGAAGCCATGTGTACCCTTGCGGCACTGACGGAGGACGAACGTATGGTTCTCGGCGAGCAGGCGCGTGCGCGGGCCGTCAACGAATTCAACGCCGGGCGCATGGTCGCCGGTTACGCTGCGCTCTATGCCGAGGCCTACGCCCTATGGAATCGGCAAGGCGGGAGGTGCTGATTCGGTGTTGCGCCTTGCCCTGGCTCTTTACCATTATTTCCCCTATGGCGGGCTGCAGCGGGATTTCCTGCGGATCGCCGGCGAAGCATCCGGGCGCGGGCACGAGGTCACGGTTTTTACCACGGCCTGGCAGGGTGAAATTCCTGACGGACTGGATGTGCGGCTGATTCCGCCACGCGGCTGGTCGAACCATCGGCGCCTGCACGATTTTGCTATGGACCTTGGTGAAATCCTGGCGAAGTCCGGGCCGTGGGATGCGGTCATCGGTTTCAACAAGCTGCCGGGGCTCGACTGGTACTACGCGGCCGATCCCTGCTACGTCGCGGCGATTGCCGAGACTAGATCCTGTTTCTACCGGCTTACCAGCCGTTACCGCTGCTATGCACAGCTGGAACGCAGCGTCTTCTCGCCGCAGGCAAAGACCCGCATTCTGCTGATTGCCGAGCCGGAACTCGCCAAGTTCCGGACGTGGTACGGAACCTCCGCCGAACGCGTTGTCCTCCTGCCGCCGGGGATAGCCCGCGACCGGGTGGCCGGACCCGATGCAGCCAGACTCCGTGTCCAGGCCCGGCAAGCCTTACGGTGCAGCGACGAGGAGTTGATTCTTCTGCAGGTAGGCTCGGCCTTCCGGACCAAAGGCGTCGACCGCAGCCTCCTGGCGATGGCGGCGCTGCCGGAGTCTCTGCGGCAAAAAGTGCGCCTTCTGGTCGCCGGGCGCGGAGACGCTCTGCCCATGGAACGCCTCGCCGGCAGGCTGGGAATCGCGTCGCAGGTCTCCTTTCTCGGTGCCCGTGACGATGTGCCGCAACTGCTGCTGGCCGCCGATCTGCTGCTCCATCCGGCCCGAACCGAAAACACCGGTACGGTCCTGCTCGAGGCCATGGCAGCCGGCTTGCCGGTCCTGACCACGGCAAATTGCGGTTATGCCGGTCATGTCAACGCAGGGGAGGGGGGCTGGGTCACGCCGGTGCCCTTCGATCAGACGATCTTCAATCACAAACTGGCCGAGGTGCTTCTTTCCCCGGAAAGAGTCGCACGCGGCCGTTCCGGGCTTGACTATGTGCGGCGCACCGACATTTTCAGCATGCCCGAAAAAGCGCTCGACGCCATCGAAGCCGCTGCTGCGGGGAGCCGTCCATGATCGAACTGCGCGCTGAACTCGCACAGGTGTTCGCTGGAGAAGCAGCCTTCGACCGGATCCTCGCCCTGCAGGGTGAAATCTATCGCGAACTGGCCGGCCGTCGCACCCTGCGCTGGGAGCAGGCCGGTCGCGGCTATTTTGTCAAGCTGCACTTTGGGGTCGGCTGGACTGAGATTCTCAAGAATCTGCTGACTTTTCGTCTTCCGGTTCTCGGCGCGGAAAACGAATACCGGGCGATTCGCCGCTGTGATGAACTTGGTGTGAAGACCATGACCATTGCCGGTTACGGTCGGCGCGGCTGGAATCCAGCCTGTCAGCAGTCCTTCCTGATCACCGATGAACTCGTCGATGTCGTGAGTCTTGAGGACGTTTGCCGGGATTGGCCGGCCACCCCGCCACAGCCCCGAATGAAGCGAATCCTGATTCAGGAGGTGGCCGCTATCGCCCGCGCATTACATGAAAATGGGGTCAACCACCGCGATTTCTATCTCTGTCATTTTCTCGCCTGCCGGGCGTCGCTTATGAGTGATGCCCCCGAACTCCATCTGATCGACCTGCACCGTGTACAACTGCGCCGTCGGGTGCCGCGGCGCTGGCAGGTCAAGGATCTGGGCGGACTTCTCTTTTCCACCTTCGATATCGGCCTGACCAAGCGGGACTGGTTGCGTTTCCTTCGAGCCTACCGTTGTCAGTCGTTGCGCAGCATCCTGACCGCCGACCGGGATTTGTTGCATGAAATCCTCAGCCGAGCCATGCAGATTTACCGGCGCGACTTCGGTAAAGATCCTTTGCTGCCGCGAGGGATACATGCCTGATCAAACAAACTCCCCGCTCTTTTCGGTCATCATCCCGGCCTATAACTACGCCGGTTATCTTCCGGACGCAGTTTTGTCGGTATTGCGCCAGAAAGGCGATGATTTCGAGATCATCATCGTCGATGACGGTTCGACCGACACGACCCCTGCCGTTGCCGAAAGATTTGCCGCCGACAATCCGGGCCGGGTTCGTTGGCTGCGTCAGGAAAATGCCGGTCCGGGTGCGGCCCGCAATCGTGGGGTGCGCGAAGCTCATGGTTCATTCTGTCTGTTCCTGGATGCCGACGATAGCCTGCTTGCCGGGGCGCTGGCCACTTTCCGCTCGGCCGTTGCCGGCTGTCCCGATGCCGGCCTGGTGCTGGCCGGCCATCTGTCGTTGCATCCCGACGGGCGCCGTCGCCGTCATCCGGCTGCAGAATTGACGCAGAACCGGCGACACAACTTCGTTGCCTATCTACGCAAACAGGTCAGTGTATCGAATGGCGCCTCGCTGGTGGCGCGGCGGGTTTTCGATCAATACGGTTTCCCCGAGGACATCCGCAACGGCGAGGATGTGGCGCTGTTTGCCAAGACCTTTGCACTCTACGACTGCATCTCGGTGCCGACCCCGGTCCTGGAAATCCGCAAGCACGACGACAGCCTGCGCAATCGCATCGACTTGGTGTTGCTTTCCGGCGAGCGTGTCGTCGAGCTCGTTTTCGACCCGGCACTCCTGCCGCAGTGGGCCATGGCCTATCGTGACGAATTCCGCGCCAGGCAGTTGCTGTCGCTCTTTCGCTCCTGCTACCTGGCAGGGGAGGTGGAACGGGCCAAAGGCTACTACCGCGAGGCTCTGCGCCTCTCCCCCAAGCTGCTCTTCAACCTCCCGGCGCTCAGGAAATACCTGCGCCTGCTGCTGCGCTAGCCGATGAACGTTCGCCCCCGCTACCATGTCCTTGCCCATGACCGTGAGCTCTTCTCGCGTATCGGCAATAACCTGCTGCATGACCCGCAGGCGCTCGTTTCCGCCGGGGTCATGTATAAAAAGGGCCGCCGGGGGCATTCCGCCCGGGTTGAGTTGGAGGGAAAGGCCTACTTTCTCAAGCAATATTACTCCCGGGGCGGAATTTACCGGCTCATCGATCTGTTCCGTGGCTCACGCGGTCGCAAGGCCTGGCGTGTCACTCTCCGCATGCTAGAAGCTGGCCTGGCCGTGCCGCGGCCACTGATCTACGCCGAAGAAAGGCAATGCGGCATCTGGCGGAACGGTTATCTGCTAATGGAATTCGTCGATGGAGCCAGGGATTTTCGTAATCTCTGGGAGGAGAGCGATTTCGAACGGCGCATGCAGATGGCCGGCAAGGCGGGGGCGGCGATTGCGGAATTGCACAAAAACCGTTTCGTCCACGGTGATCTGAAATGGTATAACATCCTCTGCCTGGATTCAGGAGACGCACTGGTTTTCTCAGATCTTGACGGAGCCCGCAGACCGTATGTCTGCCCGCGGCGCGCCTTGCGCGCAGATCTCGCCAGATTTCTCGCCGATTTCGACGAGGTGGCCGACGGCGAGGAGGGACGAAACCGTTTTCTTACGGCCTATCGGTCTGTGGGCCAGTGACGTCACGAAGGATGAAAACTTTGAATCTTTGCTGCCACCGGCTCGGTGGGATGCTGGTCTCGCAGAGGGCTGGCGATGATCATGGCGTTTTGCTGGCGCAACTGCTCCCTGATCCCGATCGTTTGCTGGAAGCCGGCGAGCGTCTGCCGGGGCGGGGGAGGGGTTGCACCACGGCACGCGTGAACATCGCGGGAACCGACTATCTGCTCAAGCGTTTTGCATACCGCAATGTTTGGTATGGACTGCGCCATATTTTCAAGCGCTCTCGGGCTTTGAAGGTCTTCGTCAATCAGAATCTGGCCCACGAGGCCGGGGTTTGCGTGCCGCGACCGCTTTTGTGTCTCGAAGAGCGCCGCTTCAGGTTTCTGCGTCGCGCTTATGTACTCGACAGCTACCTGCACGAGAGCCGACCGCTTGATCAGTGCTGGGGTGAGTTGACGGGGGCTGCACAGGGTGCGGTACTTCAGCTTTCTGCGGAAAGTTTCCGTAAGTTGCACCAGGCCGGCATCCTGCATGGCGACAGCAATTGGCGCAACCTGTTGATCACACACACGGATACAGGGCCTAAGGTCTGGCTGATCGACTTCGACAACAGCCGGCGTCTCCCCGTGCTATCAAAAGGTTCGCGTCAGAGGGATATCGGTCATTTCCTCAGGGATATGCGCTGGCGACACATGTCCGAGGAGAGTCTTCAGCTTTTTTGTGTATTGGCAGGTTTGGCTTAACGGGAGAAGGCAGTGATAAGGAAGATAAAAAAAATCTTTTTACGTGATTATTTCACCAACAAGGTGAAGATCAGAAGCCGGCGTGGTCTGGCCCTCCTACTGAGATATCGCAACTATATCGACCGGAAGCTGGTGATGTACGAGCGCTATGAAAATCAGCAGATCGAATTTTTGATTAAGCTGATCGAGCTCAATCGGGTCGATACATTTCTAGACGTCGGCGCCAATTTCGGCCTTTATGCACTGTCGATTGCAGGTCAGTGCCCTAGGGTTAGTCAAATACTGGCTTTCGAACCTGATGTGGACAACTACTATCACCTCTGTGGCAATATTTTCGTCAACGGTTTTTCTCAAAAAATTAAAACGTATCGTCTCGGTATCAGTGATCGACAGGGGACTGTGAAATTTCTTAAAAATGCGGGCAGCAGTTCGGGAACCTCACGCATCCTGGAAACGGCTCCAGCCTCCACGAAAAATCAACGATTTGACGAAGTCGAGATAGACATCTCTTCACTCGATATTCTTTTGCCCGCATTCAAGGCTCAGACCATAGCACTTAAAATTGATGTGGAAGGGCATGAATTTAAGGTCTTTTCCGGAGCGCGACGCTTGCTGACGGACAATCGCTGCCTCTTGCAGGTGGAAATCCTCGACAATGCCGAGCAGGCTGTCGAGGCGATTTGTGCCGGATACCAGATGAAATGTATTTGTAACCTTGGCTCAGACTATTACTTTTCAAATTTCGAGATTCAGGGCTGTGAACTGAATGGCCCCCAAGGGAGAATGTGAAGTGGATGAGATTTTGATCCGGCAACACCTCGCCCGTCATCGGGAGGTTCTGGAACTGGTCGCGCAGCAGTTGACCCTGGGCATTGCCGAAGCTGCCAAAGTGATTGCCGACGCCCTGGCCAAGGGCAACAAGGTACTGGTCATGGGCAACGGTGGCTCCGCCGCCGATGCTCAGCACTTGGCGGCCGAGCTGGTTGGGCGCTTCCTGCGCGAGCGCCGCGCTCTGCCGGCCATCGCCCTGACCACCGACACCTCGATTTTGACCGCCGTCGGCAACGATTATGGCTTCGACCAGGTGTTCAGCCGCCAAGTCGAGGCGCTGGCTGTACCGGGCGATGTGATCATCGGCATCTCGACCTCGGGGAATTCCGCAAATGTGCTGAAGGCTCTCCATGCCGCACGGAATGCCGACTGCCGGACCATCGGTCTGCTCGGTCGCGACGGCGGAAGCATCTCCGGCCTGGTCGATCTGGCCCTGGTTATTCCGGTTCAGGAGACCCCCCACATCCAGGAGGCGCATGTCACGATCATTCACGTGCTGTGCGATCTGGTTGAACGCCAGTTGTTTGCAGCGTAGGTGTTGTCGAGATGCTGGTTTCCGTCGTCATTCCCTCTTACAACCATCGCCAGTACGTGGTGCAGGCCATTGAGAGTGTCCTCGACCAGGATTGGTCCGACATCGACCTGATTGTCATTGACGACGGCTCGAAGGACGGAAGTCCGGAACTAATCCGTGAGTTGCAGGAGCGGCGTGGTGGCTTCCGTTTCGTGGCGCGCGAGAACCGCGGTTTGATCGCTACTCTGAATGAGCTGACATCCATGGCACAAGGAGAAGCATTGTGCCTGCTTGCCTCCGATGACTACCTTTTGCCCGGTTCGCTGTCTGCCCGGGCAAAATTTCTGGTCGATCATCCTGAAGACGTTGCCGTCTTTGGCGATGGTTGTCAGTTCAACGTCGAAAGCCAGGAGATTGAAGCGACTCTTGACGAAAGGCGTCGCCGCCTGTTCTCAACGGCCGATCCGCTGGCGGAAATGCTGGCCGGTCTGCATCTGCCGATTCATACCATGCTGGTCAGAAGGGATGTTCTGCGCAAAATCGGCGGTTTTGATCCACGGTATCGTCGAGTTGAAGACCTGGAGGTGCAGATCCGTCTTTTCCGTGAAGGGAAAGTCGGCTTTGTCGATCAGCCCCTATATTGCTATCGTTGGCACGAATCCAATACCTCTCGAGTCGATCGGCAATGCGCCCGGGTTGACCGGGTGTTGTGTTACAAAAAGTTGCTCGAGGAAGTGCCCGAATTCGCTCCGTACCGCAAACTGTTGCGCTATCGCCTGCGCCGGCAGTATCTGTTGCTCGCGAGATATCTTTTGGAAAAGGGTGGTGGAACAACGAACGAGCGGCAGGTGGTTTTCCAGGGGTGGGGTTTGGCCTGGCAGGATCCGCGCCTGCTGGTGGATTTGGTGCGCTTGAAGTTTTTCCGGTATCAAGACTCCTAGAGCAACCGAGAGGTTTGGTCCCATGGATTATTTCAAACATCCGCAGGCTTTGGTGGAATCATCCCGCATTGGTCGTGATACGCGAATCTGGGCCTTTGCTCATGTGTTGCCCAGTGCAGTGATCGGAGCCGAATGCAATATCTGCGATCATGTCTTCGTCGAAAATGACGTGGTTGTCGGTGACCGGGTGACCGTCAAGTGCGGAGTGCAACTCTGGGACGGTCTGGTGATAGAAGACGATGTCTTTATCGGGCCGAATGCGACCTTTACCAATGACCTGTTTCCGCGCAGCAAGGTTTACCCGGAACAGTTTGCGAAGACGGTTCTACGTCAGGGTGCGTCAATTGGCGCCAATGCCACCATCCTGGCCGGTGTGACGATAGGTCGCAATGCCATGGTCGGAGCGGGAGCGGTTGTCACCAGGGATGTCCCTGCCAACGCAATCGTTGTCGGCAACCCTGCTCGAATCAAAGGCTATATCAATACCCCGTCGGTTTCCGAAAAGGTTTTGGTAAAGCCGGTTGTGTCGCCGCTGCCGGAATGCACTGTCCCTGGAGTGACACTCCATAAACTTCCGATCGTTCACGATCTACGCGGCAATCTCTCTTATGCCGAGCATCTCGACGGTCTGCCGTTTATTCCCAAACGCTACTTTGTTGTTTTTGATGTTCCGTCCAAGGAGGTGAGGGGGGAGCACGCTCATCGACAGTTGCACCAGTTCCTGGTTTGTATCAAGGGCTCCTGTTCGGTGCTGGTTGACGATGGACAGCGTTCCGATGAAATTCAGCTTTCTTCGCCTTCGCTAGGCGTTCACATTCCACCTCTGATATGGAGTGTACAGTACCGTTATACGCAGGATGCTGTTTTGCTGGTGATGGCCTCCGACCTCTACGATCCGGACGACTATATCCGGGACTACGAAACATTCCTTAAGGAAGCTTCCGGAGTGTCTCGGTGAAAATCCCCTTTCTCGATTTACGCGCACCCTATCTCGAACTGAGAGAGGAACTCGACGACGCCTATTCCCGGGTGATGAACTCGGGATGGTACATACTTGGCGAAGAGGTCGCGGCTTTTGAGCGCGAGTTCGCCGAGTACTGCAGCGTGCGTCATTGCATCGGCGTCGGCAACGGTCTGGATGCCCTGTACCTGATCCTGCGCGCCATGGATATTGGTGCGGGCGATGAAGTCATCGTCCCCTCGAATACCTATATCGCCACCTGGCTGGCGGCTTCACAGACCGGGGCTGTGCCGGTGCCGGTCGAACCCGACTGGCGAACCTGGAATATCGACCCGGATCGGATCGAGGCGGCAATCACCCCGCGAACCCGGGCGATCCTTGCTGTACATCTCTACGGCCAAGCGGCCGAGATGACGAGGATCAACGCGATTGCCCGTCGGTATAATCTGAAGGTAATCGAAGATGCCGCCCAAGCCCACGGCGCACTGTGCCATGGCCGTAAGGTCGGTGGTTTGGGCGATGCGGCCGGTTTCAGCTTTTATCCGGGGAAGAACCTCGGAGCGTTGGGCGATGGCGGTGCAGTCACCACCAATGATGACGGGTTGGCCGAAAGAATCAGGATCCTGAGGAACTATGGTTCGCGACAGAAGTATGTCAACGAGGTCAAGGGGGTGAATTCCCGGCTCGACGAACTGCAGGCTGCACTGCTCAGAGTCAAACTGCGTCATCTCGACGAATGGAACCGGCGTCGGGAACTGGTCGCCTTGCGCCTGTTGCAGGGTCTGGCGGAATCCGGCCTGAAATTGCCTTGTTTGGCCGAAGGGTGTACCAGCGTCTGGCACCTGTTTGTGGTCAGGTGCCCTGATCGCGATAGATTACAAAAGGAACTGAGAGAAAAGGGGGTTGGCACGCTGATCCACTATCCGATTCCACCGCACCTACAGGAAGCCTACGGCGAGCTTGGTTTTGGCCGGGGGAGTTTCCCTTTGGCTGAACAGCTTGCGGATGAGGTGCTGAGTCTGCCGATGGGGCCGCATCTGTCGAAGCAGCAGCTAATTTATATAGCTAATTCTCTGCAGATGATTCTTTCCTGCCGCATTAATCAAGTGACGTCCACGGAGTATGCGTAATGTTTTTCCCGGAAAGGGTAACTAACATATCGTCTAAAGACAGGGTGCTGGAGGTTGGCCCTGGTGGCGGGCCGCACCCGCGTTCGGATGTCTTTCTTGAGATGGCTTTTCCCGACGAGACTGAAGAGGTCATGCAAAGGAGCGGCGTGCCCAAAATGGTCACAGACAAGCCGGTCTACTACTACGACGGGGATAGATTTCCTTTTTCTGATAACGAGTTCGATTATGTAATATGTTCGCATGTTCTGGAACATGTAGTTGATTGTGAAGCATTTGTCGCTGAATTGCAGAGGGTTGCTGGGAAAGGGTATCTCGAGTTTCCTACCATATATTACGATTACATATATAATATGCCTACGCATCTGAACTTACTGATGATGAAAAACAATGTAATCTATTACCTACCAAAGAATAAAACTAGCCTAAACGAATTTGCACCTGTTCAAGCCTTCTTTTATAAATCTCTCGATATGCGCTACACGACAATAGTTAAAGAGTTTAAGGAGTATTTTTTTCAGGGATTCGAATGGTCTGAGAAAATTACTATATTAAAGGCCAACTCAGTTGCTGATGTTTCTTATGATCCGGAACAACTTGTCATGAGTCCGAGAGCGAAAAAAAAGCGTGGACTCATTGGTCTTATTGATAGGCTCGCTGGTAAAAACCGCGTCATGCAAGTATGAAAATATCTAAACCATGGTTATCGTCAAATTAAGTGGTGGTTTGGCCAACCAGATGTTTCCGTATGCCGCGGGTCGGCGTCTTGCCTGGCATCTCGGGACTGAACTCAAGCTTGATGTATCCGCTTTTTCTGCTTACCGGCAACCGTATTCCGTTGATTTCAGACAGTATGTGCTCGGTGTTTTCAATATAGTAGAGAATTTCGCAACTCCCGAGGAAATTCTCGAATTAACCGTTCGCGGCAAAACCCTACTGGAAAAACTGCTCGGAAGGAGCGCCGGACGGCCTGGGAGTTTCGTTCGTGAAAAGCATTTCCATTTCGATCAATCCATCCTTCATCTGCGCGGGGACATCTATCTGGCCGGCAACTGGAATAATCCCGGCTACTTTTCTGATGCTGAGCAGGTCATACGGCAAGAGTTCACCTGGCGCCAACCTCCTGATGGGATGAATCTGACGGTCCTGGGGAATATTGCACGTGGCAATTCCGTCAGCATCCATGTCCGCAGAGGCGATTATGTGGAGAATCCCAAGGTTCGTGCTGTTCACGGCTACTGTGATCTGGATTACTTTCAGCGCGCTGCTCGATATGTGGCTAGACTTGTCGAAAATCCGCACTTCTTCGTTTTTAGTGACGATCCGGGCTGGGTCCGTCAACATTTGACTCTGCAATGGCCAATGACGATCGTCGAGCATAACGATGCCATGCATGGACATGAAGATATGCGTCTGATGAAAAGTTGTAAGCACAACATTATTGCTAATAGCGGATTCTCATGGTGGGCTGCCTGGCTCAATGATTCTCCCGACAAAATTGTTGTTGCACCGAAGCGCTGGTTTTCCACCAGCAAATACGATGATCGGGGATTGATGCCGCCGGGGTGGGTACGCCTGTGAGATCGATCAGACCCGTCGTCGATGATTTGAAGAGGCCTGCAGGGAGGTGTCGCGCCATAAAATCTGTCCCGCCAGCATGCAGAACGAGACGATCAGACTTGAAAAGTTTTTTTTCGATCCGGCAAGTGCCTGCCTTGCGCGCTTTCGGGAGGGGAGTTGAAGCGTGCTGAATGTCAAAGTCGAAAAGTCCCTGTACGTTATCTTTACGCTGGCGATAGTTCTTCTTCTGGTTAAACTTTATCTCCTGTCCTGTAACGTTGTCATATCCAATGACGGGCCACGTTACATCAATCAAGCCCAGCAGTTTCTGGATGGCAATTTCTTCACAGCGTTCAAGCGTGACAATCTGTTTCTTTATCCCTTGCTGATTTCCCTGTTCGGAAGATTGGGCGTCGATCTCGTCCTTGCCGGCGAATTGATCTCGGTTTTTTCGTCCGTACTGGTCCTGTTTCCGCTTTACCTGCTTTTCGCAAAGATCGGCAACCAGAAGGTGGCTATGTGGTCCTGCCTGGTCTTCGCCGTGATCCCGACTTTCAATAAATTTTCTGCTAGCGTCATGCGCGATCCGCTGTTTCTGTTGGTTGCGGCAGGGGTTGTTTACCTGCTGTGGCGTTCATTCGAAACGAGTTCGCCATGGTATTTTTTTCTTTCCGCCATGCTTTCACTTGTCGCCTCGACCGTAAGATTTGAAGGGGTGATATTTATCCCCGCCACGCTGCTGTTGATTTTTATGGCGTTTTTCAGGCCCGGAGTGGTAAAGGGGCGTCTCGGTCAATGTGCCGGCAGTTTTTTTGCTCCCTTGGTACTGACCTTGATTCTTGCCGGTTTATTTCTTGGAAACGCACCTGGTAAGTCTTCAAGGGTGTCTCAGGCAGAAAGTTTTCTGACCAAGATGACGCAAGGCAATTTCTTCTCGCATGATCCCCTGATCGATAAGGGTTTGACGGCGGCGCAAGCTGAAATCGGGCCGATGCCGGAAAACGACTTCATCCAAATCGTCAGGGAAAACGTGGCGCTGATTTATCTGCTCGGACTTGTGCGGCTTCTGATTGCCGACATGTGGTGGCTCTTTTTTCTGCTTGCCTGTTACGGTTTGCTATGCCGTCGTGAAAGGAATTTTGGAGATACGTTTCTGCTCACGATCATTCTCGTTTTTCTCGTTGTGGCATATTTGCATAATATTCACGCCAATTTTCTCGACGAACGTTACCTTTTTATCCCTGCCATGTTTCTTTGTTTTTGGGTTGGGACCGGTCTGGTGGAACTGGTCGGGGTGGTTGAGCCCCGTCTGCCCAAATGGGGCATTTGTTGCATCCTGCTGGCATTGTTCGCCTTTCCGGTTGTCAAATCGGTCCGGGCAATGTCTCCCCAGGAGGCGTTGTCGGCCAGGGAGGCCGGTCTTTGGCTGTCAGCGCAACCGTCACTGCGCTCCCTCACGCTGATAGCCAACGGCGAGAAAATCCCTTTCTACGGTGATTGCGGCGACGATTTCATCCGCGCCGAATTTGTCCGAGACTTCAGGGGTGAGGTCAAACGGCTGCAGCCCGGGTTGATTGCGATCGAGGCGAGGCTCAAGAACATAGATGCTGTGTCGGAGTTTTCGGGCTATGAACTTCTGGTTCGCTTTGTAGACAAAAAATATGGTGCCCTGATCTTCCGCAGACTCCAGGATTCTAAGAGGTTCCCAGAATGACCACACCCACGAAGACACTCGACTGGTCGGCAATCAGTACCTATCCACTCGCCTCCCGCGACAATAAGGTCAATGTTGCAGAGCACTTTGCCAAACCAGCCAACGCCGGGCTTTCCGTGGCCGGTCTGTTCGAGGCGATGCCCAAAGTGCTCGGTGCCGATCAGTTGCGCGGCGTGGTGGATGCCGTGGTGACGGCCCGGCGCAACGCTCGACCGGTGGTGCTAGCCATGGGGGGGCACGTCATCAAGTGTGGCCTGCAACCGGTTCTCAAGTCACTGATCGAGGCAAAGGTCATCACCGCCGTGGCGTTGAACGGCTCGGCGGCGATCCACGATTTTGAAGTCTCGCTGATCGGTGCCACCTCCGAGGATGTCGGTGCGGTGCTGCACAGCGGCGATTTCGGCTTTTCCGAGGAAACCGGCGGTGGCATGAACCGGGCGCTCAAGGCGGCCATGCCAGCAGGGGGGGGCTTTGGTGAAGCGATCGGCCGGTGCATCATCCACAACAACCACCCCTATAAGGATTACAGCCTGCTGGCGACCTGTGTGGAAAACGGCATCCCGGTCACCGTCCATGTCGCCATCGGTACCGACATCATTCACCAGCACCCCGAGTTCGACGGTGCGGTCACCGGGGAGATGTCTGCTCGCGATTTCCGTCTGCTGACTTCGGTGGTCACCGACCTGAGCGGTGGCGTCTGGCTCAACGTCGGCTCGGCGGTTCTTCTCCCCGAGGTCTTCCTCAAGGCGCTGTCGATTGCCCAGAATCTCGGCTACCACGTCGAGAACTTCTCCACCGCCAACTTCGACATGATTCAGCACTACCGGCCGCTGCAGAACGTGGTCAAACGCCCCACCTCGGGCGGCGGTCGCGGCTACACCATCACCGGCCACCATGAAATCAACATCCCCCTGCTCGCCGCCGCGATACTCGATAAGATGAACGGGTGAATCAGTTGCTCATGGCTTTTCATCGATCATAATATTTCCCGGATAACGGATCACGATCTCCTTTGAACCTGCCTCCGAATGTCCAACTCATTCCATATAAATCCTGATTTCGAACCGCTTTTCAAAGCCAACGGCCTAACTTCCTTCGACGCGCTGATGCATGGTGCTGTGGGGGAGATGGTCAGTTGCCCGCGTGACCGGCGCAAACTCTATCGCTTCACCATCGCCGACGGGGAGGGGCCACCCCGGTGCTTTTATCTCAAGCGCATGTCGGGTGAACCGTTCATCTGGCTCCTGAAGGCACTGTTTCTCGGCCATCGACCGCACTGCGGTCCGATCCGCGAGTTGCACATGCTGTCGGCCCTTGACCGGGCAGGTTTTGCCGTTATGCAGTCGGTGGCCTGGGGGGAGTCCCGGCGCACTGGCATGCCGACCTGCGGTTTCCTGGTCGTCTCGGAGGTGCGTGGTCGGGATGTCGCCGACTTGGCCGTGACATTGCCGGTCCGGGAACAGCTTGCTCTACTTCGGGAAGTCGGGAATCTGGTCGGCAGGCTGCATGCGAGGGGCTTTTTCCAACCGGTTCGTCTCAAGGATCTGATCCGTGAAGAATCACAGGGTCGGCTGATCATGATCGATCGCGAGACCAGCAAGCCTTGGACGACGCGCTTTACAAAGAAGCATGCGATTGAGGCCTTGACCAGAACGGCGCGGCGCACGCTGCGTGATGGCCATCGTTTCGGCCCGGCAAGCCTCCGGAGCATCTTGTCGGGATATGCGCAGGGCGTTTCCGAAAGGTGGCCGGTATCGGTTATTGATTTACGCCGCCCCTTGCTGGCGCGTTTACGCAAGGATCTGGCTTAGTCTGGACGGGCCATGAAACGTATCGATCTTGAGACCTATCGGCAGATCCTGGCGTCGTCAACCGTCCTGGAGCGCGATGCCTACGGTGAAAAGGTGCTGGTTTTGCCAGACGGTAATCTTGTCAAGATCTTTCGCCGCAAACGCTGGCTCTCTTCTGCCCTGTTTTTCCCCTACGCCCGGCGCTTCGTCCGCAATGCCCGGCGGCTGGCGGAAATTCCGATTGCTACGCTCACGGTGCTGGATATCTGCTACTGTGGGGCGGTCAATCGCCATCTAGTGACCTATCGACCCCTCCCCGGTGAGACACTGCGCAGCAGGCTGCGTGACAATCCGCAGGAACGCCCGGCGCTGCTGTCAAAGCTTGCCGGTTTCATTGCGGAACTGCATCAAAGCGGGGTATATTTCCGCTCCGTTCATTTTGGTAACATCATTGTTATGCCCGATCGTCAAAGGCTGGGTCTGATAGATGTCGCCGATATGGCGATCAGGCACAGGCCGCTTCCCGTCGCGGAAAGGCTCCGCAACTTCCGGCATATGCTGCGTTACGAGGAAGATGCAGGTTTTCTCAGGGAGTATGGTTGGGAAAACCTGTTTGACGGCTACCTTGAAGCAGCTTCTCTTGCGCCTGATGACAAGCAGAAGCTGTCGGCAGGCCTGGGTCGTTTGCCGGGGCGCAATCCTCTCGATTGACAACCTTGTCCTGTCGCTCAGGCAACGACCATCCCCGGCAAGTTAACGTCTACTTGTGGAGTTCCTTTGCATGACTGTCGAATTACCTTTGAAACATGAACTTAAGACCGGACTCTTTCGGAGAATCCTCCCCGAGATCCGTTTTGCTCTCGGTCTTTATCTCCTGCTGCTGATCCTTTTCGGCGTCCTGCGCGCCGTGATGCTTTGGCGCAACAGCTTGCAGGCGGCGGAGATCCCCCGCGAGATTCTGGTAAACAGTTTCCTCGTCGGCGCGCGTTTCGATCTGGCGGTCGCATCCTACCTTTTGATCCCTCTCTTTCTGGTCCTGCTGTGGCTGTATGAACGCCGGCGTAAAATCCTGGCAGGATTATTTTGCGTCGCCGCCAGTGGAATCATCATTGCCGGTTTGGCCGAGGCCGAGTTCTACCGGGAACTGGAGATGCGCTTCAATACGCTGGTTTTCGAATATCTCAGTCATCCGAAAATCGTGGCCGGGATGGTCTGGGAAGGGTACCCGGTGTTTCGCTACCTGCTGGTCTGGTTAGTTTTGACAGCCGTGCTTATCGCCGCCGTAGCATGGCTTTATCGCGCCTGCTGGCCGGCCGGCAGTGCGACCGGTCGGCCGCGGCTGTTGCCGGGGCGGTTCGTGGCAGCGGTCCTCTGGCTGGCCATCATGGTTTTGATCGCCCGCGGGGGGGTGGCCAGCGAGCCCCTGCGCTGGGGGGACGCCTTCTTCAGCGAGGAACCATTCGCCAACAACCTGGCCCTCAATGGTATCTACACCCTGGGGCGCAGCGGCCTGGAAAAACTGTTCGGCAGCCAGCAGTTCTGGACCAAGGCCATGCCACGCGACGAGGCGCTGCAGACGACCAGGCAGATGCTTTATCTCCCCGACGACAAGGACCTGTCGTCGCCGGAATTTCCTCTGCTGCGACGGGGCGCGGTTCAGGCCGGCACCCGGCGCGGGCCGGTGAATGTCGTCCTTGTTCTCATCGAGAGTTTTTCCGGGCGTCATGTTGGAGCCCTCGGCGCGCACCCTTCGCTTACTCCGGATTTTGATGCCATCGCCAACGATGGTTTACTATTCGAGCGGGCCTTCTCAAACGGCACCCATACGCATCAGGGTGTTTTTGCTTCCCTCGCCGGATTCCCCAACCTCCCCGGTTATGAGTACCTGATGAAATCCATGGAGGCTCACCAGGAGTTTTCCGGTATTCCCAGCATCCTTAGCGATGCGGGTTACGACTCGGTTTTTCTCTATAACGGTCTTTTTTCCTGGGACAACAAAGAGGGGTTTTTCCGCCAACACGGCATTCATCGTTTCATTGGCCGCGATGACTATGTCAACCCGACCTTCCTCGACCCGGTCTGGGGGGTCGGCGATTACGACGTCTTCATGCGTGCCAACAAGGAATTCCGTGCCCTCGCCGAAAAGGGTCCATTTTTCGGTGCCATCCTGACCCTTACCAATCATTCGCCGTTCAAACTCCCCGATCCGCTGCCGTTCAAATCGATACCTGTCTCCGATATTCCTCAGGGGCGCGGCGACTCGATGCGCTATGCCGACTGGTCGCTCGGCGAATTCTTCCGTATTGCGCGTAGCGAAAAGTATTTTCAAGATACGCTGTTCATCGTTACCGGCGACCACGGTTTCGGCTCGCCGCCTGCCATCACCGGGATGAATGCAGAGCGCTTCCATGTCCCTTTGCTGTTCTACGCGCCTGGCGTTTTCCCAGACCTGAAGGGGCGTCGCCAGACCGTCGCCAGCCAGGTCGATATCGGCCCGAGCTTAATCGGGTTACTCGGCCTGAACCGACCGCACCAGGGATGGGGCCGCAACCTCTTCGCCTCGTCGCTCGCGGATTCGGGCTTCGCGGTGGTCAAGCCTTCCGGCGGGAAGGAAGAGGTCGCGCTGATCGAGGGGAATTATCTGCTGATGCGTTCGCCGAAAGAGAAGGCCAGGCTTTACCGCTATTCTCTTGATTTTCCTCCCCGTTCGGAGCTCCTCGACGACGAAGCGCGCAGTCAGGCAATGGAGCACAGGCTCAAGGCCTATGTGCAGACCGGACTGCTCAATCTTCGTGAAAGGAAAGTCGGTCTGCCGCACTGAGCGGTTTCCCCCGTCGACACAGAGAAAAGATTTCCCTTCCTTAGCCTTTATCAATATAATTAAACATTTAATTCAGCCCTTAGGGATGAGGCCGGCAATTCACGGCCCGTTCTTCCAAAGGCCGAGGTGCCGAATATGAATCGTCTGGATGCGGAACGTTTTTTCGAAATCGTCGACAGGCTGAATGTTCTGGTCATCGGCGACCTGATGCTGGATGAATACCTGTGGGGCAGGGTCGAGCGCATCTCTCCCGAGGCCCCGGTCCAGGTGGTCGAGGTCCGGCGCGAGGAGTTGCGCCTCGGCGGTGCGGGAAACGTCATCAACAATCTGGCGGCGCTTGGGGCCAATGTGCGGGTATGCAGCGTCCTCGGCGACGATGCCGATGGCCATTTGCTCAGGGAGTTGCTGGCAGAACGTCGCGTGGATATCGACGGCATTCTCCTTGTTTCAGGGCGGGTGACCAGCCGCAAGACCCGGGTACTGGCCAGCAACCAGCAGATCGTCCGTATCGATCGTGAGACCCGGTCTGAAATTTCCCCTGCACAGGAAAGGCAACTCGCTGAGGCTGTCTGCGCTGCCCTCCCGTCCTGCCAGATTCTGCTGATTTCCGACTATCTCAAGGGCGTTCTCCCCGAAGGGTTGCTGCAGGAGATTATCGCCGCTGCCCGCAAGGCCGGTGTACCGGTTGTGGTCGACCCGAAAGGGAACGACTATCGCAAGTACCGTGGAGCCACCGCCCTGACTCCGAACCGCAAGGAGGCGCAGGCGGCTTCGGGGGTCGCCATCAGCGATGAGGCGAGCCTGTGTCGAGCCGGTCGACAACTTTGCGTAGATCTTGAACTGGAAGCCCTGGTGCTGACCCGCAGCGAGGAGGGGATGAGCCTCTTCTATCGCGACGGCAACGCGTTGCATCTCCCCACCGAGGCCCGCGAGGTCTTCGACGTCTCCGGGGCCGGCGATACCGTCCTGGCTCTTCTCGGCCTGGGTCTCGCCGCCGGGCTGTCGTTAGCTGACGCGGCGCGGCTTTCCAATCTGGCGGCCGGCATCGTCGTCGGCAAGGTCGGCACCTCGACCGTTACGGCGGCGGAAATTCTCGAGGCACTCGGCCGACAGCATCTCGATGCCGACAGCAAGATCCACGAACGCAAAACGTTGGCTGCGTTGCTGGAATCACGGCGGGCACTGGGTCAGAAGGTGGTCTTCACCAACGGCTGCTTCGACCTGTTGCACGTCGGCCATGTCAAGTATCTGCAGGCCGCCCGGAAGCTCGGCGATCTGCTGGTTCTCGGTTTGAACACCGATGACTCGATCCGCCGTCTCAAAGGACCGAAGCGCCCGCTGATCGGCGAAGACGAACGTGCTCATATCCTGGCTGCGCTCGACTGTATCGATTACGTGGTGCTGTTTGACGAAGACACTCCGCTCGAATTGATCGGTACCCTGCGCCCCGACATCCTGGTCAAGGGGGCCGACTACACCCCCGAAGGGGTGGTGGGTAAGGATCTGGTGGAAAGCTGGGGGGGAAGGGTAGAACTGATCGATCTGGTCGACGGCCGCTCGACAAGTAGTATCATTGATAAAATTTTGCAGGCATACCAAGATTAAACATGGTGTCACAGTGAACAAAAGTTCGCAGCGAGCCGTATTTCTCGACCGCGACGGTACGATCAACGTCGAGAAGAACTACCTGCATCGCGTCGAAGACTTCCGTTTCATCCCTGGTGTTCCCGACGCCCTGAACCGGCTCAAGCGTGCCGGATTTCTGCTGATCGTCGTCACCAACCAGTCCGGGGTGGCGCGCGGCTACTTTCCGCGTGAAGCCGTATGTCGACTGCATGAACATCTCCAGCAGCAACTCCGGAGGACTGATGTTGTTATCGACGGCTTCTACGTCTGCCCGCACCATCCCACGGAGGGGCAGGATCAATACCAGATCGATTGTGACTGCCGCAAAGGGTTTCCCGGAATGCTGCTGCAGGCGGCTCGCGATCACGGTATCGACCTGGCAGGTTCCTGGATGATCGGTGACAAGCTTGCAGATATCGAGGCCGGAGTGGCTGCCGGCTGTCAGTCTATCCTGGTCAGAACCGGATATGGGACAGCGGATGAGCCGAAGGTCCTCGCACGATTTCCGGGGACTAGTGTGTGCAAAGATCTGGGTGCGGCGGCGGATTTGATTTTGTCGTCGTAGAGGCGCGGTTTCCGCACCCGAGCGGGGTGACTCCGCCCCTACGAAATCAATGCCCATGACTGTAGGGGCGAAGCATGCTTCGCCCTGGGCAAGGCATGCCTTGCCCCTACAAAATCACGCATCACGTATCACGAAAGGTTCTCATAGAATGAAAAACCTCCTCGTCACCGGCGGCTGCGGCTTCATCGGCTCGAATTTCGTGAGATTAAGCCTTAAGCAATGCCCGGATATCCGCCTGATCAATCTCGACAAGCTGACCTACGCCGGCAACCTGGAAAATCTTGCCGACGTCGCCGATGATCCCCGCTACCGCTTCGTCAAGGGTGACATCTGCGACGCCGCCCTGGTCGAACGCCTGTTCGCCGAAGAACAAATCGACACGGTTGCCCATTTTGCCGCCGAATCCCACGTCGACCGCAGCATCACCGGTCCCGCCGAGTTCATCCAGACCAATGTCGTCGGCACCTTCACTCTTTTGGAAGCCGCTCGCAAGGTCTGGTTGTCCAGTCCCCGGCCCTCAGCCTCCAGCCCCAGGTTCTTGCATGTAAGCACCGACGAAGTCTACGGTTCCCTTGGCGACACCGGCCTCTTCACCGAGACGACCCCGTACGACCCGCGCTCTCCCTATTCGGCCAGCAAGGCTTCTTCCGATCATCTGGTCAGCGCCTACCACCACACCTACGGCCTGCCGACCCTGATGACCAACTGCTCCAATAATTACGGTCCGTATCACTTCCCCGAGAAACTGATCCCGTTGATCATCCATAATGCCCTCAAGGGGAAGGACCTGCCGGTTTACGGAGACGGTAAAAATGTGCGCGACTGGCTCTACGTCGTCGATCACTGCAGTGCGATCCTGAGCGTGTTGCATAACGGGAGGGTGGGGGAGACCTACAACGTCGGCGGCAACAGCGAGAAGCAGAATATCGAAGTGGTGCAGACGGTGTGCGACCTGCTCGACGCCAAGGTCGGATTACTCCCCGGCGGCGCGCCGCGCAGAAGCCTCATCCGCTTCGTCAAGGACCGTCCCGGCCACGACCGCCGCTACGCCATCGACGCCACCAAGATCCGCGAAGAATTCGGCTGGCAGCCGACTGTCACCTTCAGTGAGGGGATCGAGCGCACCATCGACTGGTACCTGGCCAATCCGGAATGGGTTGAACGGGTGGTGAGCGGATCTTACCGTGAATATTACGCGCAGCAGTACGAAGGGCGCTGAAAGTGCGGATTGCCCTGATCGGCAGCAATGGCATGCTGGCGCGCAAGGTGCGCGAACAGGCTCCACCAGGCAGCGCATTGCATGGCTACGATCTACCTGAGTTCGATATCACCGATCGAGCGCAGGTGCTGAGTGAATTGTCGCGTCTGCGCCCCGAAGTCATCATTAACTGTGCGGCGTTTACCAATGTTGACGCCTGTGAAGAGCAGGAAGAGTTGGCGACTCGTGTCAACGGTTTTGGGCCGGGGAATCTGGCTGAGGCGGCCAAGGCGGTCGGTGCGGTGCTGGTGCATATTTCAACCGATTACGTTTTCGACGGGAGGAAAACGACACCTTATCGGGAGGAGGATCCGGTCGGACCAATTTCCGCCTACGGCCGTTCTAAGCTTGCCGGAGAGCAGGCAATTCTGGCCAGCGACCTGGAAAAATTCTTCATCATCCGCACCAGCTGGCTCTATGGCCCAGGTGGCAAGAACTTTGTCGAGACCATCATTCGTCTGGCTTCGGAACGTGAAGAACTGCGTGTCGTCGCCGACCAGTTTGGCACCCCGACTTATACCGGCGACCTGGCACAGGCCATTTATAATTTGATTGAGCTTGCCGGCAATGCCAGCGCGTTTGGCATTTATCATTTCAGCAATCTTGGTGAGTGCAACTGGCACGAATTTGCCACGGAAATTGTTGCTCAGATGCGGGGCGGGGGGGCGTCTTTTAGGATCAAAAAACTTGAACCGATCTGCACCGAAGAGTACCCTTTGCCCGCACCGCGTCCGCCTTATTCGGTCTTTTCCAAGGAGAAATACCTGCAAGCAACGGGAGTATCAATTCCCGATTGGCAGGTAAGTTTGAAACGATACATCCAGGAGCGGAGCCCGTGAAGACTCCTCACTTCTGACTCCTCACAAAGGGTAAATGTCATGCTCAAAAAAGGAATCGTCCTCGCCGGTGGCGCCGGCAGCCGGCTCTATCCGCTGACCCTCGTGGCCAGCAAGCAGCTGCAGCCGGTCTACGACAAGCCGATGATCTACTATCCGCTGTCAACCCTGATGATCGGCGGAATCCGTGACATCCTGATCATATCGACGCCCCACGACACGCCGCGCTTCCAGCAGTTGCTCGGCGACGGCAGCCGCTTCGGGATCAAACTCTCCTACGCCGTGCAGCCGGAGCCGAAAGGGATTGCGCAGGCTTTCCTGGTTGGGGAGGAGTTCATCAACGACGAGAAAGTGGCTCTGATCCTTGGCGATAACATTTTCTTCGGCAAGATGGATTTTGACCAGATTGTCAGAGAATTTTCAGAAGGGGCGTGTATTTTCGGCTATCCGGTGCACGACCCTGAGCGCTACGGCGTGGTCGAGTTCGATCGGGAAGGGCGAGTGCTGGGTATCGAGGAGAAGCCGGCGCAGCCGAAGTCAAATTTTGCCGTCCCCGGCCTGTACCTCTACGATGAACAGGTGGTTGAAATCACCAAGAATCTCAAGCCGTCGGCGCGCGGGGAACTTGAGATCACTGATGTCAACAAGGCCTATCTGGAAAAAGGGCAGCTGCGGGTTCAGCGCTTCAGTCGCGGCATCGCCTGGCTCGATACCGGCACCCACGAGAGTCTGCTCGAAGCCAGCCACTTTGTTGGCACCCTGGAGGCTCGCCAGGGGCTGAAGATCGCCTGCCTCGAGGAAATCGCCTTCCGCAAAGGCTTTCACGACCGAGCCCAATTTGAAAAGATTGTTGCCGACACGCCAAAATCGACTTATCGACAGTATCTGGAAATGGTTTTACGTGATGATTTGATGTTTTAATGACTGCTGGTCACGAATTACGTATCACGGATCGCTAAAGGAGGGAACATGGAAAAGGATCACCTGATAGTTATTTTGGAGCGAATGGAAAGTAAAATTGAATTGGTTGCCGAGGGGCACGATGTATTACATACTGAGATTCAAGCGCTTTCAAGGAAAACCGACGAAAAATTCGATATGATTGATTTCAAAGTTAACGCTTTGAATCAGAAGATTGACAACGTCGCCAATGATCTGAAAGCACATCGTCTGGATACGGAAGCACACAGAAAAGGATATCGAGTGATGGAGGAGGGTGGTTGAGTTTCCCTGTTACGGATCATACATCACAAAATTTTGTCACGATTTCTTTTCCTTGTAACGGATTCTATGAAAATTATTGAAACCTGCCTCCCCGGCGTCCTGATTTTCGAGCCGAAAGTATTCGGTGATGAGCGGGGATTTTTTGTTGAAACCTATCGTGAGAGTATGTTTATAGAGGCCGGGTTGGACATAAGGTTTGTTCAAGACAATCAATCCCGCTCGCGACGCGGCGTCCTGCGCGGCCTGCACTATCAATTACAACAACCCCAGGGGAAGTTGGTACGCGTTGCGCGGGGGCGGGTTTTCGACGTTGCGGTTGATGTGCGGCGGGGGTCGCCTACCTTTGGGCAGTGGACCGGAGCGGTATTGGACGATATTATCCACCGGCAGATGTATATACCTCCAGGCTTTGCGCACGGATTTGTCGTCCTCTCAGAAGTCGCCGATTTTGTCTACCGATGTACGAATTACTACCATCCGCCGTCGGAAGCCGGAATTCGCTGGGATGATCCGCAAATTGGGGTCGAGTGGCCAACTGAAATTCACAGTCAGATTGTTATGTCAGATAAGGACCGGCAACTTCCTTTTTTGCAGGATCAAAGTCCTGAATGGTTGCCGGCACTAGTAACTTCGGCCTTCTAATTCGTTGTGGAAGAGGGAAGGTGATTGGAATGAACCTTACTCTGATAAAGATGCCTCAAGATATCTGGAGGTTTCGTAATCTTATTTGGCAGATGATCAAACGGGAGGTGGTCGGTCGTTACCGAGGTTCGATCCTTGGCTTGCTATGGTCGTTTTTTAATCCCATCCTGATGCTGACTATTTACACCTTTGTATTCAGCGTAGTCTTCAAGGCCCGGTGGGGGAACGGTGGCGAGAGCAAATTCGAATTTGCTCTCATTCTCTTTTCCGGGTTGATTGTTTTCAACCTGTTTGCCGAATGTGTCAATCGTGCCCCCTCTCTGATCACCGGCAATGTCAACTACGTGAAGAAGGTGGTTTTCCCATTGGAAATACTCCCCCTGATTACCATGGGTGCGGCGCTTTTCCATGGTGTGATCAGCCTGATTGTGCTGGTCATATTCTACGGATTACTTACTGGTAGTCTACCTTGGACGCTCATATTTGCCCCGTTTGTCATCGCGCCGCTTGTGTTGATGACCCTTGGGCTCAGCTGGTTTCTGGCGTCTTTCGGGGTGTACGTGCGCGATATCGCCCAAGCGATTGGTATGCTGACAACAATCCTTTTGTTTATGAGCCCAATTTTTTACCCAGTATCTGCTTTACCTGAAAAATATCGCATTTTTATTTACTTGAATCCTTTGACTTTTATCATCGAGCAAATACGGGATGTGCTGATTTTGGGTAAGGTGCCATCTTGGTCAGGGTGGTGCCTGACGATGCTTCTGGGAATATCAATGGCATGGCTTGGCCTGGGTTGGTTTCAGAGAACTCGGAAGGGTTTTGCCGATATTTTGTAGCCTTTTCAATAAGGAGAAAGTAGGGTTATATGGGTGGATACAAATTCACTAATACATGGTTCGCTGATGTAGCAAAAAACAATTGGGATCAGATATTTTTACAGTTTAATCCAAAAAAAATTCTTGAGATAGGGTCATATGAAGGCGCAAGCACTTGCTATCTAATAGATAAATTAGGTTGCTCGTCAGATATAGAAATTCATTGTGTTGATACTTGGGAAGGTGGTTTAGAACAAAAATCTACTGGCATCGAAATGAATTTAGTAGAGTCGCGGTTTGCAAAGAACACCAAAGAAGCAATTAGTAAGTGTGTTAAAAATGTTGACCTAATTATTCACAAAGGTTTTTCTGACGTATGCTTGCCAAGGCTTTTGTGTGATTATAAAAATTATTTTGAATTTATCTATATTGATGGTTCACATGAAGCGCCTGACGTGTTGTGTGATGCTGTTCTTTGCTTTAGGTTGCTAAAAACAGGTGGGATCATGGCTTTTGATGATTATTTGGGTGGTGATAATAAAAACCCTTTATTTTCACCAAAAGCAGCAATTGATGCATTTACGACACTGTATTCTGGTAAGATAAATATAATGTCAATTGCCAATTATCAATTCTATCAAATATACGTACAAAAGACTTCTGATTGAAGGGTGTTTTGACGAAATCCTACGCGTATCTTAAGGTGATATCTTGTGATGTTTTTTGAGTTTGTTGTCGCATGGCTTATGGCGTTTTTATGATAAATGGCGAAGAGGTCTGTTGATGTCCCCTGATGTAGCAATCCAAGTTTCTAACCTCAGCAAGTGCTACCATATCTACGATAATCCAAGGGATAGGCTCAAGCAGTTTTTTTTCAAAGATTTAGTTCGGTGCTCGTCTCGAACATATTACAGAGAATTTTGGGCGCTTCGCGATGTTTCTTTTCAGATTAAACGGGGAGAGACTGTTGGCATTATAGGCCGTAATGGTTCTGGTAAATCTACATTGTTACAGATGATTTGTGGAACACTCACGCCTACGAGTGGGAGCATCTATATCAATGGAAGAGTAGCGGCCTTGTTGGAGTTAGGTGCAGGGTTTAATCCTGAATTCACTGGACGTGAGAATGTTTATATGAGTGCTGCCCTGCTTGGATTGACAAGTGAGGAGACTAGTGAAATTTACGATGATATAGTAAATTTTTCAGAGATTGGTGATTTTATAGATCAACCAGTCAAAACATATTCTAGCGGTATGTTTGTGAGGCTTGCTTTTTCAGTTCAGGCGAGTGTGTCACCCGACGTTCTTGTTGTAGATGAGGCCCTCGCTGTAGGCGATGCGTATTTTGTTCATAAATGTATGTATCGATTTAATCAACTCAGGGAGAGAGGCACGACAATTCTGTTTGTCTCGCATGATGCGACTGCTGTAAAAACATTGTGTGATATGGCGATTTGGGTTGACAGAGGAATTATAGAGGAACTTGGAGATACAGCGACAACAGTTGACAGTTACCTCGCAAACTTAAGTTCTCAACAGAGACTTGTTTCACCAAGTGAGTCTGTAAACGTTTCTTGTGAGGCAAATTATACCGACAAATACGTAAGGAACTTTAATGGAAAACTTAGATTTGGAAACCAAAAATGTGTGTTTACGGAGATAACAGTCTGCGATAAGGCTGGCAACCCAACAGATTCGGTGCAAAACGACTCGTCCATCTATTTGAGAATGAAATTTAGAAACAATAGTTTACACGATGAAAGCAAATTAATTGTCGGTTACAGCTTGAGAAATGTTCGTGGTATAGATATAGCGAGTGGCAATACTGATGACGAGGGAATGATAATTTATCCACCAAGGTGTGGTGCAGAAGTTATAATTGAATTTAAGATGGGTTTGCCACTTCTTCACCCAGGTTCTTATTCATTTAGAGCGTCAATATCCTATGTTGATGAAAGCGGCAAGCTTGTAGGTGCAGACGATATTGTGAATGCCATTGTCTTCAATATATCATCTGAGCAGCCTGTGCACGTACTCTTGGCTTTAAGGTCAAATATAACAGTTATGCAAGAGCACCGTGACGATGGGAAAGTGCTATGATCATAGATACCTTCACGTTTTTCAATGAACTTGACTTGCTTGAAATACGATTAAACACATTAAACGCTGTGGTAGATAGATTTGTTTTGGTGGAGGCAACAAAAACATTTCAAAATAATGATAAGCCACTTTACTATTACGATAACAAGCAAAGGTTTGAAAAATTTGCCGATAAAATTGTTCATGTTGTCGTAGATGACATGCCTGATTCATCTGACCCCTGGATCTTGGAGGCCCATCAGAGAAATGCAATAGCGAGGGGATTGATTGATTGTAAGCCTGGGACACAAATTATTATTTCTGATGTTGATGAAATTCCTAATCCAGAGGTGGTTGAGTCTGCCTCGAAAATGAAGGGGACTAAACTATTTCGTCAGACCCTATTTTACTACTATTTAAATAATGCTTGTGATCAGATGCAAAATTTACCATGGTCGGCAATGGTAGATTACATGAACGGATTGTCTCCACAAAAAATACGTAATTTAGTTATGGAACTATCTTCTAAATTACAATCAAATAGCGAAGAATATGATAAAAACATCGTTATTATTGATAATGGTGGATGGCACTTCAGTTACTTAGGGGGGGTTGAGTCGATTATCACCAAAATTAAATCATACTCACATAATGAATACAACAATGAAAAATATTTAGACACACAAATTATTGCCGATGCCATAAGTCGTGGCATAGACATTTTTGGGAGAAATCTTACATTTACACCAATGGTAGCAGAGTATGTGCTTCCTGAATATATTGTAAAAAACGCAGACAAATTTGATAAGTATTTGTGCGATATTGATGAATGTAATAATGAAGCTAAAACTGGTAAAATATGCGAAACAAACAAATTAATTAAAAGAATGTCTTCCCATTACTATTATGAGTTTGATCCATTTGGTGACAGTACAGCAGCAAAAGTTGTTGGACTGATTGGTAAAAACAAAAATGTCCTCGAGCTTGGATGTGCTTGTGGTGTAATGTCAAAAATCCTTTGTGAGTATGCGCATTGCAGTGTTTTTGGTGTCGAGTGTGATCAAAATAGCGCTGAGTATGCGAGGCCTTATTGTGAAGAACTGGCTATCGTTGATATTGATACTGCGAATTGGGATGAAATTCTTGGCGACCGTACTTTTGATATAATTGTTGCAGCGGATGTTCTTGAGCACTTACGCGACCCGCAAGGTTGTTTGCGGTCACTGCTCAGACATTTAAACAGCGATGGATACGTTGTCATTTCAGTGCCAAATGTGTGTTATAACGGCATTGTTTCTGAGTTAATAACTAACGATTTTAAGTACAGGGAGACAGGTCTTCTTGATTATACCCATTTAAGGTATTGGTCATTAAATAGTTTGGAACATATGTTGTCAGAAGCAGGATTGACCATCTGTTGCATAGAAACAAGGAATATTGAGCCAGAATTTTCTGAGTTTTCATCGTCGTGGGACAAGCTTCCAGAGTGGCTTGCATCAGCACTAAAAACAAGACAGCAAGGTAATGTCTACCAATATATTATTAAAGCTATGCCAACAATAAATCTCAACAGTGCAGAAAACGAGGAATATTCTAGTATCTGCAATATAAAACGTACAGAAAAATCTATTGACTTTACTAACTCATTAATTGAGCAAATTGAACAGGTAAAGGCAGATCTGGATATTTTGATAGCTGAGCGCGATGTTGCAGCAAAAGAACGTGATGTTGCAGTAATGGAACGCGACATAGCACTGGAACGTGTCGAGCACATAAAAAATGGATTTTCTTGGCGGATTACACGCCCTTTACGTTTTGCGGCCCGCTTGTTTCGTTTTGGATTGACTAAGCAAGATCAACAGCAATTAAGCCAGCTTTTGCTCAACCGCTATCACGATCTTCCATTGCCGCTGCCTGCGAGACGACTGGTAAGTTTTACTTATCACCGATTTCTACGCCAAGTCGGCCGTTCGATTCAACGCGTTTTTTTGCGGGCAGCAAAATTTAGGGCACCCACTATTAGGCCTATCAGTCAGAACTTCGATAAGCCCGACTATATTTTCTGGGGTGTCATCGATTGGCATTTTCGACACCAGCGCCCGCAACAGTTAGCGTTAGCTTTGGCTGCCTCAGGGCACCGTGTTTTTTATGTTTCGCCATCCTTAATAGATGACGAACGGGTAGGCTTTGAAATTGAGCAGATTGGGGATACTGCGCAGATTTTTCAGGTGCAACTTTTTGCAGAAGGCGCCATGTCGATATACTCCGGAGCCCCTAGCCCTGAGACTATCACTCAGCTTCGGCAAAGCATTGGTGAGGTATTGATTTGGGCGGAATCCAAGCAGATTGTTTCCATTGTTGACCACCCCTTCTGGCACGATATTGCCTCTGTGCTTCCAAATGGCCGCTTTGTTTATGACTGTATGGACTATCATGAGGGTTTTGGTAACAATGCCGAATCTCTGATTCAACTTGAAAAACGTCTATTAAGCGAGGCTGAGTTAATAATTACAACTTCGACTTGGTTGGATGAATTTATTCCTGAATCGACAAGGCGTCGAACCTTGATTCGCAACGCTTGCGATTATAAACACTTCGCACAAACTCCCAATACAACCTATAAGGATGCGGTCGGACGCCGTGTGATTGGCTACTATGGTGCGATTGCTGAGTGGTTTGATCTTGATCTGGTCGAGGCCGTCGCAAGACAGCATCCGGATTGCCATGTGATTTTGATCGGTTCAGACACTGTCAATGCAAAAGCGAAGCTATCAAAGTTACAGAACGTGACATTCACGGGTGAAGTACCCTATGGGCAGCTACCATATTATTTGTATGGCTTTGATGTTTGCTTGCTACCCTTCAAGACGGTCCCGCTGACATTGGCAACCAATCCAGTCAAGGCATATGAATATTTGTGCGCTGGCAAACCGATTGTGGCTGTCGACCTACCTGAGATGACACAGTTTGAAGGCTTGGTATATACGGCTGCAGGTAAAGACGCTTTCCTGCTGGCGGTACGCACCGTTCTAAGCCAATCTGAGCCGAAGGACCTGGTTCAGCGGCGTAAATTGTTTGCACAGGGGCAGACTTGGCAGCATCGTGCCGAGATGCTTGTCCAACAAGCAGAATCCTCCGAATGTGATCCCAAGGTCAGTGTCGTGGTGGTGACCTATAACAATCTAGATCTTACTCGCCAATGTCTGGAGAGTCTGGAAAGGTACAGCCAATACGAAAAACTTGAGATTATAGTGGTCGACAACGCTTCCAGTGATGGCTCCCCATCCTTTCTGTCTGCATGGGTGGATGGAAAGGATAATCGCAGGTTAATTTGCAATCACAGCAACCGTGGTTTTGCTGCTGCCAACAATCAGGGGTTGGAAGTTGCGACCGGCGAATACCTTGTTCTGCTCAACAACGATACCTATGTCACTCCCGGTTGGGTTCGCACTTTGGTTCGGCACCTAGAGAGGGATCGGACAATCGGCCTCATTGGGCCGGTAACGAACAATATTGGCAACGAGGCTAGAATCAATATCAACTATACTAGTATGGAAGATATGCAACTGAAGTCTTTAGCCTATACCTGCCGGCACATCGGCCAGACGTATCCGTTAAGAACCGCGGCATTCTTTTGTGTGATGATGCTGCGCACAACCTATGAAAGTGTCGGAGCGCTGGATGAAACCTTTGGACGAGGTTTTTTTGAAGATGACGATTACTGCCGCCGTATCGAGCAATTTGGGTTAAGGATTTTGTGTGCAGAGGATGTTTTTGTACACCACTATTTGTCTGCCTCATTCAATAAACTCAAACAGCAAGAGCGAGATAAATTATTTGAAGAAAACAAAAAGATCTATGAAGCCAAGTGGGGGGAATGGATCCCTCATTCTTCAAGAGGGTCAAAGGCATGAAAATACGAAATATTCTTAGTAAAATCATGTTAAAATTACTGGTGCGCATTAATGCACCTCTAGAGAACGGCAGTCTGTTGCGACCCGATATGCCAGATGAATTTTATTTAGACGAAACTGCATGTTTTGAAATAGTAGGTACACCAAGTTCGATTGCTTTCCCAAGATGGATGCAAATAGTTCATTGCGAGGATAAACGCTCATCACTGATTCTTGTGTCAGGCGAAAGCTTTAGAATAAATTATCCCATCAAGGTTGAAAAAGATACTCGGCTATTTATCCGATATTCAGCAGCGCTCGCAAACATAAGTTCAGATGGTTTAATTTGTGAGATTTATTTTCACCAACTGGATAGAAATAATCCCGCAATCCCAATTTGCTCATTGCCGGTTTTAGGCGGGGTGCAACCCCCTTGGTGGAGGGTAATAGATTTGGATTTGTCATTCCTGAATCACCTTAGTGGTTATCTTGTGCTTAGATGCCAACCTGGCCAAGACAATAATCCTATTGGAGATTGGTTGGCAATTTCTGATTTGTGTGTAGGAAGAGAAGATAGACTATGCATATTGAGGGCCCGTTCATTTCATAACCTGCGCGCTCAAAATGAAATTGAGCATTTCAGTAGTGTTTATAGGCATAGCATGTATTCTGCAGTCCAGAATTTGCGCGCAGAAATGGCTGAAGGCGTATCTCGTCCGGTTAGAAAACTCATGTCCACCAATACCCCAGTTGGAAGTAAAACCCTTAATAATATTGTCAGAGATGTTGAACCATTATCTAATGAGACGCCATATGAATATGCTTCACGTATGCTCGCTTCAAGTCTTCCCAAAGTACCACCAGATTTTATTGCGCGACTAAAATCAAGAGCCGAGAAAGGAGGGGTAGTTAAAGTATTATCCCTTTGTAGCGGTGCAGCCCGGATTGAGGCAAGTTATGCAGTGCAGGTAGGGCCCAATGTCAAGTGGTCGCTTCTGGATATTAATGTAGATCTTCTTGATATGGCATCGAAGCAATTTTCTCCAACAGTAGATTTAGATTTAATCGAGGCCAATGTTAACGACCTCGAATACCATGGGGAAAAGTGGGACGTGATATTATGTATTTCTGCTCTGCATCATATTGTGGAACTTGAACGAGTTGTAAAATTTTGTCATGATAGCCTAAATGAAGATGGTGAATTCTGGAGCATAGGAGAATATGTAGGGAGAAATGGGAATCGTCTATGGCCTGAAGCCAGAGTCGAGGCGAACAAAATCTTTTGTGAATTTCCAGAGCGGCTTCGCTTGAATAGACATACTGGTAAAATTGACCATGAAATTCCTGACAATGACTACTCAGTGGGATGCTTTGAAGGAATTCGCAGCGAAGAGATCGAGTCAGTGCTTGGTAGATGGTTTACTCCAGAAGACGTCTATCATAGGAACTGCTTTCTATGGCGTTTAATCAATATTGCATATTGTGATAATTATAAGATTGAAAACAATTATGATAGAAAGTTTGTTGTTGATATGGTTAATGCTGAAGTTGATTATTTCCATTCCGGCGGACGTGGCACAGAATTGTTTGGCGTGTATAGACCAAGGATGACAAACAAACTATCTTCTGTTCTTGATAACTAATCACCCATTGGATAAATATATGATAATGCAGTTATCAAAAATTCTTATTGTCATAGGAACACGTCCTGAAGCTATAAAAATGGCACCAGTAATTCTGGCTCTTAAAAAAGAGTCTTGGGTCAATGTTCGTGTTCTCGCCACAGCCCAACATCGTGAAATGCTTGATCAAGTGCTGAATTTATTCAATATTGAGCCAGATATTGATCTAAACATAATGCGACCCAATCAGGCGCTGACGTCTTTGACCTCTAGCTTACTGCTTGAACTCGACAATGTGTTTTTAAGGGAAAAACCTGATGTTGTTCTTGCTCAAGGGGATACGACTACGGTCATGACGACGGCGCTGGCCTGTTTTTACCATCACATACCGTTCGGTCATATAGAGGCAGGTCTTCGTACTTGTGACATAAAGAATCCTTTCCCAGAAGAGGCGAACCGGGTGATAGCGGGCCTCTTTGCACGTTGGCATTTTGCACCGACAGAAAACTCTCGTCAGAACTTGCTGAGAGAAAGTATGAACGATAATGACATTGTTGTTACAGGAAATACAGTGATTGATTCACTGTTGATGATAGCAGCAAAAGATATTGAATTGGGTATCCAACTTGATGGTGATAAACGTTTGGTGTTGGTGACGGCCCATCGACGTGAAAATTTTGGAGAACCTTTCCGGAATATATGTCGAGCGCTGAAAACGCTGGCCAAGAACAATCCTGATGTACAGTTCCTTTACCCGGTGCATCCTAATCCAAACATTAAAAATGTGGTGCACGAGATGCTCTCCGGTTTTCATAATATTTATTTGTGCGATCCATTAGGATATGCACCATTTGTTGCCGCTATGAAGCGAGCTTATATTATTATTAGTGATTCTGGTGGAGTACAGGAGGAAGCTCCTGCACTTGGGAAACCTGTTTTAGTGCTCAGGGATGAAACTGAACGACCGGAAGCCGTTGAACAAGGCGTTGTCAAACTGGTTGGCCCTCATTTTTCCCGCATAGTTGAAGAAACACAGCGACTCTTGGATGATGAGTCTGCTTATCAGATTATGGCGCGAGGGATTTCGCCTTATGGTGACGGTCAGGCAGCAGGGCGGATCGTTGCTACTCTGCGAAGGTTTTTGTGTCAGTCAGACGTGGCTGAATGTTTCCACTAGTAGATGGCCGGTTTGGCACATTCTGTAAGGTAACGGGGCACATAAATGAGAAGCCTGCGTGCGGTTCTTTTAAAAATCCTATACCCACTCCAAAAACAGCTTGTTTTTCAGTGCAATATTTGTGGTAACCCCTGTCGATTCCCACTCAAGAAACTGTCCAGAGAGGTTCCTTCATGTATCTGCTGTGGATCGACAGTTCGCGAGCGCGCCATAATCCATATCCTCTCAACAGAACTTTTTGGTAGAAGTTTGCCACTTCCTGATTTCCCGATTGATTTGCAGATCAAAGGACTTGGCATGAGCGACAGGGATGTTTATGCCGTTCCCTTGGCACAAAAACTCGGTTATGTGAACACCCATTATCACAAAAGCCCGCGGCTTGACATTACAAACATCGACAATGGACAGGTCGGCCAATACGATTTCCTTATTTCGACGGATGTGTTTGAGCATGTGACCCCGCCGGTTTCCAGAGCCTTTAATAACGCCCGCAAACTGCTCAAACCTAGTGGCGTTTTCATTTTTTCCGTTCCATATACGACGGGCGGTGGAGAGACCCGAGAACACTTTCCTGACCTCAACGATTTCAAGATCGTGAAGCGATCTAACCGTTATGAACTAGAGAACACTACAACATCTGGCGAGGTTCAACGGTTTACAAACTTGACTTTTCATGGTGGTAAAGGCAGCACCTTGGAGATACGTCTGTTCAGCTTGGAGTCTCTGCATAGGGAGTTCCAGGTCGCTGGTTTCAACGAGATAAAAATCTACGAACAACCGTGTCTACAATATGGTATTTTCTGGGGGGATGAATGCTGGTCATTGCCTATGTCGACCAGGGTTGTGGTGTAAAGGAGAGATGGTCTAAGTTTATTTTACAACCCTTATGTACCTATGAAGCTCATATATATCTCCCCTGTTTTCTGGCAGAGTTACGCTCAGCGCCCGCACTTCATGGTGCAGCACTTTCTTAAGTGCGGAGGCGAGAAAGTGTTGTGGATTAATCCTTATCCTGGGCGGCTTCCTCGTTGGTCAGACCTGTATCGCTCTGCAAATTTGCACAATCAGGGAACCGCTCCTCACCCTCAGGTTGATACGGCTGATTTTGTGGCCCTCCCCATAGAGCCTCTTCCTGGCGGATATTCCATCAACAAATTTCTGCGCGGTTCCAGTCTGTTTGGTAAAATAAGAAAGTTTATTAATGGCGGGGACTACTTCTTGGGAGTTGGTAAGCCATGCTCTTTGGCCATTGATATACTTAAGAATTTCCCGGCTCGGCAGAGTTTTTACGACGCCATGGACGACTTCCCTGTGTTCCATACGGGGCTATCACGCAAAACCATGGCAGAAGCTGAGTTCAGAATCAGCCATACCGTAGACGTAGTTTATGCATCATCCCTGGCACTTGAAAAGAAATTCCAAAATAATAGAGCACCGGTAAAACTGGTTCGCAACGCTTGTGATATGGCGGTGTTGCCACTTCCTAGAGAAGAATATGATATGGTAAAGCCTATCCTAGGCTATGTTGGCTCAATGGGAGACTGGTTTGATTGGGAACTTCTCTGTTCCCTTGCTATTGCGGCTCCTTTCTGTGAAGTCCGCCTGATCGGACCTCAGTTGGTTTCTCCCCCCTCGCTGTTACCTAAAAATGTGGTATTCATGCCTGCATGTCGTCACGATGAGGTCGGCAGGCATCTCGCTCAATTCAACGTGGGGCTCATCCCCTTTAAAAAGACACCCTTGACCAATGGTGTTGATCCAATCAAGTATTACGAGTATCGAGCGATGGGGATTCCTATTCTTGCTTCCAACTTCGGCGAGATTGCCCTCAGGCACGGAGAACCGGGAATTTTCTTTTTGGATGATGCTGGTGGTTTAGAAATGGTCTTGAATAAGGCGCTTTCCTATTCCCAATTCTCCAGAAAAACCTTGAAGTGGCGGGCGGAAAATTCCTGGTCGGCTCGGTTCAAGGCCGCAGGGTTATTTGCAGGATTGACAACGCCGATATCTGGAGCCTATCCCAAAAAAATGTCATGAATTGTACTCTTTGTCTCCTCACACGGAATGCAGCCGACACACATCACTCTTTTATAACTGCCTTTGCTTCACAATTGATTGCCGATCTAGATTTCCTTATTATCGATTCACAATCAGAAGATGGTACTGCCAATCTGTTTGCTACGAAAGGATTTAAAGTTTACGGCATTACACGACAAGCATTCAACCATGGGGCTACCCGCCAACTGGCAGTTGACCTGTGCCCTAAGGCAGACATTCTCATCTTTATGACCCAGGATGCCCTTCTTGCCTCCTCCGAGTCGTTGGCAAAACTAGTCGTTCCTTTTAAAAATCCGAAGGTTGGTGCGGCATTCGGTCGCCAACTCCCGAACGAAGATGCCAATCCTATCGCCGCTCATGCCCGACTCTTCAATTACTCGCCGGAAAGCCGAATAAAAGGTTTTGACGATATTCCTGCTCTCGGCATCAAGACTGCGTTCATCTCCAATTCGTTCGCCGCCTATCGTCGTTCTGCTCTTGAAGCGATAGGAGGTTTCCCTTGCCGCTGTATTGTCAGTGAAGACACTTATGTCGCGGCAAAAATGATTCTGGCCGGGTGGAAAGTTGCTTATTGTGCTGATGCCACCGTCTATCACTCACACAATTACAGTTGGCGCCAGGAATTCCAGAGGTATTTCGACATCGGTGTTTTTCATTCCAGAGAGCCATGGGTCAGGACGCAATTTGGTGGAGCCGAAGGGGAGGGAAGGCGTTTTTGGAAATCTGAAATGAAATATCTTCTCCGTCATGCTCCCCATCTGATACCATCTGCCTTTCTGCGCACGGTTATCAAGTACCTCGGGTTCCGGATTGGCCTCGTCGAAAATTGGCTGCCGTTCATTCTGAAGAGAAGGTTCAGTATGCAGACAGCCTTTTGGAAATAATTTTAGGAGGCTCTGTCTTGAAAAAAACGGCTTTGATCACCGGCATTACCGGCCAGGATGGAGCATATCTCGCCGAGTTTCTGTTGAAAAATGGCTACATCGTCCATGGCATCAAACGCCGATCCTCGCTGTTCAACACCGATCGCATCGACCACCTCTACCAGGATCCGCACGTTGAACACCGAAATTTCATACTGCACTATGGCGACCTGACCGACTCGACCAACCTGATTCGCATCATTCAACAGGTGCAACCAGACGAGATCTACAATCTGGCGGCACAAAGTCACGTTGCGGTTTCTTTCGAAACGCCGGAATACACGGCCAACGCCGACGCTCTCGGGACCTTGCGAATCCTCGAGGCGATCCGCATCCTCAAATTGGAGAAAAAGACCCGCTTCTATCAGGCGTCAACTTCCGAACTTTACGGCTTGGTTCAGGAAACCCCGCAGAAGGAAACTACGCCGTTTTACCCGCGCTCTCCCTATGCGGTGGCCAAACTCTATTCCTACTGGATCACGGTCAACTATCGAGAGGCTTACGGGCTGTACGCCTGCAACGGCATCCTCTTCAACCACGAATCGCCGATCCGCGGCGAGACCTTCGTCACCCGCAAGATCACCCGGGCGATCGCCCGCATCGCCCTGGGACTTCAGGACTGCCTATACCTCGGCAACATGAATGCGCTGCGCGACTGGGGGCATGCCCGCGACTATGTGGAGATGCAGTGGCTGATGCTGCAGCAGGAGACGCCGGACGATTTCGTCATCGCCACCGGCAAGCAGTACTCGGTGCGGGATTTCGTCAACGCCGCGGCCAAGGAACTCGGATTCACGTTGCGCTGGGAAGGCGAGGGGGTGAGCGAGACGGCGCTCGTCGCCACTGTCAATCCCGACTTCCCCGAATTGCAGGCCGGGCAGACTGTCGTCAAGGTCGATCCGCGCTATTTCCGCCCGACCGAGGTCGAAACTCTCCTTGGCGACCCGACCAAGGCCAAGCAGAAGCTCGGCTGGGAGCCGAGGGTTTCCTTCGAAGAGCTGGTCAGCGAGATGGTCAAGGCCGACCTCGAGGCGGCGAAGCGCGACGAACTGGTGAAGCAGCACGGATTCCAGGCCTTCGACTATCATGAATAAGGATGCGCGGATCTTCGTTGCCGGCAGCGGCGGACTGGTCGGTTCGGCGATCGTTAGACGCCTGCGGCGGGGTGGTTATTCGAACCTTCTCACTCCCGAGATCGATCAGCTTGATCTGACCGATCAGGTGGCCGTGGCGGCTTTTTTTGCCAGCGAGCGACCGGAATACGTGATCCTCGCCGCCGCCAAGGTCGGCGGAATTCACGCCAACAACACCTTCCCGGCCGAATTCATCTTCAGTAATCTGGGCATCCAGAACAACGTCATCCACCAGGCCTACCTGCATGGTGTCAAGCGCCTCCTTTTCCTCGGTTCGTCGTGCATCTATCCGAAGCACGCGCCGCAACCGATGAAGGAGGAGCACCTTCTGACCGGCACTCTCGAGCCGACCAACGAGCCGTATGCCATCGCCAAGATCGCCGGTCTGAAGATGTGCGAGGCGTACAACCGCCAGTACGGGACGCGCTTCGTGGCGGTGATGCCGACCAATCTCTACGGCCCGGGCGACAACTTCCACCCCGAGAATTCCCACGTCCTGCCGGCGCTGATCCGCCGCTTTCACGAAGCGAAGCAGGCCGGGGCCGCCGAGGTGGTGGTCTGGGGTACCGGCACGCCGATGCGCGAACTTCTGTACGTCGATGATATGGCCGACGGCTGTGCCTATCTCATGGAGCTGGATGAGATGACACTGGTGCGCGAGTTGTGCAGCTACCCCAAGCCAAATTTCGTCAACCTTGGCACCGGTGCGGATGTGACGATCCGGGAGTTGGCGGAGACTGTTAAGGCGGTCGTCGGCTTCACCGGCGCTTTGGTGTTCGATCCGACCAAGCCGGACGGCACACCACGCAAGTTGCAGGATGTGTCGCGCATGACGGCACTGGGCTGGCAGGCAAAAATCAGTCTGCGCGAGGGGATTGAACGCACTTACCGTTGGTTCCTCGATCATCAGGCGGATTTCAGGAAATGACCATCGTTCCGGTAATTTTGTCAGGCGGGGCGGGAACGCGGTTGTGGCCGCTGTCCCGCGAACTTTATCCGAAGCAGTTGCTGCCGCTGACCGGCGAGCACACCATGCTGCAGGAGACCGTGCAGCGTCTCGACGGTCTGGAGGGGCTGGAGGCTCCGCTACTGGTCTGCAACGAGGCGCACCGCTTCCTGGTGGCCGAGCAGTTGCGCTCTATCGGCCAGCAGCCGCAGGCGATCATCCTCGAACCGGTGGGGCGCAACACTGCCCCGGCCGTGGCTCTGGCCGCCCTGCAGGCAACGGTTGACGGCGCCGACCCGCTGCTATTGGTGCTGCCGGCTGATCATGTCATCCGGGATGCTGTTGCCCTGCGGCAGGCGATTTTTGCGGGATGTGCCGCCGCCTCAGCGGGAGCGCTGCTGACATTCGGCATCGTCCCCACCGCACCGGAAACCGGTTACGGCTACATCCGTCGCGGTGCGTCGTCAACCTTCGATCCTTCGGTCTACGCAGTCGACCGGTTTGTCGAAAAGCCCGACCTCGCCACGGCCGAGCAATACCTGGCGAGCGGCGAATTCCTCTGGAACAGCGGCATGTTCCTGTTCCGTGCCTCGGCCTTCCTCGAGGAACTGGTCCGGCACGCTCCGGCGATGCTGGCTGCTTGCCGCAAGGCCTGGGAAGGGCGGGCGGTGGATCTCGATTTCACCCGCCTCGATGTCGACGCCTTTGCCGCCTGCCAGGCCGACTCGATCGATTACGCGGTGATGGAGAAGACGAACCGCGCTGCGGTGATTCCTCTGGCGGCCGGCTGGAGCGATGTCGGTTCCTGGTCGGCACTGTGGGAAGTCGGCGACGGCTGTGCGGCGGGGAACGTCCGCCAGGGCGATGTCATCGATATCGACGTGGAGAATTCTTTCCTGTATGCCGGATCGCGCCTGGTGGCGGCGGTCGGCCTCAAGGACACCGTGGTGGTGGAGACGGCCGATGCGGTGCTGGTCGCCGCCAAGGGCCGGGTGCAGGACGTCAAGAAGATCGTCGATCACCTGAAGAAACAGGGGCGCGAGGAGCATCTGCTGCACCGTCGGGTCAACCGCCCATGGGGTGCCTACGAGGGGCTCGATGCCGGCGACGGGTTCCTGGTCAAGCGCATCACCGTCAATCCCGGCGCTTCGCTCTCCCTGCAACGCCATCGGCAGCGGGCCGAGCACTGGGTGGTGGTGCGCGGCACGGCCCGCGTCGTCTGTGGTGACGACATCCTGACCCGCACCGCCAACCAGTCCGTGTACGTGCCGATCGGCACGGTCCATCGCCTGGAGAACCCCGGCGATTCACTTTTGGAGATCATCGAGGTGCAGACCGGGGCCTACCTGGGCGAGGATGACATCGAAAGGCTCGAAGACCGTTATGGGCGCTGACATCACCTGTTTCAAGGCTTACGACATCCGTGGCCGCGTTCCCGGTGAACTGAACGAGGACGTCGCCTACCGAATCGGCCGGGCGTTCGCGCAACTGCTTCAGCCCGGCAAGGTTGTTGTCGGGCAGGATGTGCGCCCGACCAGTCCCGTGTTGGCGGCTGCAGTGATCCGTGGCCTGACCGAGGGCGGCGCGGACGTCTTCGATATCGGCCTGTGCGGGACCGAGGAGGTCTATTTCGCCACCTCCTTCGCCAAGGCCGGCGGCGGTATCATGGTCACTGCCAGCCACAACCCGGCCGACTGGAACGGCATGAAACTGGTGCGCGAAGGCTCCCGGCCAATCAGCGGCGACACCGGGTTGTTCGACATCCGCGCCCTGGCCGAAAGGGGCAGCTTTGAGGAACCGGCGAGGCTGGGATCTGTCAGCCCCTACGAGCATCGGCCGGCCTATCTGCGCCATCTGCTCAAGTACATCGATCACGGCTTGCTGCGCCCGATCCGAATCGTGGCCAACGCCGGCAACGGTTGCGCGGGCCCGGTGATCGACCTGCTCGAACAACAACTTCCGGTCGAGATCATCAAAATTCACAACGATCCCGACGGCACCTTCCCCAACGGCATTCCCAATCCGCTCCTGCCGGAAAACCGCGGCGCCACCCGAGAGGCGGTGCTAGCGCACAAGGCGGCCCTCGGCATTGCCTGGGACGGCGATTTCGACCGCTGCTTTCTCTTCGACGAGGACGGCGCGTTCATCGAGGGCTATTACATCGTCGGCCTGCTGACCGAAGCGTTTCTCCTCAAAAATCCCGGGGCGGCCATCATTCACGACCCGCGCCTGACCTGGAACACCGTCGACATCGTCGAGCGGGCCGGCGGGCGGGCCATCATGAGCAAGACCGGCCATGCCTTCATCAAGGAGCGGATGCGTCGGGAAGATGCCGTCTATGGCGGGGAGATGAGCGCCCATCATTATTTCCGCGACTTTGCCTACTGCGACAGCGGCATGATCCCCTGGCTGCTGGTGCTGGAACTGATGTGCCGGCAGCGCAAGCTCATTTCCGAACTGGTCGGTGAGCGCATGCGGCTCTTCCCTGCCAGCGGCGAGATCAACCGGGTGCTCGATGATCCCCAAGGGGCGCTGCGGCGCGTCGAGGATTTTTATGCAGGGGAGGGTGGGGCGGTTGACCGCACCGACGGTCTCTCCATGGACTTTGCCGCATGGCGTTTCAATCTGCGCTGCTCCAATACCGAGCCGGTCCTGCGGCTGAATGTCGAAAGCCGGGGTGATGCAGGGCTGATGAGGGCAAAGACCGCCGAGATCTTGCATTTGCTGGAGGCGGGCCGGTAACGTCGTATGCTGCGCGAACAGGCCAAACTGATCACCCGCATCTCGTTCGTCATCAATCTCCTGGTGATCGTTGCCGCGGCGATTCTGGCGTATTTGCTCTGGGTCCGTTTTCAGCCGGGACTGAATCTGGCCGGGCATTACGCCTGGACTCTGCTGATCATCCTTCCGGTATGGCTCTACCTGCTGAGCAGGTATCAGATCTTTTCCTCTCTGCGGTTTCTCGGGCCGCTCGAACTCTGCCAACGTCTTGGCACCGTCCATCTCTGGGGCGGGACAATCCTGGCCGCGGCTATTTTCTTTATCGACCGATTGGCTTTCAGCCGTGGCCTGTATGCCACCTTTCTTATCTGTTCCTTCTTGGCGCTCGTTATTCTACATCTGGCCCGTCGGCTTTTTTTGGGTTTTCTCCGCCGCCGGGGGATGAACTTCCGGCGGTTGTTGATTGTCGACGATGGAGATTGCAACTGCTCTCGCCGGTTCGTCGAGTTGATACAGGCCCATGCCGATTGGGGATTACGCCTGGAAGGTTACCTGCAGAGCGGGCGGCTGCCTCCACAGCAGCAGATCTGCGGCTATCCGGTTCTGGGCAGGATCGACGACCTGCTTGATGTCTGCAAGCGCAACACGGTGGATGAGGTGATTTTTTGTCTCCCCCTGACACGCTTCGCCGAAGCGGAGGAGCACATTGCCGCGCTGCAGGAGATGGGGACGACGACACGCATGGTTCTGGACCTGAGCGATGTTGGGAGGAGTCGGCATGAATTGTCGATGTTTCACGATGAACTGCCAATTCTGACCTTTCATACCAAAAGCCTTGATGCCCAACAGTTGTTTCTCAAACGGATTTTGGATCTCATCGGGGCCGCCGTTGGCTTGATCATAGCGGGGGCGATGTTTCCGTTTATCGTTTTGGCAATCAAGCTGGATTCAAAAGGACCGGTTTTTTTCGGCCAGGACCGCATTGGCCTGAACGGACGGATTTTCAAGTGCTGGAAATTCCGTTCCATGACTGTTGACGCCGAGCAGCGCAAACATGAGCTGAATGAGCGTAACGAAATGCGCGGAGCGATCTTCAAGATCAGCGACGATCCGCGAATCACCAGGGTCGGCAGATTCCTGCGCAAAAGCAGCCTCGACGAGTTCCCGCAATTCTGGAATGTTCTTAAGGGAGACATGAGCCTGGTCGGCACACGTCCGCCAACCCCGGACGAAGTGGCCAACTACGAAAACTGGCATCGTCGTCGTATCAGCATCAAACCCGGCATCACCGGTTTATGGCAGGTCAGCGGACGCAATCTGATCAGCGATTTCGATGAGATTGTCCGCCTGGATATCAGGTATATAGAAAGCTGGAATCTTCTGCTCGATATCAGGATCCTGCTGAAGACCTTGTGGGTGCTGCTGGCCAGACACGGAGCGAGTTGAAAAGGTCCTAAAGCATCAACCTGTCACGAAGGGCCGTGATAAACAGGCCCGCACAAGAAGAACGTGACAATGAACACGTGACGCGTTGCTTTTTTCTTGTTATGGGGGTTTCTATACGGGGTCTTTGCAAGACGATCTTGAGAGGTACGAATATGATCCACAGCATGACCGGTTACGGAAAAGGGGAGGCGCAGGTCGATCATCTGACGCTGTCCGTCGAGATCAAGACCGTCAACCATCGCTATAACGATATCACCGTCAAGCTACCGCGCACCCTTCTGGCGCTGGAGAATGAGGTGCGCCGCCAGGTCGGCCAGGTGTTGCGCCGCGGCAAGATCGATGTTTACGTCAACCTCGGCCAGGCTGACGAATCGGTGGTTGTACCGACGGTCAACCAGCCGCTGGCTCAAGCCTATAATCAGCTGTTTACCCATTTGCGCAACGAACTCGGCCTTTCGGGTGGCGTTACGCTGGAGATGATCGTCGCCCAGAAGGATGTGGTGCAGCTGCGCGAGGCGGAAAGCAGCAGTGAAGGAGTACGCGACATCCTGCAGCTGGCCCTGGGACGCGCCCTGGAGCAGGTTTCCGCCATGCGCCGGACCGAAGGGGAGGCAACCACGCGGGATCTTGACGAACGATTGATTCAGTTGGGGGCTCTGCTTGCCGAGATCGAACGTCGGGCCCCCGCTATCCCCCGGGAGTGGCAGGGGAAGCTGCTTGAAAGGCTGAACCGCCTGCAGCCGAACCTGGAATATGACCCGCAGCGGGTTGCGCAGGAGCTGGCGCTGTTTGCCGATCGCTGCGACATCAGCGAGGAGCTTTCCCGTTTTCGTAGTCATCTCGATCAGTTCCGCAGCCTGTTCAACGATGCCGAACCGGTGGGGCGGCGCATGGATTTCCTGGTGCAGGAGCTCAATCGCGAGGTCAACACCATGGGCTCCAAGTCCAACGATGCCGACCTGACCAGGGTGGTTGTCGCTCTGAAGGCGGAACTGGAAAAAATCCGGGAGCAGGTACAGAATGTCGAGTAACTCCAAGCAGGGCAGAGGGATTCTTTTCGTCATGTCGGCGCCGTCCGGTGCCGGCAAAACCTCGATTTCGCGTGCACTTCTGGTTCATCGCCCCGACCTGCACCAGTCGGTCTCCTATACCACCCGGGCGATGCGCTCCGGCGAGCGGGACGGCGTCGATTATCACTTTGTCTCGTCGGAACGATTCCGGCAAATGGTTGCTTCAGGTGAATTCGCCGAATGGGCGGAGGTACACGGCAACTGCTACGGCACGGCGAAAGCAACTCTGGAGCAGACCAGCGACGAAGGTCACGATATCCTGCTCGATATCGACGTGCAGGGGGCCGCGCAACTGCGTGCCAGCGGCGTCGACGGCGTCTTTATCTTCATCCTCCCCCCCGGGATGGCCGAGTTGCGCCAGCGTCTCGCGGGACGCAATACCGACAGTCCCGAAGTGATTGAACGGCGCATGCGCAACGCGGTCGGCGAGATTGGTGCAGCGAGCGGATTTGATTACATCGTGGTCAATGACGAGTTGCCTCGAGCCGTCGCCACGGTTCAGGCCATCATGGTGGCCGAGAAGGTGCGCAAGAGCCGGGTGATCGACACTCTTCCGGAAGAATTTGGGTTGTAATCCTGATCGTTGCACGTTATTGTACTAAGCTGTTGAGTTGTTCAGTAGTTGAGTCGTCAAGTCGACCAGCCACGACCACTCAACCACTCAACCACTCAACCACTCAACCACTCAACCACTCAACTGGAGTAATCAATGGCCCGCATAACCGTAGAAGATTGTCTGCACCAAGTTCCGAATCGTTTTCTGCTGGTCATGGTCGCTTCCAAGCGCACCAAGCAGCTGTTCAAGGGCGCCCAACCGCTGATCGACAACAAGGCCGGCAACCGCAAGGTCGTTCTCTCCCTGCGTGAGATTGCCGCCGGCAAGGTTGAATACGAACTGCCGTCGCGCCAGTCGCGCTAGGATATTCTGGCAACGGGGTTGTTTTGCCCCGGCAAACCTAACAATGCCGGCTCTCATGGATGGAGTCGGCATTGCCATGTGGTCCATGAGACACCATGACCGCTTTTGATCAGCTTCTCGCCTCCCTGCAAGGGAAGATAGACGGCGACGGCCTCGACAAGCTGCGCCGTGCCTATGCTTTCGCTGCCCGTGCCCATGACGGCGAAAAGCGCCTTTCCGGTGAGCCCTATTTGAATCACCTGGTCGAGGTCGCGCAGATTCTGGCGCGTCTGCACCTTGACGTCGACAGTCTGGTGACCGGACTCCTCCACGACACCCTCGAAGATACCGGGACAACCATCGAGCAGCTGCACACTGAATTCGGCAATGACGTGGCAGAAATGGTCGATGGCGTCAGCAAGCTCGGGCGCATGACCTTCCGCACCAGCGAGCAGCGCCAGGCGGAGAGCTTCCGCAAGATGCTGCTGGCGATGGCACGTGATATTCGCGTGATTCTGGTCAAGTTGGCCGATCGTCTGCACAACATGCGCACCCTGAAATTCCAGGCGCCTGACCGCCAACTTCGCATCGCCCAGGAAACCCTCGATATTTATGCCCCGCTGGCCAATCGACTGGGGATCAGCTGGATCAAGAGTGAGCTCGAGGATCTTTCCTTCGCCACCCTGGAGCCGGGCATTTACACCGAGATGGAGCGTCAGGTCGCCCGTCACACCAAAGAACGCGGCCACTATATCGATGAGGTCCGGCAAAAACTGCAGGAAATTCTGACGCAGCACGGTATTGACGGCAAGGTGCAGGGTCGCATCAAGCATCTTTACTCGATTTACAACAAGTTACAAAAACAGGGGATCGACTTCGACCAACTCCACGATCTGATCGCGTTCCGTATTGTCGTCCCATCGGTCCGCGACTGCTACGCGATGCTCGGCATCATTCATTCCGCGTGGCGGCCTATTCCGGGGCGGTTCAAGGACTACATCGCCATGCCCAAGGCCAACATGTACCAGTCTCTGCATACAACGGTCATGGGCCCCGGCGGACAGCGCATGGAGATTCAGATTCGTACGGAAGAGATGCACCGAATTGCCGAGGAGGGGATCGCCGCCCACTGGAAATACAAGGAGGGGGGCGGTGGTGCCCGTTCCGAGGAGCATCGCTTCGGCTGGTTGCGCCAGCTCATGGAGTGGCAAAAAGAACTCAAGGACTCCCGCGAGTTCATGTCCTCGGTGAAGATAGATCTCTTCCCTGAAGAGGTTTATGTCTTCACGCCGCGCGGTGATGTTCACGAACTGCCCCGTGACAGCTCCCCGGTGGACTTCGCCTACAGTATTCACTCCGACCTCGGTCATCGCTGCAGCGGCGCCAAGGTCAACGGCAAGCTGGTTCCGCTCAAGACGCCGTTGAAAAATGGCGATATCGTTGAGATTGTCACGTCCCTGAATCAGGTGCCGAGCAAGGACTGGCTCAAGTTCGTCAAGACTTCCAAGGCGCGCAATCGCATCCGCCACTGGGTCAAGGATCAGGAGCGGCAGAAGAGTGTCGAGCTGGGGCGGGAGATTCTTGAAAAAGAACTGCGCAAATACGGCGTCGCCTACAACCGCGCCCTGGCCCTGGAGACGATGGCCAAGGTGCTCAATGAACTGAGCTTCAAATCGACCGATGACCTGCTCGCGGCACTCGGTTACGGCAAGGTGACGACCGGCCAGGTCATCAGCCGCCTCCTCCCCGATCGGGCCAAGGGCGAACCGGTCAAGACCAGTCGCATTGAAGAGGTGCTCAACAAGGTCCGTCGTCGGCCGAGCGGCGGCATTCGGGTACAGGGACTCGACGATATCCTGGTGCGCTTCGCCAAATGTTGCAACCCGCTACCCGGCGACAAGGTGGTCGGCTTCATCTCGCGGGGGCACGGGGTAACGGTTCACAACACCGACTGCCCAAGGGTCCTGGAGACCGACCCAGGCCGATGCATAGAGGTTTCGTGGGACCTTTCGCAGAAGGCGGTGCACAGCGTCAAGGTTCGGGTCTACTGCGATGATGTCAAGGGGATTCTCGCCGCAATGACCGCGGCGATCACCAAGGCCGAAGCCAATATCGCCCGGGCCAGCGCCTACGGAACCGGTGACGGGCGCGCCGTGAATACCTTCGAATTGAACGTTAACGATCTCACTCACCTGAACCAGGTCATCGATGCCATCCGCAAGCTTAAGGGGGTGCAGAGAGTTGAAAGGATCAGGCAGGGGGGTGGGGTAGGGGACTAGAGGCTGACAACTCGCTATCTGAGGTTTTGTCCCTGGCCCCCAGTCCCCTAGACCCAGATCGAAAGGAGATGACATGTCTAAAAAAAAGATAGAAACGACCAGTGCTCCCGCTGCCATCGGTCCTTATTCGCAAGCCATTCAGGCCGGCGGTCTGCTGTTCCTCTCCGGGCAGATTCCGCTTGACCCGGCAACCGGCGTCCTTGTTGAGGGTGGAATCGAGGCCCAGACCCGGCAGGTTCTGGCCAATCTCCGTGCCGTTTTGCAGGCGGCCGGCCTCGATTTCACCGCCCTGGTCAAGACCACAATTTTTTTGACTGACCTGAACGATTTCGCTGTAGTCAATGCCATTTACGGTGAGTGTTTCAGTGAAGCGATTCCTCCGGCCCGGGCCACCGTGCAGGTTGCGGCCCTGCCGAAGGGGGCGAAGGTCGAGATCGAGGGGATAGCGCTAAAATCTTGAATGCAGCGGGGGCGTATGTTGTTTGCCCCTGCCACGCAAACGCAAAAAAGGCGACCGCGAGGTCGCCTTTTTTGCGTACAACTGGAGCTGAATCAGCTGGCTTTCTTGACCGCGCCGGAACGGATGCAGCGGGTGCAGACTTTGACGTTGCGCACGCTGCCGTTGTCGATGGCCCGCACTTTCTGCAGGTTCGGTTTGAAAACCTTCTTGGTCTTGTTATTGGCATGGCTGACATTGCAGCCAGACATAGGTCCTTTTCCACAAACATCACATACATTGGCCATGATGGCTACCTCCGGGTCAAATGAACAGCGCTTTTTAGCATAATGCCTAGTGGCGTGCAAGGGGAAAAATCACGTCCCCAGCTCAAAGTACTTATCCGTTCAGCGGCGGATTGACCATCGACCCGTTCAGGTCCGGTGCTGAGGGGTGAATGGAGACGTGGCGACCCTCGACTTTGATCCGACCTTCGGCAAGCAACTCGATAGCACGCGGATAGATCCGGTGTTCCTCGATCAGGATGCGTGCGGCAAGGGTGTCGGCACTGTCACCGGGGAAAATCGGGACCACGGCCTGAATGATGATCGGGCCGGTGTCGACGCCGCCGTCCACGAAGTGCACGGTGCAACCTGAAAAGCGAGCACCGTAGTCGATGGCCTGCTGTTGAACATGCAGACCGGGGAAAGCCGGGAGCAGGGCAGGGTGGATATTGATGATCTTCAGCGGGAAGGCATCGAGCAGAACCTGGGTGATGATGCGCATAAAACCGGCCAGCACTACCAGTTCGACACCGGCTTCACGCAAGGCAGTGACCAATGCGGCATCGAAGGCTTCCCGCCCGGAAAAATCACGATGATTGATGCAGACGGCGTTAATCCCCGCCTTTCTCGCCCGTTCCAAAGCGCCGGCATCAGGATTGTTGGCGATGACGATAACGATTTCGGCAGGGTAACTCTCGCTCTGACAGCGGTCGATGATGGCCTGCAGATTGGTGCCGCCTCCGGAGGCGAGTATGCCGAGCCGCATTCGCTGGGACATGGCTGTCTTCCGTTTCAAACCAGTTCGATCGGGGCACTGCCGTCTTCACGCGAGACGACCTCCCCGATCAGGTAGGCTTGTTCCTGGAAGCCATGCAGCCTGTCAATGATTTCCTGGGCGCTGGCTTTGGGGACGACCAGAACCAGACCGATCCCGTAGTTGAAGGTGCGGAAGAGTTCCTGCTGCTCGAGGTTGCCGGCCTCGCGCAGCAGTTCAAAGAGGGGTGACTTAGGCCAGGCCTCGGTGCGGATGCGTGCCTTGCAGTGACGCGGCAGCACACGCGGCAGATTTTCCAGCAGGCCGCCGCCGGTAATGTGAGCCATCCCCTGGATGGTGAAATCGCGCAGCAGGTTGAGTAACGGCTTGACATAGATGCGGGTCGGCTCCAGAAGTGCTTCGCCAAGAGGCTTGCCGAGGACGGGATGCACCGACCGGAGATCGCCGCCCAGACGCTCGGCCACGATTTTGCGGGCCAGGGAGTAGCCGTTGGAATGCAAACCGCTGGAAGCGATGCCAATCAGGGCCTCGCCGACCTGAATCGAGGATCCGTCGATGATGGCGCTGCGATCGACCACGCCGACGGTAAAGCCGGCCAGATCATATTCGCCGGGGGCATAGAAACCCGGTAATTCGGCAGTCTCACCGCCGATCAGGGCGCAACCGGCCATCCGGCATCCGGCGGCAATCCCCTTGACGACTTCGGCAGCTTTTTCCGGGGCCAGGGCGCCGGTGGCGAAATAATCCAGGAAGAAGAGTGGCTCCGCGCCCTGAACGATGATGTCGTTGACGCACATGGCGACGAGATCGATGCCGACGGTATCGTGGCGGTCCAACTGGAAAGCCAGTTTGAGCTTGGTGCCGACGCCGTCGGTGGATGAAACCAGCACCGGGTCCTGGTACTTGCGGGTGTTCAGGGAAAACAGACCGCCAAACCCGCCGATATCGGTGAGAACTTCAGGGCGGGTGGTGCTTTTGACCAGCGGACGGATCAGGTCAACGAAACGGTTGCCGGCCTCGATGTCGACACCGGCGGCTTTGTAGGTCATGCTCTGTTTGTCGGTCAAGTCGATACTCCTCTTTCTGGTGGACACCCTTAATAAAACACCCGCGTCGAAGTTGTCAACGCGGCTTGTTCACCAGGCCATCTTTCGCCTTTACTCGGCAGGAGGCGTAACCTATGATTCTGTGCGTGTCTCGTGACCCGCAAGCGTGAGGAGTAAGGCGTGAGGAGTGAGGAGCTTTGTGATCAGCCGGTGAGCGGCGCGGAAGTCCTCCGACCGATGACGGCTGATGATCTTCACCTGGTTCATGCACTGGAATGTGCCGCCGAAGCTTCGCCCTGGACCTCAGAGCACTTCGTCGCGGAGTTTGAAAACCCCTGTTCGCGTATCGACTTGTGCTGGCGTGACGGTCAACTGGCCGGTTTCCTCTGCTGGTGGCTGATTGCCGGTGAAGTGCAGATTCAGAACGTGGCCACCGCTCCGGCCTTCCGCCGCCAGGGAGTGGCCGTCAGCCTGCTGGACCATATGCTGGAGCAATGCCGGGACAGCGGTTTCGATTCTGCCTGGCTGGAGGTGCGGGTTGGCAACGCTCCGGCCATCGCTTTGTATCAGCGTTTCGGTTTCGTGGTCGTCGGCCGCAGAAACGGATATTATGCCGACGGTGAGGATGCGCTGGTGATGTGCCTGAAGAACGGTTGAATGGTTGAGTCGTTGAGGGGTTAAGTCATTCAGGATAGAACGACTCAGCAGTTCAACCACTCAACCACTCAACAAATTTAATTACCCAACGGCGCCTCCCGGCGCCACCAATGAGGTGTAGATGAAAAACTACCAGACCATTATCCTGTCCAATCTGGAGATCTCACCAGGCTACTGGCGAATGCGCATCCTGGCCCCCGGCTTTGCGGCCTCGTCCAGCCCCGGCCAGTTCGTCATGCTGCGCCCGGAGCAGGCGCTGCCGACTATGCTGCGCCGGCCTTTCGGGATCTTCCGTACCGGCTGTCTCCCTGCGGAGTGCGCCGGCCTGCCGCCGCGCGAGTACATGGAGATCCTTTACAAGATTGTGGGGCAAGGGACGCGGATCATGAGCGAATTGCACGCCGGCGACCGGGTCGAGTTGCTCGGACCGCTCGGCAATGGTTTCATCCTCAGCGACAACGACTGCGCCAAGTTGTTGGTCGGCGGCGGTATCGGCCTGGTGCCGCTGTTCATGCTCGCCGAGGCGCTGATTGCCAGGGGGCAGCACGTACGCCTGCTGATGGGTGGCCGTACCCGCGACGACATTCTCGCCGTCACCGAGTTCGAGCGACTGGGGGTGGAGACTTATGTCTCTACCGACGACGGCAGCCTTGGTGAGGAAGGATTCGTTACGAACGTTCTTGAACGCAAGCTCGACAAGTACCCGTGCGCCGAGGTTTACGCCTGCGGTCCGATGCCGATGCTCAATGCCGTCGAGAAGATCTGCGCCGGACGCAACGTGCCGCTTCAGGTCTCGCTGGAGGCGCACATGGCCTGCGGCGTCGGCGCCTGTCTCGGCTGCGTGGTCAAGGGGGCAGGCCACAGTGACCAGTTCCCCAACTATCTTTGTACCTGCAAGGAAGGGCCGGTCTTCGCTGCCACGCGCCTTGACTGGGGGCGGGCCGCCGACTCCGCCGACGCTTGCGCGAAGGGGGGGTGCCGCTGATGAACGTCAAACGACCCAGTCTGGCCGTCGAGGTGGCCGGAATCAAACTGCGCAACCCGGTGATGCCGGCGTCAGGCACCTTCGGATACGGCGAGGAATATGCTCCTTTTGTAGATCTCAACCGCCTTGGTGCCATCGTCACCAAGGGCTTGTCTCTCAACCCCAAGGCCGGCAACCCGATGCCGCGCATTGCCGAGACCACCAGTGGCATGCTCAATGCCATTGGTCTGCAGAACGTCGGCATCGATGCCTTCGTCGGCAAGAAATGCCCTTATTATCGAGACGTTGAAACGCCGGTCTTTGCCAACTTCTTTGGCAACACGCTGGAAGAATACGGCGAGGTGGCTCGGCGCCTGTGCGATGTCCCCGAGGTGACGGCCCTGGAGTTGAACATCTCCTGTCCGAACGTCAAACAGGGCGGGATTGTTTTCGGCACCGACCCAAAGGCTGCGGCCGAGGTGGTCAGTCTGGTGCGCAAGGCCAACGCCAAGCCGCTGATTGTCAAGCTCAGCCCCAACGTGACCGATATCACCGTGATTGCGCGTGCTGTCGAAGAGGCCGGGGCCGATGCCATCAGCTGCATCAACACCCTCACCGGCATGGCGATCGACATCCGCACTCGCCGGCCGAAGATTGCCAACCGCACCGGCGGTCTCTCCGGCCCGGCGATCCGTCCGGTGGCGGTGCGCATGACTCATCAGGTGGTGCAGGCGGTAAAAATCCCCGTGATCGGCATCGGCGGCATCATGACCGCCGCCGACGCCCTCGAATTCCTGATCGTCGGTGCCAAGGCCGTGCAGGTCGGCACCGCCAACTTCGTCGATCCAGCAGCGATGCTCACGATCATCGAGGGAATCGAGGCGTTTCTGGTCGAAGAAGGGGTCGATGACGTCAACCAGATCATCGGCAGCCTAAAGACGTGATTCGTAATCCGTGAACCGTGACCAGAAAATACTGTAACATTATAAGACGGTTAATATGGCCAGTATGTTCGATTTTGCGGGTCACGGATCACTGATCACGGTTTTATGGATCTGATTACCACCCACATCAACGCCGACTTCGACTGCCTCGGTTCGATGATCGCCGCCCGCAAGCTCTATCCCGGCGCGGCCATGGTTTTCCCCGGTGGACAGGAGCGAACCCTGCGCGAGTTCTTCCTGAAGAGCGCGCAGTATGCTTTCGACTTCCAACGGTTGCGAGACATCGATCTTGACCGGGTCGAGCGATTGATTCTGGTCGATGTCCGCCAGTCGAACCGGATCGGGCCTTTGGAGAAGTTGACCCATCGGCCCGGCGTGACCCTGCACATCTACGATCATCACCCGGACAGCCCCGGCGACCTGCACGGGGAGGTGGAGCAGATCCAGCCGGTCGGTTCAACGGTCACGGTACTGACTCATCTTCTCATGGAGCAGGGCATCGTTCCCGATGCCGACGAAGCGACCATGATGATGCTCGGGCTCTACGAGGATACCGGGAGCCTGACATTCGCGACCACCACGACCCGTGACTTTCAGGCGGCGGCTTTCCTGCTTGAACACGGGGCCAGCCTGAATGCCGTCGCCTCCATGCTCGCTCAGGAGCTTTCGTCGGATCAGATTCGCCTGCTTAATGACCTGATCGCCAATCGCACCGTACTCAATATCCACGGCATCGACGTCAGCATCGCCCACGCGTCCGTCGACTATTTTGTCGGCGACATCGCCGCCCTAGCCCACAAACTGCGCGACATCGAGAATCTCGAGGTGCTGGTGGTGGCGGTGCGCATGGAGAGCCGTGTTTTCCTGGTCGCCCGTTCACGCCACGGTGAAGTCAATGCCGGGGAGATTCTGGCTGAGTTCGGCGGTGGCGGCCACGCCTCGGCGGCGGCGGCGACCGTACGCGATCTCACCCTGTTGCAGGTGCTCGAACGGTTACCGGCCACTCTGCAGCGCCATATCCACCCGCAGTGGCAAGTTCGTGACCTGATGTCGACACCGGTCAAGACGCTGACGCCTTTCGCCCCTCTCGGCTCGGTTCACCAGCTCTTCAGCCGCTTCAACATCAACGCCATGCCGGTCGTCGACAGGGATGGCGTTTGTGGCCTGCTTACCCGCCAGGTGGCCGACAAGGCGATTTATCACGGGCTCGGTGACCAACCGGTGCGGGAGTTCATGACGGCGGAGTTCTGCAGCGTTTCCCCGGATACGCCGGTTGACGAACTCAAGGAATTGATCGTGACCGGTCGTCAACGCTTTGTGCCGGTGGTCGAGGCCGGTAAACTGGTAGGAGCGGTGACACGGACGGATCTGCTGCGCCACCTTGCTGTCAGTAGCGGTGGGACTCCGCGCGCCGCCGGTATGGGCAAGCCTCCGGGCAGACAGTTGCGTCGTGCCCAGGTGCAGCGGCTGATCCGTAGCCGGTTGCCGGGCCGTCTGCAGGAATTGCTGGCGGCCCTGGGGAGGATTGCCGACCGCAAGGAGGTCGCTGCTTTCGTGGTTGGCGGCTTCGTTCGCGACCTGTTGCTCAATCAGTGCAACCTTGACTTGGACGTCGTTGTCGAAGGCGACGGAATTGCTTTTGCAGAGACCTTTGCCGCTGAATTCGCCTGTCGTGTGCGCTGCCATGGCAAATTCGGCACGGCGGTCATCATCTTCCCCGACGGTTTCAAGATTGATGTCGCTTCGGCGCGCTTGGAATACTATCTGCATCCGGGAGCACTCCCCGATGTGGAGCACGCCTCGCTCAAGCTGGATCTCTACCGGCGAGACTTCACCATCAACACCCTGGCGATCTCCTTGAACCATGCCAGTTTCGGGGAGCTGGTCGATCACTATGGCGGGGTGCGCGACCTGGAGGACCGGGCTGTACGAGTCCTGCACAATTTAAGTTTCATCGAAGATCCGACCCGCATGTTCCGTGCGGTTCGCTTCGAGCAGCGCCTCGGTTTTCGCATCGGCCGTCAGACCGAACAACTGCTGCGCAGTGCGGTACGCCTCAAGGTGACTGAACGGGTCAGCGGCAAGCGCCTGGCCAATGAGTTGCTGTTGATCCTTGGTGAAAAAGATCCTTTGCCGGCGGTGGAACGTCTCGCCAGCTTCGACTTGCTGGAGAACTTGCATCCCGGACTGGCCAAGCTCAAAAACCTGCGCGAATTGCTTGCAGAAAACCAGCGGGTGATGAGCTGGTACGACCTGCTCTATACCGGCAATCCCTGCCGCAGGGAACTCTGTTCGTTGCTGGTTATGACTGCTACCCTCGATGCCGCGGAGATGCTGGCTTTCTGCAGGCGGCTTGATCTGCCGCAGCGTCAGATCGAACTGTTGACCGTGCAGCGCGAGGCGGGGTTGCGCCTTCTGCAGCGCCTCGAATCACGCTCCCCGCAATCGCGCCCGCCACTGCCAAGCGATCTGCATCGCTGGCTTAGCCCCCTGGCGGTTGAAGTCATTCTGGCCTTGATGGCACTGACCGGCCAGGAGCGGATTCGTCAATGGCTGTCGCGTTACGTCACCAGTCTGCGCGATATCCGGCCGGTCCTGACCGGGCACGATCTGCGCAGACTCGGCATTCCGCCCGGTCCGCTGTACAAGGAGATTCTCGACGAACTGTTACGGGCCCGGCTTAATGGGCAGGTGGCGACCGGCGAGGACGAACGTCGCCTGGTTTTGCGTCATTACCCGAACTCTTCAGGATCGTCCGAGTAACCGCCTGGTCCAGCCTTTCATCCCACTCCGGGCACATGGTGCGCGGTTTGACTTGCCAAGGGGCTTCTGCTAAAAACGCGCCTTGACCACGACCCAGAGATCATGGACGATTTCCTCCTTAAACTTTCCATCATGCTGGTTCCGGCCCTGCTGGCCGTAACTTTCCACGAATTGGCCCATGGTTTTGCCGCCGACCGTTGCGGAGACCCGACCGCCCGTCTGCTTGGCCGTCTGACCATCAATCCGCTGCGACACCTTGATCCGATCGGCACCCTGGCCCTGCTGGTCTTCGGGTTCGGCTGGGCCCGACCTGTCCCGGTCAATCCAGAAAATCTCCGCCGCATCCGTACTGACATGATCTGGGTGGCACTGGCCGGTCCCGGTGCCAATCTGATGCTGGCCATTTTCTGTGCCCTGGTGCTGCGCTGGGCCGGACCGCTGCAACAGGCCGCAGCCGCTGCCCCGGGCGGAATGTCATTCTGGGAACCGATCAGCCTGATGGCGGCGTTCGGGCTGTATATCAACGTGATCCTGATGCTGTTCAATCTGTTGCCGATCCCGCCCCTCGACGGCGGTCGGGTACTGGTCAGCCTTCTCCCTGAGAGACTGGCTTCAGCACTGCGGCGCATCGAGCCCTTCGGCCTGCTGATCATCATTTTCCTGGTGTTCGGCACCTCGCTTTGGCAAAAATTCTTCTCTCCGCTGGTCTTGCTGATCGTCGCCCTTGGTGCGGGTCGGCAGATCGAAGTCGTCGTGCGGACCATGCAGCTTCTCTTTGGCAATTGATATGGAACCGTTTGCCGTTCACCTCGACAATTTCACCGGCCCCCTGGATCTGCTGCTGCACCTCATCAAGAAGAACGAGGTGGAGATCACCGATATCCCGATTGCCGAAATCACCGCTCAGTATCTAGCGGTCATTGATACCATGCAGTCGCTCAATCTTGATGTGGCTGGCGAATTCCTGCTGATGGCTGCAACCCTGCTGCATATCAAGTCGCGCATGCTGCTGCCGCAGGTCGTCGAAGACAGCGGGGAGGAGGAAGAGGAGGAAGATCCCCGGGCGGAACTGGTGCGGCGCCTCCTCGAGTATCAGAAGTACAAGGAGGCCGCCGGCCAGCTCGAAACCCTGCCGCAGCTCAACCGTGATCTGTTCGCCCGCAGTGCTCCGGCACCGGAGGTCGTCGAGGAAGGGGAGGGGGAGTTCGTCTCGATCGGCTTGTACGACCTGATGCAGGCTCTGCAGCAACTGCTCAGGGAGCGCCCCGCACCGTTGGTTCACGAGATAAGTACCGAGCAGCTGAGCGTTGCCGACCGCATCAATCAGATTCTCGGCGCGCTGCAGGGGCAGCAGAGTCTGGCCTTCACCGAGCTGTTCACGTCTGACGGCGGGCGGCACGAGGTGATCGTCACTTTTCTGGCCATGCTTGAACTGGTCAAAATGCGCCTGCTGCATCTTCTGCAAAACAAACGGTTCGGGACGATCTGGCTCTCTCCTGCCGTGATCGATGAGTCTGGCGGCACGCTCGCCGATGAGGAGTCCCTCGGCTATGCATGATGTGAAGCCGCTGGTCGAAGCTTTGCTGTTCGGTGCCGACGGACCTTTGCGCATCGACCGGATCTGCGAGGTTCTCGAAATCGACAGGTCCAGGGTTGCCGGAGCCATCAAGGAACTGGCAGAGGACTATGATTCGGCATCGCGTGGTTTCTTCCTGCAGGAAGTGGGTGGTGGCTACCAGTTGCGTACCCGCCCGGAATACAGCGACTACCTGCGCCGGCTCGGTCGCTCACGGCCCTTCAAGTTTTCCCGCCCGGCGCTGGAAACTCTGGCCATCATCGCCTACCGCCAACCGGTGACCCGCACTGAAATCGAATATCTGCGCGGCGTCGATTCCGGCAGCGTGCTCAAAACCCTGCTCGATAAGCATCTGGTGCGCATCCTCGGCAAGAAGGATGTCCCGGGCAAGCCGGCCATTTATGGCACCACTCGAGAATTCCTGGAGCTTTTCGGCCTGTCCGACCTGTCCTCCCTGCCGACTCTCAAGGAATTCAGCGAACTGGCGGCTGACATTACAGCCACAGACGACCTCGAACTGCCCGTTGAAAACGAGCCGTCCGGTGAATAAGCCGAGTACCGCTGGTCCGCAGCGGCTCCAGAAACTTCTCTCCGCCGCCGGGCTCTGTTCCCGACGGCAGGCGGAGGACTGGATCGCTGCCGGCAGAGTGGTGGTCAACGGCCGGGTGGCATCCCTCGGTGACCAGGCCGATATGCAGCACGATACCGTGCTGGTCGACGGGATTCCGCTGAAAAGTCGTGAGACCCTTTGTTATGTCCTGCTCCACAAGCCGGTCGGCACGGTCACGTCGATGAGCGACCCGCAGGGGCGGCCGGTCGTTGTCGATCTGCTTCGCGACCTGCCGGCAAGGGTCTACCCGGTGGGGCGCCTCGACCTGACGACTTCGGGCCTGCTGCTGCTGACCAACGACGGCGCCCTTGCCCAGCACCTGGCTCATCCCCGCCACGAAGTGACGAAAACCTATCTGGTCAGGGTGCGCGGTGCGATCACCCAAGGGCAGCTCAAAACGCTGGAGCAGGGAGTAGCCCTTGAGGACGGGCCAACTGCACCGGCAAAAATCGCCAGGGTGCGCCGCTCCGGAAGCCATAGCTGGTTCGAGTTGACCATCCACGAAGGACGCAATCGTCAGGTGCGCCGCATGTGCGAGGCCCTGGGCCTTCCTGTCAGCAGGCTCATGCGCATCGGTTATGCCTTCTTGACACTGGAAGGGCTCGAACCCGGACAGTATCGCCTGCTGACTGCGGCAGAGGTTGCCAGGCTCAGGAAATTATAGGGTTCTGCGCCACTCTTCCGTGGCGCCAGCAATCTGAAATTCATAAGAAAATTCGCGCAACTCCGGTCCCGATCTGCTTGACAGGGCCGGAGTTTTTAATTTATTTTGTAAAGATATTCTCAAACATCTGCCCCTGGGATCGGACCGCACGTTGGCCAACAAAGAAAAGCTTCTTGAAAGCGCCCAGAAATTCATCGCGAAGGGGCAGTTCTCCAAGGCGATCGGCGACTACCAGAAACTGGTGGAAGCTTTTCCCAAGGACTATCGCTTTCGCCAGAAGCTCGCGGAATTATTAACCCGTGAACGGCGCAGCGAAGAAGCCCAGCCCCATCATGAAGCCGTAGCCAAAAACTTCGCGGAGACCGGTTTTTATCTCAAGGCGATCGCGATTTACAAGCAGATGCAGAAGGTCGAGCCCAATCGCCCCGATCTTTATCTGCGTCTTGCCGAACTCAACGAAAAGCAGGGGTTGATCGGCAACGCCCTTACCGAATACCGCAGCCTGATTGCGCTCCACGAAAAGAACAAGCAGCTCCGCGAGACTATTCCGGTGCTGCAAAAGATGGCGGCTCTCGATGCCGACAATCTGGGCGTCCGCGGGAAGCTCATCGAGACGCTGCTTGCGTGTCATGAGGATGATGCCGCTCGCGACCAGTTCCGCAATCTGGTCACTTTTCTTGAGGGCAAGGGCGAACACGCCAGGATTGTCAAACTCTACGAGAAATTTCAGCAACTGTGTGCAGATAGCTGTGGCGATCAGTTGCCGCTCAGCCGTGCCTTGCTGGCCAGCGATCAGGCGGACAAGGCCCTGTCTTTGCTCAAGGGGCTGCTCAAGCATGACCCTGACAATGCCGAGGTCCTTGGCCAACTCGTCGACTGTCATCTGGCCCTGGGCAACCACGAGGATGCCCGCCTGACCTGCCAGCATCTGCTGAAAAACCATTCCGACAACCTGCTTCTCAGAGAACGCCATGTCCGCATCTGTCTGGCCGCGGGCGACCGGGCACGGGCGCAGACCAGCCTCGACGAGTCACGGGATGACTTTCATCGCGCCGGTCAGATGACGCTCTTTGCCGCCCTGCTTACTGAAGTGCAGGGCGGCACGCCCGACCAGGTGCAACCCAGCGAGCCAACACCGGTTGTCGAGAGTTTTCCGGAACCGTCGTTGGAGGTCCCGGTTGTCGAACCTGTTGAGTCCGTCACGACGCCGGAAGTCGAGCAAAAATCACTCCCGGCGGTGGGGGCAAAGGCGCCGCCCCTGGTTGGCGGCGGAATCGAGCTCGAACTGGAACTCGACCTCGATCTGCTCGCACCGGCTTCGACAGCGCACCCTGTACCGCCACCGGTTGCAGAGCCCGCGCCGGAAACGGCGACAGCCCCTGCAATGACCGTCACACCGGCACCAGCTCCGACAGCACCTCCCGCAACTGCAACTTTGTCATCGTCCGAGCTCCCTCAGGAGATGGAACTGGAACTGGAGCTTGACCTCGGCGAATTCGGCATAGAGGCTGCTGGCCCACAGGAGTCTGTATCCTCGCCCACGATTGTCGCTTCCCCGCCCTTTGTGGAGACGGAGCTGGAGATCGCGTCCGATGAGGTCGTAGCCCCTGCCACCCTCGAAGAGCTTCCTGTAGACAGCGTTGAGGAAGCGAGCGTTCGGACGGATGCCGGATTTGAGCACGGCCTTGAACTCGATCTCGATTTTTCGTCGACGACTGAATTTGAGCCGACGCCACATGCAGAGTTTGAAGCAGAAAGTACGGCCGAGATTCAAGGGGCTGTCGAATTTGCAACCGCAGAAGAACAACTGCTGCCGGCAGAGCGACCGGCAATGCTTTCAGAGGAGTTGTCGCTGCCTGAATTCGGTGGTCTCGAACTGGTCATGGAGACCACTGCCGTACCGGAGCCGGTCATCGAGGCTGAACCTCTCCCCGGGCATGGTGAGGTTGAATTGCCGGAAGAGTTCGCTGCCAGTGAGGAGCGTGTCGAGGAGACCACCGCCGCCGAAGACGTTGAATACTCCATGGAGACGGGAGCGGCTCCAGTGGAGTTTGACGAGGAAACAGCCGCAGCGGAAGTGCCTGCCGATGTGGAGGACCTCGAAGAACTCGAGGAGATTGAAGAGATCGAAGCCCTCGAGGAACTTGAAGAACTCGAGGAAATGGACGAGGTTGAAGCGGTCGTCGAGGAACAGAGTGAAATCTTCTCTGCGGAATCGATGGAGAGTTTACAGGCCTCGCAACTGCTGGAGGGGCTGGAAGAGGTTGATTTTTACCTGCGCAGCGGATTGCTCGACGATGCCGAACGTGTTGCAACAGAGTTGCTAGTCAAATTCCCGGAGCAGCCCGAGCTATTAACCAGACTCGAGGAAATAGCGGCTCTGCGCCAGGCGCAGCCCGTTGCCGAAGAGTCGTCCGCAGTCGCCGCGGAATTTGCGCAGATCGACGAGGAAGAGCTGCTTGGCGGCGTCGAAGCGGCTGTGACCGAAGCTCCGGCAGTTGATGAATTCTCCCTCGAGGCTCCGACCGCCAGCCCTGAGATCGAGGAGGACGAGGATCTCCAGTCGCACTTCGACCTGGGCATCGCTTACAAGGAGATGGGGCTGCTGGATGATGCCGTGACTGAATTCGAACGGGCCGCGCGCGACCCTGCCCGTCGTCTCGACTGCCTGACTCTCAAGGGACAGTGCCAGCTGGACATGGGCCGGCCCGATGCCGCTGAAGGGACCTTCCGGCAGGCTTTGGATATTCCGCTGCTCAGCGAGGAAGGCCGACGGGTGCTCTGCTATGAACTCGGCTTGCTCTATGAAGTCCTCGGACGCAAGCAGGAGGCTCTCGACAACTATCAGATCGTTGCGAATATTGACTTGTTCTTTCGGGATGTCACAGATAAATTGAAGATGCTGCGCCAGGAATTGGGGATCGACGACCAGGCGATCGAGGACGTCAGCGAGGCGGTCAACGGCCGGGATCGTATCTCCTTTGTGTAGAGTGAATTTGTTCGGGAGTCGGTAATGAGTTACGTAGAGCATTTCGGGCTGGAGCGGGAGCCGTTTTCCAACGCACCAGACGCACGCTTCTATTTCAATTCCGAACAGCACAGCCAGGCGTTGCTGCGTCTGATGTATGCCGTCGACTCGAACAAAGGGTTGGCGGTTTTGGTTGGCGGCGTCGGTACCGGCAAGACCACGCTGGCCCGCCGCATGCTCGACAGCCTGCCGGAAGACCGTTATGAATCATCGTTGCTGGTCATGGTTCATTCCGGGATTACCCCCGAGTGGATTCTCACCCGCATCGCTTTGCAGCTGCGCGTTCCGGAACCGGCCGGGGATCGGCTCAAACTGCTCAAGCAGCTTTATACGCGTCTTTTGGAGATCGACCAGGAAAAGCGCCGTGCCGTGGTCCTGATCGATGAGGCGCAGATGCTCTACAGCCGGGAATTGATGGAGGAGTTTCGTGGCCTGCTGAACCTGGAGATCCCCGGGAAAAAGCTGCTGAATATCGTGTTTTTCGGTCTGACCGAGGTCGAGGACTGCCTAGCCCTGGATGAGCCGCTGGCTCAACGGGTGGCACTCAAATATCACCTCAAGTCGATGACCATCGAAACGACAACCTCCTATATCAAGCATCGTCTGCAGGTGGCCGGGGCGAAACGCATGCTCTTCACCCCCGATGCCATCCCCCTGATCCACCGCTATGCCGGCGGCGTCCCGCGCCTGATCAACACGATCTGCGACAACTGCATGTTCGAAGCCTTCCTGCGCAAACAGAACGAAGCCGACAGCCGGATTGTTCACAGTGTTGCCGGCGATCTCGGTTTGCTGCAACGCCCGCTGGGAGAAACTCCGCAGCCCCAACCCAAGGACGAACTGGGCGAGATCGAGAGCATGCTTGATCGCCTGGAAAGTCGCCAATAACGGCAAGCACAGTTTCGCCCTCCATTTGCATGCGCCCCAGAATCAGGATTCTACCAGAGCAGTTGGCAAATCAGATTGCCGCCGGTGAGGTCGTCGAACGCCCCGCTTCGGTCGTCAAGGAACTGCTAGAAAACGCCGTCGACGCCGGGGCTGACGAGCTTTTGGTCGAAGTCGAGCAGGGGGGGAAGCGCCTGGTGCGGGTGACCGATAACGGTTGCGGCATGGCCAAGGAGGATCTGTTCCTGGCCCTCGAGCGCCATGCGACCAGCAAGATCAGCTCCAGCGCCGACCTCTTTGCCCTGCATACCCTCGGTTTCCGGGGTGAGGCACTACCATCGATTGCCTCGGTTTCCCGTCTGCGCTTGACCAGTCGGCCGGTTGATCAGGAACTTGGCTGGCAGCTCTATGTCGAAGGCGGCACCGTACGGCAGGCAGAGGCAGTCGGATCGCCACCCGGAACGGTGGTAGAGGTGCGCGACCTGTTTTTCAACACACCGGGTCGGCGCAAATTCCTGCGCGCTGACGATACCGAGTTTGGGCATCTCGCCGACGTGGTAACGCGCCTGGCATTGGCCCGTCCCGACATCCATCTGCGCCTTCTGCACGATGGCCGCACCATCCTGGAAGCCTATCGCCATCAGCGCCTCGAGGAGCGGGTCGCCGCGCTCCTCGGTCGCTCGCTGGCCGCCGAACTGCTCCCTGTTGAGGCAGAATCGGCAAACGGCGAGATGCTGACCGGACTGATCGGTTCGCCGACGCTGAACCGCTCCAGCGGCAGTCACCTGTTTACCTACGTCAACGGGCGCTTCGTGCGCGACCGTGTGGTACAGCATGCCATTCTCGATGCTTACCGCACCCTGCTGGAGAAGCGGCGTTATCCGGTTGCCGTGCTTTTCTTCGATCTGCCGCCGGAGATGGTCGATGTCAACGTTCACCCGACCAAGCACGAAGTACGCTTCCGCGAACAGCAACGCACCCACGATTTCGTCATGCGAGCGATCCGTGACTGTCTCACGGGTAAGGCGAGCGTTTTGGTCGCAACCGGCATGCCCGGCGCTACATACCTCCCGATCGAACCCGTGCAACAACAGGTTCCTGCGCCCGCGCCGGTTGACAATCCGGCCACCACGGCGCGAGAGCGCGTCCAGGAGGCTCTGGCAAGTTACGCGGCATCGCCCCGCCCGGGCGGTGAGACCTTCATGCCGCGGGCCGAAGGGAAGGGGAGCGCGCTGACTCTGCCCGTGGCGACACGGCCGCTGCCGGACAATTGGCGATTGATTGGCCAGTATCTCAACAGTTACCTGGTCTGCCAGGCCGGAGACGACCTGCTTCTCATCGATCAGCACGCCGCCCATGAGCGAATCGGTTTCGAAAAGCTGCGGCGGCAGGCAGCCGGCAACGGCATCGAGCGCCAGAAGCTGCTCTTTCCGATGGTGCTCGAGTTCGATCACCGCCAGGCTGCTGTCATGACGGCACAACGCGATGCGTTTGAGCGTCTTGGTTTCGAACTGGAGCCTTTCGGCGGCCGCTCCTATACGCTCACGGCCGTGCCGCAACTGCTGGCCGGCGCAGAATTGCAGCAGCTGGTTGCCGATATGGCCGAGGAACTTGCGGATATCGGGCGCGGAAATACTCTCGAGACGGCCCTGGATCAGGTGTTGATGCGCCTGGCCTGCCATGCCATGGTCCGTGCCAACCAGCCGCTGGCGCGAGCTGAGATGGAGGAACTGCTTCGGGAACTGGTCGCCATCGATTTCGGCAGTCACTGCCCGCACGGGCGCCCGGTTGTCAGGCGGCTCAGCCGCAGCGAAATCGAACGGATGTTTCACCGTGGCTGACGCATGACGTCACCACTCTTCCCAAACCGTCCCCCCCTGATTGTCATCTGCGGACCGACTGCGGTCGGCAAGACGGCTTTGGCGCTGCAGCTTGCCGGTCGCTATCCGATCGAGGTGATCTCCGCCGATTCCCGCCAGGTTTACCGGTTGATGGATATCGGGACGGCCAAGCCGACACCTGAGGAGCGCGTTGCCGTCCCCCATCATCTGCTCGGTGTGGTCTGGCCGGATGAGCCGTTTGATGCGGCACGTTATGCGGAACTGGCGGCCACTGCGATTGACGGGGTCCTGGCCAGGGGGAAGATCCCGGTTCTGGTCGGTGGGACCGGCCTGTACATCCGGGTACTGACCGAAGGTCTGGCCGAGGTTCCCCCCGCTGATTGCGCGTTGCGCGCACACTTGCATCAGGAGGCGGAACGATTCGGTGCGCCCGAATTGCATCGACGCCTCGTTGCCGTCGACCCTGCAGCAGCTTCAATACTGCACCCCAACGATCTGGTCCGGATCGTCCGGGCCCTGGAAGTTTTTACCTTGACCGGTCACCCCCTCTCGACATTTCAGCGCGAGCACGGTTTCCAGGACCATCGCTACCGTCTGCTCAAACTGGGTTTGACCATGGAGCGCAACGATCTTTATCAGCGGATCGATCAACGTGCCGTGGCGATGTTTGCCGGTGGCCTGTTTGAGGAGACGGAAGGACTGTTGCGGGCCGGCTATGCTCCTGAGCTCAAAAGCATGCAGACTATCGGCTATCGTGAAGCCGCAAGATTTCTCCGTGGAGAGATCAGCAAGGACCAGGCGCTTGCCGACCTGCAGCAGGCGACCCGCAGGTACGCAAAACGACAATTGACCTGGTTCCGTGCCGACCCGGAAATGATTTGGGTTGATTCCTTACGCGAGTCTGATAATATCCAAATGTTAATTGACCAATTTCATGCCGGATGAGCAAAGGAGCGGTACCATGGCCAAATCTCCCTTCAATATTCAGGATCAATATCTTAACCAGGCTCGCAAGGAGCGGGTTCACATCACCGTGGCCTTGATGTCCGGTGACAAACTGCAAGGTTATGTCAAATCGTTCGACAGCTTCTGCGTGCTCTTCGACTGCGGCGGCGACATTCTGCTCTACAAACATGCCATCTCTTCGATCACTTCGACCGATGGACATTTCCGCCTGCACGGCGGGCGCGACTGACCAGACTTCTCGCCAGCAACAGCTAAGGTCCCTCATCGGTGGCTGAGACCCCGGGAGGGACCTTCGTGTTTTCTGTCGTGTTGAATCGTTGCAACGATGTCTTCGGAACGGATTCAGACAGATCAACAATTCAACAGTTCAACGATTCAACGGCTACAAAAGTCCACCGGCTAGTTAATCATGTTGACAATACTGGACATCGAACCGGACAGCATCGCGGCGGAACTCGGCCTGCAGACCGGAGACAGCCTGCTTTCAATCAACGGAGAGCCGTTGCGTGATCTGCTCGATTACCGCGTGCAGATGTGCGCGGAGGAACTGCTGCTCGAGATCGAACGTGCCGATGGCGAGCTGTGGGATATAGAACTCGAAAAGGATGCCGATGAGGATTTGGGCATCCTGCTGCCGCATCCGGAACCGACTCACTGTGGCAACAACTGCATTTTCTGTTTTGTGCATCAACTGCCGGGCGGTTTGCGACCGACACTTTATGTCAAGGACGAGGATTACCGCTTTTCCTTTCTCTACGGTGCCTACGTCACCCTGACCAATATCGACGAACCCTCCCTGCAGCGCATTCTCGCCCAGCGGTTGTCGCCCCTTTACGTGTCGGTGCATGCCACCGATGAGAATTTGCGCGCCCACATGCTTGGCCGCAAAGGCCCGGCCATCCTCCCTCTGCTGCAGCGCCTGGTTGACGGAGGGATCACCGTGCACTGCCAGGTGGTCGTCTGTCCGGGAGTGAACGACGGCGTTCGACTGGACCAGACGTTCAGCGACCTCCTGGCCTTGGCACCGGGAGTGGCCTCACTGGCTCTTGTTCCCGTCGGCCTGACCGGCTACCGCCAACGCCTGCCGCAGTTGCGCCCGGTTTCTCCGGGCGAGGCACGTTCCCTCGTCGATTGGGTGGAGGCCCGCCAGCGCGAATGTCTGCCCCGTTTCGGCACCCGCTTTGTCTATGCCGCCGATGAGCTTTACCTGAACGCCGGCAGGGAATTCCCGGCCCTGGATTGCTATGATGATTTCCCTCAGCTCGAAAACGGCGTCGGGCTGGTGGCACAGTTTCGCTCCGAGGCTCAGGAGGTTTTACGCCAGGCTTCGCCCTTGCAGCTTCCGGTACTCGGTGTCATCACAGGCGTTTCGGCCGCTGCAGAAATTCGTGATTTTTCCACCCGACTGGCGGCTCTGACCGGCATCGAACTGAAGGTGTTCGTGGTCAGGAATGACTTTTTCGGTGGAGCGGTAACGGTGACCGGCCTGCTGGCCGGTTGCGACATCGTAAACCAACTCAAGGGGCAGGATCTGGGCGAGGTACTGCTCCTCCCGGAGATCGTTCTGCGGGAGGGAAGCGACATGCTTCTCGATGATATGACTCCGTCCGATATCGAGCGCCAACTGGGGGTCAGGGTGGAAACCTTTCCGACGGGGCCGTGGGGGCTGTGGGATATGCTGGGAACTCTGTCACTTGAACAGGATGTTAAGGAGTAATCGTTATGCACAATCTCGAAGTCATGCTGGGTGCGGCCCGGGAGGCGCTGGAGAACGGCGAGGCGGCTGAAGCCGTGCGCATGCTGCGTCCGCTCGCCGGTCAGAATCCCGACCACGGGGAATTGCAGGCCCTCTACGGTGAATCCCTGGTGGATGCCGGACGGCTTCCCGACGGCCTCAAGGTCCTCGAAGAGGCAAATCGCCGACTGCCGGACGACCTCGATGTCCTCAGCGCTCTTGGCGACGCCTGCTTCGAGGCTGGTCTGCCCGAACGCGCCCTGGCTGCCTATCAGGGGATTCTTGATCGCGACCCGCAGGATGCCGATGCCCTGGTCAGCCTCGGTCTGGTGCATTTCCACCAGGAACGGAGCGAGCAGGCCGAAGCCTGCTACCGCAAGGCCCTGGCGATCGAACCCGACTCGGTCTTCGCCTGGCACTCACTGGGCGACGCGTGTTTCGCCCAGGGGCGCATCGACGAAGCCAAGAGCTGTTTTGAAAAGGCCCTGCAACTCGATCCCGAAGATCCCCAGGGGCACTTCAATCTGGCTGAATTCCTCTACGAAAACGGCGACCACAAGGGCGCTGAAACCCGCTGTCGGGAAACCCTGCGCCTCGATCCGCACTTTGCCTTTGCCTGGCTGACTCTTGGCAATCTGTGCCTTGATCAGGAGCAGGTCCAGGAGGCGATCCAGTGTTTCCAGAAGTTTCTGACTCTGGAGCAGGGGCCATCCTCCGGGGAAATCCGCGAAGAGGTGAAGGCGCTGATCGAAGGATTGCGCGAGGAACTCTAGTCCCATGATCCGCGGCTTTGCCATCCTGTTCGGTTGTCAGCTGCTGGGAGAGCTGCTCACACGCACGACCGGGTGGCCGGTTCCCGGTAATGTGCTGGGGATGACCCTGCTTCTGGTCGCCCTCATGCTGGATGTCGTCAGGCTGGAATGGGTCACCGAAGCCGCTGAGCTTCTGCTGACCAACATGGCGCTGCTCTTCATCCCGGTCGGAGTTGCCGTGATGCAATACTTCGATCTCCTCGCCCGTGAATGGCTGCCGATCGTTACAGCCACCGTACTCAGCACCTTCGTGGTGATTGCCGTCACTGCCCTGGTCGCAGATCGACTGGCCGATCCATCTCAGGCAGGTGGGGGCGATGACTCCTGACGTTAGCGACATGCCGCTGTTCGGGATCACCCTGACCCTGACCGTTTTCGTCCTTGCGCAACGGCTTTATCGGCGCACTGGCAGCGTCTGGCTCAATCCGGTGCTGGTCAGCATTCTGGCCATAATCACACTGCTATTGGTTGCCGGAATCCCCTACCGAAACTATGCCCGCGGCGGGGAGTTGGTAACCTTTCTCCTCGGCCCGGCAGTGGTCGCCCTTGCGGTTCCGCTTTACCAGCGACGGCTCGAAATCTGGCGCAGCAAACGTGCCATCCTGCTCGGCGTGCTTTGCGGCTCGCTCGCCTCGATCGTTTCCGCCTGCGGGATTGCCTGGCTGCTCGGCGGCAGTCGCGATGTCATCATCTCGATCGCTCCAAAATCGGTCACCGCACCGATTGCCATCGGCATCGCCGAACGCATTGGCGGCATCCCGGCCCTGACTGCGCCGGTGGTGGTCATGACCGGCTGTCTGGGTGCGATGTGCGGTGCCGAATTCTGCCGTCGTCTCGGCATCCGCACCCACCTTGCCGCCGGGCTTGCGGTCGGCACGGCAGCGCATGGCATCGGTACGGCGCGCATGCTGGAGATCGACCGCCTGTCGGGAACCGTTGCCGGGCTGGCCATCGGCCTCAACGGCCTGGTCACCACCTTCCTGTTGCCTTTGCTGATGGCCTTGGCCTGAGCATCTCCCCATCTGTCGACCGGACGGACTGACCTTCAACGCCATAAGCGAGCTGTGCTAGACTTGGACATGCCCAAACTTCCGCTCTTCTTTTTGTGTTCGTCGGTCATTTTCCTTTCGTCCTGCTCCGATCTCGGCTACTACGTGCAGTGCGCTTCCGGACATCTCGACCTGATGCGACGCTGCCGCCCCATAGAGGAAGTGCTGGCCGATCCGCAAACACCTCCCGAACAGCGTCAGCAGCTCGGGCAGATCCGCGAGGCACGCGAGTTTGCCAGCCGGGAACTGTATTTGCCTGACAACGGCAGCTACCGTGGATTTGCCGACCTCGGCCGCCCCTACGTGGTGTGGAATATCGTAGCCGCCCCCGAGTTTTCTCTGGAGCCGCGGCAGTGGTGTTTCCCGTTTGCAGGGTGCGTCACTTATCGCGGCTACTTCGATGAAGCCACAGCCCACAAGATGGCCGGACAGCTGAAGTCCGATGGGCTGGATGTCGATGTTTACGGGGTGCAGGCTTATTCCACGCTCAGATGGTTCGACGACCCGGTCCTCAATACCTTTTTCGATGAGCGTCCATATGCGGGGGTGGCACTGATCTTTCACGAACTCGCTCATCAACTGCTCTATGTTCCTGATGACACCCGTTTCAACGAGGCGTTTGCGGTCACCGTCGAGCGCGAAGGACTACGGCGCTGGCTGCAGAGGCGTGATCTGGAATCCGAGCGGGAACGCTATCAACTGGGTGAACAGCGCAATGCCGAATTTTTCGCGCTGCTGCGTAAATGTCGCGACCGGTTGGAAGACCTCTATGCCCGACCGCTGTCCGCCACGGTCATGCGCACGGCCAAGCAGGAAATCCTTGCAGAGCTGACCGGCAATGCCCTGGAACTGGAACAGCGCTGGGGTGGAGACGGCATCACGCGCTGGCTGGAGCGCGGGGTCAATAATGCCCGCCTGGCCTCCCTGGCAACCTATCGCGATCTGCTTCCAGCATTTGAGGGTTTGCTGGCCAGCAAACATGGCGATCTTCCCGGTTTTTATACTGCAGCAAGCGAACTTGCCGCGCTCCCCGAAGCGGAACGACTGGTCCGCCTGCACACCTTCCTGCCACCCGCAAAATTGGCCGGCGCATCAGCGCGTTGAGCGTTCCGCCGCCTTGCCTTTTACCCGCAAATTAAGCTAGAGTCGCTGCTCCGGAGAACCGGGAAAGGAGGCATTTGTGCCTGATCAGACCCTCACCGATCTGCGCCGGCAGATCGATGCCATCGATGATCAAATCCTCGATCTGCTTAACCAGCGTGCCCGTCTGGTGATCGCCGTCGGCAAAGCCAAGACCGACTCGCGAGGCGATTTCTATGTACCGAGCCGGGAGCAGGCGATCCACGCACGTTTGAGTGCTGCGAATCCCGGGCCTTTCCCCGAGGAAGGGGTAAGGCGAGTCTTTCGTGAAATCATCTCCGCCTCTCTCTCCCTCGAGCAGCCCCTCAAAGTCGCCTTTCTCGGTCCACAGGGGACCTTCACCCACGTCGCCGCCATGCAGCAATTCGGTTTTTCTGCCCAGCTGGTGCCAATCAAGAGCATCCCGTCGATTTTTGACGAAGTGGGTCGCAATCGCGCCAACTACGGCGTCGTGCCGGTCGAAAACTCCAACGAGGGCGTGGTCTCCCACACCCTCGATATGTTCATGGAGTCCGACCTCAAGATCATCGCCGAAGTGCTGATCGAAGTCTCCCATGACCTGTTGAGCCGTTCCGGGAAGATTGAAGACGTCCGCAAGGTGATTTCCCACCCCCAGGCCCTGGGTCAGTGCCGTGCCTGGCTGGAGGAAAACCTCCCCGACGTGCCACTGGTCGATGTCGCCAGCACCGCTCAGGCAGCACAACTGGCGGCCGAAGACGAAGGCGTGGCGGCGATTGCCAGCGAAGCTGCGGCGACGCTCTACGGGTTACGGGCCGTCAAACACCGCATCGAGGACAATCCCAACAACTTCACCCGCTTTCTGGTCATCGGCCGGCAGATGCCCGACCCCGGCGGAGCTGACAAGACCTCGATCATGTTCAGCGTTCGCGATGAACCGGGGATTCTCTACCGGATGCTGGAGCCGTTCTCGAAGCGCGGCATCAACCTGTCCAAGATCGAGAGCCGGCCAATGAAAGGCCGTGCCTGGGAATACATCTTCTTCCTCGATCTGGAAGGGCATATTCGCGACGAACGTATCGCCTCGGCGATCGAGGAGTTACATCAATACTGCCAGTTCTTGAAGGTGCTGGGATCTTATCCCAAGGCTCGGTGAGGAGTGAGGCGTGAGGAGTAAGGAAATTTACATCCCGAAGCTGGCGGTGGTCGGAGTCGGCCTGATCGGCGGATCGCTCTCCTTGGCGCTCAAGGCGAGAAAGGCCGTCGGGCACGTGGTTGGCATCGGGCGCGGACAAGCCAACCTCGACAAGGCCATGGAACTGAATGTGGTGGACAGCATCACCCTGGACCTTGCCGCGGGTGTGGCCGACGCCGATGTCATATTTCTGGCTACGCCGGTTTTGAGTCTCGGATCGGTCGCCCGACAAATGATGCCGCACTTGAAATCGGGGGCGATTGTCACTGATGGCGGCAGCGTCAAGCAGGCGGTGATCGACGCGATTGAACCGCATCTGCGGGAGGATGTCCACTTCGTCCCAGGTCACCCGATTGCCGGCACCGAACACAGTGGCGCCGAAGCAGCGTTTGCCTCCCTCTACCAGGGGCGCCGCTGCATTCTGACGCCGACGGCACAGACCGCCGCCGAGGCGCTGGCCAGAATCCAGGCCATGTGGGAGGTGGCTGGTTGCGAAGTGGTGGCGATGGAGGTCGAAAAACACGACCGGGTGCTGGCGGCGATCAGTCACCTGCCGCACATGGTGGCTTATGCTCTCGTCAACGCAGTGGGTGCGTACGATCGTTATGAAGAGAACATCCTCGAATACTCGGCCGGAGGTTTCCGTGATTTTACCCGGATTGCCTCCTCTGATCCGACTATGTGGCGAGACATAGCTATGACCAATCGCGAGGCCCTGATTGAGATGATGGGGCAGTTCGAGGCTTTTTTTCGCGAGCTGAAAGACGATGTAAAGCAAGGGGATGGAGACAAGCTCTTCGAGTTCTTTCGCAGGTCGAAGGAGAGCCGGGACGCAATTTTGTAGTGCCTGTAGGCGAGGAGACGGTCGCCAGTTTTTCACCGCATCTAACAGATTAACAATCGAACGGGATAGGTTCATGAGTACCGCCACCACCATCGATCGCATCCTGCATCCTGCGCGCTCCCTGCGGGGCGAGATCCTCACTCCGGGAGACAAGTCGATCTCCCATCGCTCGATCATGTTTGGCTCGCTGGCCGAAGGCACCACAAGGGTCAGCGGTTTTTTGACCGGCGAGGACAACCTCTCCACCCTCAAGGCGTTTCAGGCCATGGGGATTACTGTCCGCCAAGCGGCACCCGGCGAACTCGAGATCGAAGGGCGAGGTCTCGATGGTCTTCAGGAACCGGCCGATGTGCTCGACTGCGGCAACTCAGGCACCACCATGCGCCTGATGAGCGGACTGCTGGCGGGGCAGAAATTCTTCTCGGTCCTGACCGGTGACCAATATTTGCGCCGGCGGCCGATGAAAAGGGTGGTCGGACCGTTGTCGAGCATGGGTGCACGCATCTGGGGACGGCGCGGCGGAGAACTGGCGCCCCTGGCGATCCATGGGGCTGCTCTCTGCCCGCTCAGCTACGACTCGCCGATTGCCAGCGCTCAGGTCAAATCGGCCATCCTTCTGGCCGGTTTGTATGCGGAAGGGGAGACGACAGTACGCGAGCCCCATCTTTCCCGCGATCACAGCGAGCGCATGCTGACCTGGTTCGGCGCCGATGTCCGACCGTTCCCGGGCGGCGTGACGGTCATCGGCCGACCGCGTCTAAAGGCCCGCGACATGCACGTTCCCGGAGACATCTCTTCAGCGACCTTTTTCCTGGTTGCCGGATTGATCACCCCCGGGGCAGAGCTGTTGGTCAAGAACGTCGGCCTCAATCCGACCCGCAGCGGGGCCATCGATATCCTGCGTGCCATGGGCGGCAAGCTGGAACTGCTCAATGAGCGCGAGCAGTCCGGAGAGCCGGTGGCCGATATCCTGGTTCGCCATAGCCGTCTTAAAGGGATCGAAATCGGCGGCGAGGTGGTGCCGCGTGCCATCGACGAGTTTCCCGTCCTGAGTGTTGCCGCGGCGCTGGCAGAAGGGACCACCACGATCCGCGATGCCGAGGAGCTGCGCGTCAAGGAAACCGACCGTATCGCCGCAATTGCCAGTGAGCTGACAAAACTGGATGCCGACATCACTCCGACTCCGGACGGCATGATCATCAACGGCCGCGAGCGGTTGTGGGGAGGGGAGGTCAGTTCGCACGGCGACCACCGTATCGCCATGAGTTGCGCCATTGCCTCCCTGGCGGCCGCGGGTCCCGTGACCATCAGTGACACGGCCTGCACTGAAACCTCTTTTCCCGGATTCTGGGCGTTGCTGGAGCAGATTCGCGCATGATCGTCGCCCCTCAGTCACCAGCGGCCAGCCCCCGAAAACCGATCATCGCCATAGACGGCCCTTCCGGAGTCGGTAAAAGCACCTTGAGCAAGCTGCTGGCCAGCGAACTTGGTTTCATCAACCTGGATACCGGCGCCATGTATCGGGCCGTTGCCCTGGCCGCTTCACGTATCGGCATCGATCCCGCCGACATGGTTTCTCTGGGTGCCCTGGCGGAAAAGGTCGTCATCGATTTCGCCCGTGACGGGGGCCTTGAGCGAGTGCTTCTCGATGGAGAGGATGTCTCGGCAACGATCCGGACCCCGGAGATCAGCCTGCTCACTTCACAGGTATCGGCCTGCCCTGCGGTACGAGAAGCCCTGGTGCGCCGTCAGCGCCAGCTCGGGGCCAATGGCGGCGTTGTTCTGGAAGGTCGCGACATCGGAACCGTGGTCTTCCCCGAGGCCGAAGTGAAGTTCTTTATGGTTGCCAGTGCCGAAGAGCGCGGCCGGCGGCGTTTTCTGGAACTGCAGCTCAAGGGGGCGTCTGTCGATCTCGCCAGGACCATCGCCGAGGTCGAAGCGCGCGATACGGCCGACAGCAGCCGCAGCCATTCCCCGCTGCGCCGCGCCGAAGATGCGGTTGCCATCGATACCAGTGCCTTGTCGATCGAACAGGTCCTGGCGGAGATGCTCAAGGTGATCCGCTTCCGCTGGCCGGCAGCCGGAGGTCAATGCTGATGAAAATCATCGTTGCCAAAAGCGCCGGATTCTGTTTCGGCGTCAAACGGGCCACGCAGATGGCTTTCGAAGCTTCCGAACAGCATGCCCGTATCTGTTCACTCGGACCGATCATCCATTCGCCGCAGGTTGTGGAAAAACTGACCGAAAAAGGCGTCGCCGTCATTCAGCACGTCGAGAACATTGATAGCGGCGCGGTGATTATTCGCTCTCACGGCGTCACCGCGGAAGAGATGCAGGCCATCCAGACCCGGCAGTTGATCGTGGTCGATGCCACCTGTCCGTTTGTGAAAAAGGCTCAGGAATATGCAGCCCGCCTGGCTCGCGACGGCTATGCCGTCGTGATTGTCGGCGAAGCCGAGCACCCGGAGGTGCAGGGGATCGTCTCCTATGCGGAGGCCGGCAAGGTCACGGTTGTCGCCAATGCCACCGAGGCCGCCGCGCTGCCGCGCCTGAATCGCGTCGGCATCGTTGCCCAGACGACCCAGTCTTTCGAAAACCTGCGCCAGATCGCTGACATCTGCCTGGAAAAATGTCAGGAAATGCACGTCTTCAACACCATCTGCGATGCCACTACGGTTCGCCAGAACGAAGCTCGAGAAATTGCAGGGAAAGTTGATGTCATGCTGGTCATCGGCGGCTTCAACAGTGCCAACACCACGCGCCTGGCCCAAATCTGCCGTGAATTGCAACCCCGCACCCACCATCTGGAGACAGCCGGCGAAATCGAACCGTTATGGTTCGAGGGGGCGGCAGCGATCGGCATCACTGCGGGGGCGTCCACACCACGCTGGCTGATCGATGAAGTCATCGATCGCGTCACCCAACTGACCGGCCCTCCCGAAAAATAATCGTTTGTTTTTCCTTTATGGCTGTGCTACGTTCAGCGACCATGGCTAAAGCCACACTGCCGCAAAACGGCAGACTTTGTTAGGGGGTATCAGGTTAATGTCGGACAACATCAACAACAAACCGGAACAGATGGACAACATGGATCAGGAACAGGATTTTCAATCCCTGTTCGAAAGCAGTCTGCAGGAGTTGCATGTCGGCGACGTGGTCAGCGGCACGGTTGTGCAGATCAATGACGACACGGTCATCGTCGATGTCGGCTACAAATCGGAAGGGGCAATCTCGATCGATGAATTCCGCGACGAAAGCGGCGTACCCCAGGTCAAGGTCGGGGATGTCATCGACGTTTTGTTTGAGCGGCGCGAAAATGAAAGTGGCCTGATTTCTCTGTCGAAGTCGAAAGCCGATCGCCAGCGGATCTGGAACACGCTGGAGGAAGGTTCCGAAGTCGAAGGCAAGATCACCGGGCGCATCAAGGGCGGCCTGACCGTCGATATCGGTGTCAGCGCGTTCCTCCCCGGTTCCCAGGTGGATATTCGCCCGGTGCGCAATCTGGACAAGCTCCTGGGTGCCACCCTGAAATTCAAGATCATCAAGCTCAACAAGCGCCGCGGCAACATCGTGCTGTCGCGTCGCGTTCTGCTTGAGGAGGAACGTGATTCCATGCGCGGCCAGACGCTCGAGCACCTGGTCGAAGGACAGATTGCTGATGGCGTGGTCAAGAATCTCACTGATTACGGCGCATTCATCGATCTGGGTGGACTCGACGGCCTCCTGCATATCACCGACATGTCATGGGGCCGGGTCAATAACCCCAGCGACGTCCTGACCGTCGGACAGAAACTGCAGGTAAAGGTTCTCAAATTCGACCGTGAGCGTGAGCGCGTCTCTCTCGGCCTCAAACAGATCATTCCTGATCCCTGGGCCGATGTCGAAAGCAAGTACCCTGTCGGGTTGCGCGTCAAAGGCAAGGTTGTCAGCCTGACCGATTACGGGGCCTTCATTGAGTTGGAAGGTGGTGTCGAAGGGTTGATTCATGTCTCCGAAATGAGTTGGACCAAGCGGATCAAACACCCCAACAAGCTGCTTACGGTCGGCGAAGAGGTGGAAACCGTCGTTCTGGCTCTCGACATTCCCAACCGGCGCATTTCCCTGGGGCTCAAGCAGATCGAGCCGAATCCCTGGGATCAGATCGGTGAAAAGTTCCCGGCCGGCACGGTGATCGAAGGGCAGGTCAAGAACATCACCGACTTCGGCGTCTTTGTCGGTGTCGATGAGGGGATCGACGGCCTGGTACATATCTCTGATCTTTCCTGGACGCGGCGCATTAAACATCCTTCGGAACTGTTCCGAAAGGGCGACACGGTCAAGGCCGTGGTGCTCAATATCGATCGCGACAACGAGCGCTTCTCGCTGGGTATCAAGCAGCTTACCCCCGATCCCTGGAGCGTCATTCCGACCAAGTGCGCCCCGGGAACGATCATTCGTGGCCGGGTTACCTCGGTCACCGATTTCGGCGTTTTCCTCGAAATCGAGGAAGGGATCGAAGGTTTGATTCACGTCTCCGAACTGAGCCGTGAAAAGGTTGAATCGCCGCGTGATTTTGCCAAACCGGGCGATATGCTCGAGGCCGTGGTGCTGAATATCGATACGGTTGACCGCAAGATCGCCATGTCGATCAAACAACTTGACGATCACAAGGAAAAGGCGGAAGTACGCGAGTTCCTTGGTGCCCAGAAGGAAGCCACCTCCAATCTGGGGGCTTTGCTGCAGGGGGCGATGGACCGCAACAGCAACGATAACGGTTGATCTATTGACAAGGCCGCTCCTCCCTTCTCATGCGGGGGAGCGGCCTTTCCTTGCCAACGATGCAAAAACGACCCCTGCTGATCGCTCTCGGGCTGCTTTGCTCGATCTGTCTTTTCTTTCTCGTCCTTGTCGTCGTGATATCGCATCTGTTCCAAAGGCCGACCCATCTTGTGCCGCGCAAGCAGGTGGGGGTTGTCAAGGTCGAAGGGATGATCCTGGATTCCAGCAATACGATCAAGCAACTAGATGCTTTTTACGAAGACGACGATATCAGGGCCATTGTTTTGCGAGTTGATTCTCCCGGCGGCGGGGTAGGACCATCCCAGGAGATTCACGACGAAATCCGGAGGATAAACGCTGACAAACCGGTCGTCGTCTCTATGGGGTCCGTCGCTGCCTCCGGCGGCTACTACATCGCCGCACCCGCCCGCCGGATCTTCGCCAATCCCGGCACCTTGACCGGGAGCATCGGCGTGATCATGGAATTCACCAACTTCCAGGAATTGCTCGAGAAAATCGGTCTTTCCAGCGAGGTGGTCAAAAGCGGCAAGCATAAAGACATCGGTTCGCCGGTTCGGCCGATGACCGATGAAGACCGGGCCATCTTGCAGGCCCTGATCGACGACGTGCATTCGCAATTCGTCGAATCGGTCGCTGCCGGGCGCAAGCTCGACCCGCAGAAGGTCCGCACCCTGGCTGACGGCAGAATCTATACCGGTCGGCAAGCCCGCGACCTTGGCCTGGTCGACGAATTGGGTAATCTCGATGCAGCCGTCCGTTACGCCGGACAACTCGTCGGGATCGAGGGGAAGCCCGAGGTTGTTTATCCCCCGACAGACAAACCGAAGCTCATCGACTTTCTGGTGCAGGAAGCTGCCTCCCAACTGCGACAAGTCTTGAGTAAGCAGACTGCAGGCGGTTTGCAGTACACCTGGCCGGGTTTTAATTGAACAGGAGCGAGACAATGACCAAGAGTGAATTGATCGAACAATTGACCACAACCAACGACATGCTCAACAAGCGCGAAGCGGAAATGATCGTCAACACGATTTTTGACGGCATCGGCCAGGCCCTGATCGATGGCGATCGCGTCGAAATCCGTGGTTTCGGCTCCTTCACCGTCCGCCAGCGGGACGCCCGCGAGGCGCGCAATCCGAAGAGCGGTACGATTGTCAGCATTCCCGACAAGAAAACCCCGTTCTTCAAGACCGGCAAGGAGTTGCGCGAGCGGGTCAATGGCGGGATTGTGGACTGAACCGATACCGGCGGGGCTTAAGCCTCACCTCCGTGCAGCCGGTTGAGGCATGACCAAAGCAAAAGGCCCCGCTCGCTCTGAACGGGGCCTTCTTGTATGGCACTGGCACTGCGCTGTCCGCCGCTTGCCGGGTGATCCTGTCCTTCCCTGAAGCTGTAGCCACCGGGCTGGATGCACAGATCCTTTTGTGGCGCCAGGCATTGCCAGGCTTTAAATTCATCTCCGGAATACCGGCGTTGTCCTTGATCCGGTCGAAAGGTACAGCGTGTCCCGGGATTCCGCTTCAGGCGTCCCGCTCGGGGGCGGGCAGGCTCACCACGGTCGTGCCTGGGAGGCTTGTTAGCGTTGGTTGACCAAGACTGATGGACAACGTCGGTTATTCCAGAGAAAGTCAAAGAGCGTCATTTGTCTTTATGTTAACAGGTCAATCGTGTTTGTCAAGAATTAGGCCCCCTGAATCATTGCCATCGGTTGTTTGATCGTGAGTGACAAGGTCCTGCCGCGCGGCGTCTATCGTTTCAAGATTTCTCCGGACACCACCGGGATGCGTCTTGATCAAGCATTGAGCGCGGAATTGCCCTGGTTGAGCCGTGGTGAAGCAAAGCGCCTGATCGACCTTGGCGGTGTACATCTCGACGGACGCCGGATGCGGCGCTGTAGCCAGGAAGTGCTGCCCGGGCAGAATGCGGAGTTACACATCGACGGGTTGCCGCTGGAGGTGTTTGAACTCAAGGTGCAACACCTGCTCTACCGGGACAAATACCTGATGGTCATCAACAAGCCGGCCGGCGTTGCGACACAGCCGACTCCGGCTCGTTTCCAGGGGACGCTGTACGCTGCCGTGCAGAAATTTCTCGGCATCAGGAACGAGACCGGCCTCGGCATGGTGCAGCGACTCGATCGTGACACCAGCGGGGTGTTGATTTTTTCCATTCACCCCAAGGCGCACAAGCAACTGACAGCGGCGTTCTGCGAACATCGCGTCGACAAGCGCTATCTGGCCCTGGTGGCGGGAACGCCGCCTCAGACGAGCGGTGAATTCCGGTCACTGCTGGCACGCCGGCATGCGACCAACCGCACCGTCTCGGTTGCGCGCGGCGGCAAACCGGCCATCACGCGTTATCGCGTGCTTGAACAGTTTGTCGGAGCGGCCATGGTCGAAGTAGAATTGCTCACCGGCCGATCCCATCAGATTAGGGCTCATTTCAGCGAGGCCGGTTGCCCGCTGCTCGGCGATACGGCTTACGGCGGACCGGCAATGTGGCACGAATTGTCAGTGCCGCGGCAGATGTTGCATTCCAGCGAACTCAGCCTCAAACACCCGGTCAGTGCGCTTGAATGCTGTTGGCAGGCCGACCTGCCGGAAGATTTTTCAACCATCCTCGATCGGTTGCGTGCGGCATCCGGTACTTGTGATCAGGAACGCTCATGACTTTCCCGCAGATCGACCCGGTTATTATTCATCTCGGTCCCTTAGCGCTGCGCTGGTACGGACTGATGTATCTGCTCGGTTTCATTGCCGGTTATGCACTGATCCGTCATCTTTCCAGGCTGCGTGATTTGCCACTGAACGCCGATCTGGCTGCCGACCTGATTTTTTATTGCGCGATTGGCGTGGTGCTCGGCGGACGCCTCGGTTACGTGTTCTTCTATAATCCTGCCTGGTATCTGCAGCACCCTCTGGAGGCGTTGGAGATCTGGAAGGGGGGGATGAGCTTCCACGGCGGTCTCCTCGGCGTGGTTGTCGCGACCCTGATCTTCTGCCGTCGCCAGAACCTGCCGGTTCTGGCAGTCGGCGATGTGCTGGTGACTGCGGCAACGGTCGGACTCGGTCTGGGGAGAATCGGCAACTTCATCAACGCCGAGCTTTGGGGACGACCGACCGATCTCCCCTGGGGGATGGTGTTTCCGGGAGCCGGGCCAGAACCGCGTCACCCCAGCCAGTTGTACCAGGCGTTTCTGGAGGGTTTTGTCCTCTTGCTGCTGCTTTATTGGCTGCACCGCCGCAAGGCAACGACAGGCGCGGTGTTTTTCACCTTTTTTCTGGCCTACGGTGCGTTCCGGTTCCTGGTCGAATTTTTCCGCCAGCCCGACGCGCATCTCGGCTACTTATGGGGTGGCGCGACGATGGGGCAGATATTGTGTCTGCCGATGATTCTATTCGGCATCGGCGGACTGCTCTGGCTGCGCCGGCAGGGGAGGGCCGCATGAACGGCATAGCCGGGATCGTCTTCGACTGCGATGGGGTGCTGTTCGAAAGCCGTGCCGCAAACCTGGCCTACTACAACGCCATTCTTGCACAGTTCGACGAACCGCCGGTAACCGACGAGCAGCGGGAGCGCGCCCACCTGTGCCATACTGCCGCCAGTCCTGAAGTGTTCCGGATACTGCTTGGTGCGGAACGCCAGGCCACTGCGCTGGAGGCCGCCAGTCAGCTTGACTTTCGCCGCTTCATACCGGCAATGACTCCGGAACCGGAGCTTTTCGAAGTCCTGTCCGAACTGGCCTTGAACTATCCTCTGGCGGTGGCCACCAACCGTGGCGGCAGCATGCGCGAAATCCTGACACATTTTTCCTTGCACGACTTCTTCCGCGCCGTAGTGACCAGTCGTGACGTACCGCGCCCCAAACCTTACCCGGACATGCTGCTCGAGGTCGCCCATCAATTGAAAATCAGTCCGGAAAACCTCCTGTTTGTCGGTGATTCCGAACTGGATCAGGCTGCGGCTCTCTCTGCCGGGATGCGTTTTGCCGCTTATCGTCGTAGTCTGCCTGCAGAAGTGCAGGTTGACAGTCACCGCCAGTTGCTGGAGTGGCTCCACGGCTGAGCAGTAAGGCAAGCCGGATGTAATTCAGCATGCAAAATGGGGGCAGAATTGAATTCTGCCCCCATTTTGCATGTCTGGTCGAGCGGAACTTTCAGGAAAGCCGCTTGAACATCTCCAGGACGTGACCTTGGTTAAGCGGGCGGTAGACCACTTCGTCCATGATCGAGTGAATCAGGTAGATGCCGCGGCCGTGCTCCTCGAGAGGATGACCGGGTTTTGAAAACTTGCGGATATCGAAGCCCTGGCCATGATCATAGACGCGTATGGTCAGACGTCGGTCAAGAATACAGATTTCTATGTGAACCTCTTTTTCCGGATCCCCTTCGTTGGCGTGCAGAATCGCGTTGGCAATCGCCTCGGTGAGCACCAGATTCAGTTCATAAGCAAGTTTTTCCCGATCGCCTCCGTAGTGTTTTAACGTCAGCGCGATGTGCTCGCCAATATGACCGATCAGACACAGATAACGCGTCTGGTTGGGAACCTTGATGTCTACTTCGATCCGGTCATTGTGCATGACAGATGCACTCCAGCTAGCCCACGGTAACTGTCTTCGGTCGTTGTCGGCTCAGGAAAAACTGGTCAACGCCTCATCCACGTCGGTAAAAATCTCAAAAACCCGATGCAGACGGGTCAGCTCGAACATCGATTTAACCTGCAGCTGCAGCCCTGAAAGCTTGAGGCTGCCGCTACGCGAGCTGGCGTTTTTGAAGCCGGAGACCAAGGCACCCAGTCCCGACGAATCAACAAAACGCACGGCCTGCAGATCGATGATCAGATTGTTTTTCCCTTCTTCAAACAGGCGCAGTATCTGATTTTTGAATTCGCCGCTGTTATGCGCGTCCAGACGCTCTTCCTGAACGGCGACCAGAACCGCCACTCCTTTGTCTTCGATGAAAAGATTCATGCCCGACTCCTTGCAATATATTCATTACGGTCAGATCGATACCGCGAATTTATTCTAGCACAGCTGCCGGACAATCAAGGCGAATTATTCGTGTCCTCGATGCGCATGACGACCAGGGAGACGTCGTCGGCAAAGCTGTAAGTACCGCTGAACAGGCGAACTTCGCTGAAGATCCGGTCGATCAGTTCGCGCGGTGGCAAGGTGCAGGATTCCCTGAGCAGTTCCGCCAGACGCTCCTCGCCGAACAACTCGCCGTTCATATTGCAGGCTTCGATGATACCATCGGTATAGAGCAGCAGCAGATCTCCCGCAGCAAACTGAAGAGGCGATTCCTCATAGGGAAAGTCGCGGCGCACGCCCAGGATCAAACCTTCGACATCCAGGCGCTCGCAACTGTCCGTTGCACAACGCCAAAGCAGGGGCGGCGAATGTCCCGCAGCAGCAAACACCGCGGTACGGCTAAGTGGCTCGTATTCGAGATAAAACATGGTCACGAAGAGCTCGGCCCGGGAGAGGTCCTCATAGAAGAAACTGTTCAGCTCCCTCAGCAGCGCCGACGGCGAACCACTCTGACCGTTGCGCGCCCTGATCAGCGTGCGGGTTTCCGCCATCAGCAGGGCCGCGCCGACATTGTGCCCGGAGACATCGGCAATCACCAGGCCGAGGTTACCGTTTGGCTGCTGCAGGAAATCGTAATAGTCTCCGCCGACGGACTTTGCCGGCACGCAGATTCCAGCCAGGGAGATTCCCGGGATTTGAGGGGTTTCGGTCGGCAGGAGATCCAGCTGGATAGTCTTGGCGATGGCCAGTTCACGCTGCTGCTCGCGGGCGACCATGATCTTTTCGGTCTGCTGGTGGTTGCGCCAGGCAACCCCCACCTGGCCGGCCAGGCTACCGAACAACTCGATGAATTCGTCGGTGAAGATCCCCTTGGATGTGCGTGAAAACGCCGAAATGACGCCAATTGTCTCCCCTTCGACGTTGATCGGAGCGTGGGCGAAGGAAGCGATCCCCTCGCGCCGGGCAATTTCGAAGGTCTTCTGCTTGCTGATGGTTTCACTGTCGTTAATCACGACCATGCGGTTGGTCAGAAAGGCTTCGCCGATGAAGGTTTCCATGGACAGTTCGCGGTCCGAATCGCTGAAATGACGCTCTGACATGCCGCGGTGGCTGCGCACCGTCAGCAGGTTGGTTTGCGGATCGAAAATGCGGATGACACACAGGTCGAAACGGAACTGATCGGTGAATATCTTGAGGATGTCGTCGAGAACGGTCTGCAGGTCGGCGCTGCTGGCGGCGGCCCGGGCGGCCTCGTAAAGGACGCTGAGTTGTTCGCGGCTGGCTGTACGACTGATAGTGACCGAGCCGAAGATATTGAAGACATCCTCCATGTGGCTGCCGCGCGCGGCGAGGTAGTTCTCAATGATGATATGCGCCGGGGCGGCACCGACCGAACCGGCCAGAGTCAGTTCGGTGAAACGTTTGAGGCTCGGCAGTTCCTGCTCGGAGAGACTCCCTTTCTCGTCGATGACCCGATCACCCAGATAATCGCTGATGGCGGCATGGGCCTGTTTTTCGCCGATGAATTTGGCCATGAGGTCGACGAACTCGACAATGGTCGGAGCCTTGGTGATGCGACGCAGCATGGCCGCACCGCCGCGTCGGGCGTAGACATCGACGAATTTGTCGACCTGTTCGCTCTCTGCGGGAATCGGCTCGGTCAGAAGAGAAATGCCGACATAACTGCCGATGTTGAACAGCATCGTCCAGAACAGGGCATGACTCCAGGGATCGAAGCCGGTCAGGCCGAACAGTTCCGTGGGGCGCAAAAGTGCCATACCGAACAGCCCATGCTCGATGATCCAGCTGCCCATCCATCCGGAGGACACAAATGAGGGGACCAGCAAGGTGTAGAACCAGACCACAAAACCGAGAATGAGACCGACGGTCGCCCCGCGACGGGTCGCCCCGCGCCAGTAGATGCCGCCGATGACCGCAGGTACAAATTGTACTGCCGCCATGAATGAGACCAAACCAATATTCACCAGGGCGGCGGATTCGCCAAGAAAGCGGTAATAGATATAACCGAGCATGATGACGGTGACGATGCCGAGACGCTTGAGATAGATCAGTAGTCGTGAGATATCGGCCGCCCCGGAATAGAAGCGAAGGATAACCGGCATCAGCAGATGATTGAGAATCATGGTGGCCAATGCCACCGATTCGACCATGACCATCCCGGCGGCAGCCGAAAAACCGCCAACGAAGACAATCAATGCCAGCCAGGGGTGGCCATTTTCCAATGGCAGCTGCAATACGAAGAAATCGGCGTTGGCAGTTGCACCGTTGGTATGGAGCAGCCCGGCCAGGGCGATGGGAATGACGAACAGGTTGATCAGGAACAGGTAGGCGGGAAATTTCCACATCGCCTCGCGGATATGCTGCTCACGGCAGTTTTCGATAACCATGATATGAAACTGGCGAGGGAGGAACATGACCGCCATCATCGCCATGAAAATCAGAGTGAACCACTCGGGGTAGGGGACCTGCGCGGTATTGAGCATCAGCAATTGATGGCGGTCGGGAAATCGTTCGAGAAATTTGTTGAAAAGATCGGCAAAGCCGTCGTGCATTCCGAACGTGACGAAAACACCGACCATCAGAAAAGCCACCACCTTCAGGAGCGATTCGAGGGCTACGGCGGCTACCAGTCCTTCGTTGCGCTGGGTAACATTCAGTTGGCGGGCCCCAAAGATGATGCCGAACATCGCCAGGAGAACGGCGGCAATCAGCGCTGTGTCGATCTGTTCCGACAGTCCGGGGAGATAATGGCGTGCCCCGTGCTGAAGCTGCTCCGGGGGGATGGTCAGCAACTCGAAGCTGCGGGCCACGGCTTTCAGTTGCAAAGCGATATACGGCATGATGCCAAGCACCGCAAAGACGGTGACGATGGCGCCAAGAATGGCGGATTTGCCGTAACGACTGGAGATGAAGTCGGCAATGCTGACGATATTCTGCTCCTTGCTGATGCGGACCAGTTTTCGCAGCAGGAACCACCAGGTGAAAGCGATGAGGGTGGGGCCAAGATAGATGGTCAGAAAATCGATGCCGCTGGTCGCTGCCCGGCCGACGCTGCCGTAAAAAGTCCACGAGGTGCAGTAAACCGCGAGGGAGAATGAGTAGACGTTGGGGTTGTCGATCAAACTTGCCCCGGCGCGATGCCTCTGGTCGGCGTAGTAGGCGACGGCAAAGAGGATGCCGAAGTAGCACAGCGAGAGGGTGGCGACGACGCTGAACGGAATCATGCCTGGTCCTGCGGTTTGTCGTCCTCTTCAGACAGACGCTCGAGGTGGCGCGAAAAGAGCCAGACCACCATGATCGACAGCGGCCAGCCGATAAAGAGATAGAGAATGATCAGGGGGATGCCGAAGACCAGTTGGTCTTTGTTGAAGATATGCAAAAATGGAAAGTTGAGCATGACGATGCCCAGGAAAAAGCAGATCAGCCACGATTCCTTCAGATTGATGGATGGCTTTGAGAGCATAGTCACGACCTGTCAGGACTGCAGCAGTGTGCACAGCACCTGCTGAACATTATAGTCGACGCCCAGGGTACTGTCGATTTTAAGGAGCGGCAGCACTGGATCAAATTCGGCAAAGCCTGCGGCATGAAGTGAATAAAGTTCGCTGCGACCGTCGGACGGGTCGTTGCCCAACTGCTGGCGCCTCTCGAGTCTGGCCAGGGCGGCCGCCGGAGGGCACTGCAGGTGCAGAAAGAGGAGAGGGCGTCCAAGTTTGTTCGCCAGGGCGAAATAATCCTTGCGTTCGGCGGCCTGACTAAAAGCGGCATCGACGATGACAGAGCCGCCCTGCCGGAGAGGAGGCTCGGTCCTTTCCAGGAGTTTGGCGTAAGTACGGCTGTTCATCGCCTCGCTGTAAAGTCCGGATAAAAACGGCTCGGCACTTGGGCGATCGGACGGCAGTCCGGCCAGTTCTTTCCTGACCACATCGGAGCGCAACAGGGTGGCACCGGTCGCCTCTGCCAAAGCCTTGGCCAAGGTGCTTTTACCAACCCCCATCACTCCGGAGGTCACGATCAGCGATGGGGGGAGATGGTAGCCGAGCGCGAGGTTGAAATAACGCCAGGCAGTGTTCAGGGATTGATGCCGAAGCTCTGCCTCGACATCGGTTTCCATAGTCAGCAAGGTAGAGACCTTGCCTCTGACCAGGGCCCGGTAGGTTTTGTACAGCGGCAGCAGCCTTACCAGGCCAGGATCGCACACCTGCCGCTGATAGCTGTCGAGGAAAATACCGCCCAGATCGCGACGGTTGCGAAAATCGAGATCCATGAGCAAAAATGCCAGATCGGCGGCGACATCGGCCACCCGGAAACGCCGGCAGAATTCGATGCAATCGTAGACTGCAACCGGGTCGGTCATGCAGATGTTCGCTGCGTGCAGGTCGCCGTGGCCTTCCCGCACGTAGCCTTGCACCGCGCGCTGTTCGATAAGTTCGGCCAGGCGTCCAACCTCCTCCTCCATGCGTGAGGAGATCAGCCTGTGGGCATCCGGCGTGAGCGACAGGCCGATGGCAGGGAGGATTTGCTGCAGGTTGCCGGCGATCTTTTCGCGAACCGTGTCACTGTTTTCCTCATTTAGGCAGCGTGGCACCTGGCCGAGCAATCCGGCCAGGTGACCGGCGAGTCGCTCCATTTCCACAGGCAGGTCGGGATCATTTGCCTCGAGCAGCCTGGAGAGCATGCGCTCCTCCGGCAGGCGCCGCATGCGCACGGCATAATCGATGATCCGTCCTTTGCCGCCGAAACGGATGCCTTGGCGGCTATGGCAGATGTTGATTACGTCAAGATAGATGTCCGGTGAAAAACGCCGGTTCAGGCGTATTTCTTCCTGACAGAAATACTGACGCAAGGCCAGGGTGGAAAAGTCGAGAAAGCCAAGATTAAGAGGTTTTTTCAGTTTGTAGGCAAAATGATCGGTCAGGTAAACTTTCGAGATATGGGTTTCACGGAAGGTTACGGCAGACGGATTATCCGGATACAGAGCAGGGTTGAGAAGCTGCCGGTGCAGTTCCACTGGATCCATGGTACCTGTCTCCAGGATGATTTATATAAAGATTACCGTACGATAGCGACATGTAAAGAACCCTTTTCTGAAACAGTCCGGATGAGACCAACCAGCTTGCGCGCTTCGACTTGTTGCCTGGATAGCGGGCATGATAATGTGACAGAATGTTTTCCGAACTTCACACGTACAAATGCCCGCAATGCCGACAGCCGACGGCCTGGTCTGGAAATCCCGCCCGGCCGTTCTGCTCCGAGCGTTGCCGTCTCATCGATCTTGGCGCCTGGATCGATGAAAGTTACCGGATTGCTTCCGACTCACCGCCGGACGAATCGGAACCAGGCACTCAAATCAACGATATTTCAAAAGATTAGGGGCTTCTCTGGCATGTATCACTTGATGATCAAAACGCATTTCGCCGCTGCTCACCGACTGGTCAACTACCAGGGGGACTGCGAAAATCTCCATGGTCACAACTGGAATGTCGAGGTCACCGTTGCCACCCGGGAACTGGACAGCGCCGGGCTCGGTCTCGACTTCAAGATTCTCAAGCGGCGCACCAAGGCGCTGCTCGACGAACTCGACCACAAGTATCTCAACGATCTCGAGCCGTTTCGCGAAAGCAGTCCGTCCTCGGAGCAGATTGCCCGCTTCCTCTTCGACCGCCTCTGCCAGGTTCTGAATGATCAGAATGTCCAGGTCGAGCGGGTCACGGTATGGGAATCGGAATACGCCTGTGCCAGCTACACCCCCGATTGAATTGCGCCTGATCGAACTGTTCTCCTCGATTCAGGGGGAGGGGGTTTTTCTCGGCCGTCGCCAGTTGTTCGTCCGACTCGCCGATTGCAACCTGAATTGCGCCTATTGTGACACCCCCTTCCAAGCGGCCGACGTTTGGCGCGTCGAAACCGCCCCGGGTTCCGGCGTGTTCGACGAGGTAGCCAACCCTGTCATCGCGGAGGAGTTGAGCGAGCGGATCCGGAATCTTCACCGGCAGAATCCGATTCATCACTCACTGGCCCTGACCGGCGGTGAACCGCTCATGCAGGCCGCGGCTCTGGCCGCGTGGCTGCCGCAAGTCAGCAGGATTTTGCCGGTTTTCCTGGAAACCAACGGCACCTTGCCGCAGGCCCTTGCCGGCCTGCTCCCCTGGATAGAGTGGGTCTCCATGGACATCAAGCTGGAGAGCAGCTGCGGAGCGCCAACGCCGTGGCAAACCCATGCCGAGTTCATGAAGCTGTCGGGGGAGAAACTCTGCCAGGTCAAGCTGGTCATCGACCCGGCAACCCTTGATGAAGAAGTCTGCACTGCCGCCCGCCTGGTGGCAGAATGCACTTCCAGTACCCCTTTGATCCTGCAGCCGCGCACCATTGCCGGTCGCCCCGGAGTCTCCGGGAGCCGCCTGCTTCATCTGCAGGCCGTCACGGCCAGGATTCATCCCCCCACGCTGGTGATCCCCCAGTTGCACCCGCTGCTGGCCGTGCCTTGACCTGACAGCCGACGAGGATCCCTGCGCATGATACTTGAAGAATTGACCATGCCGGCCTTCGAGGCCGGCCTGCGAAAGACCAGGACGGTGCTCATCCCCTTCGGTTCCGTGGAGGAGCACGGGCAGCATCTGCCCCTGGGAACCGATACCTTTCAGGCCGACGATGTCTGCCGCAGGCTCGCCGCCCGCCGCCCGGTGTTTGTCGCCCCGGCCATTTTCTACGGGGTCTGTCGTTCCACCGGAGACCACCCGGGCACCATATCGATCAGGACCGAAACACTGAAGGCGCTGACCATCGATATCGTGCGTAGCCTCTACCGGCAGGGGTTACGTAACGTTGTCCTTCTTTCCGGACATGCGGGAGGCACCCACAATGCGACGCTGCTCGACGCCGGGGAGTGTTTGCTCGGTGAACTTGCGGAATTGCGCATCGCCGTGGCCAGCGAATATGCCCTGGCCTATGAGGCCGGAAAGGGATTGATCGAAACGGCAGGGGACTGTCATGCCGGGGAGATCGAAACGTCGCGGATGCTGGCAACCCGCCCGCACCTGGTTCACGGCACATCACCGGCGGAATCCTCTGCCTTTCCGCGCTTCATCCTGGTCCGTGACAAGCGCCGTTACTGGCCTGGCGGCGTAGGCGGAAATCCAGCCAAAGCGTCGGCGGAAAAGGGACGACAGCTGGAGGAACTGGTGGTAGCGGAACTGGAGAAGCTGGTTGTCGAACTGGAGTCTGCCGGCTAGCTGCCAATCGCCTTGTTCAGTTCGACCAGCAACTGGTCGATGTCAACGTTGTGTACGCCGGCCCCGTGTTCGATCTCCTCGAAGTCGGCAATCTGGCACTCCTGGCAGGAGAGGCCGAAGGCGCGAAATACCGGGAGTGTCTGGGGATAGCGGGCGATGATGTCGGCGATGGTCATTTCACGTGTGATCATGGCGAACTCCCGGGCTGATTAGCTCTTCCTGAATCGTGCCGCCAAGGCCTTTTGCACCGGCGGCGGCACCAGAGATTCGACTGCCCCTCCCAGCATGGCCACCTCCTTGACGATTGATGAACTCAGATAGCCGAAGGGAACCGAGGTCATCATGAAGAAGGTTTCGACTTCGGGACGCAGATTGTGGTTCATTTGCGACATCTGGAACTCGTATTCGAAATCGGAGACCGCACGCAACCCCCGCAGGATCACCCGCGCGCCTTCCTCCTGCACATAATCAACCAGCAGCCCTTCGAAGGTTCCCACCCGCACGCGCCGATCGTCGCCGGCCGCCTCGCGAATCAAATCGATGCGTTCCTCGATGGTGAACAGACTTTTCTTGTCGATGTTTCTGGCGATGGCGATAACGATCTCGTCGAAAACCTGCAAGCCGCGCTCGATGATGTCGAGATGACCGTAGGTGATCGGATCGAAGGAGCCGGGATAAACGGCGATCTTGGGGGCGGTCATGATTCTGCCTCGCTGAATTGCTGGTAAAGATGCAGCACTGTGATTCCGTAGCGGCGCTGGTCGAGAAGCTGAAACCCAGGAGTAAGTGCCGGCATCGGGTCCGCTTCGGACGTTTCTATCACCAGCAGACCTCCGGGTGACAGAAGGCTGCAGCGCTGGAGTTCACCAAGCAGGCGCGGCCCGGAGCCCTGTCCATAGGGTGGGTCGGCGAAGATCAACTGGAACGGGCCGACAGCTGTCAATTCGATCAACACCTTCCAGGCATCCCTGGAGAGGACGCTGGCACGCTCCGCCAGGCTGCAGCGCTGCAGGTTGGTGTGGATGGTCCGGACCGACTGTGCGGCGTGATCGACGAACCAGGCATGCCCGGCACCACGACTCAAGGCTTCAATTCCCAGGGCTCCGGTTCCAGCGAAAAGGTCGAGGACCAGCTTGCCCTCCAGAGATCCGCAGCGACTGAAAAGAATGCTGAACAGCGCTTCCCTGACCCGGTCCGGGGTCGGGCGAATCGCCTGCCCGCTGAAGTCCGCCAGTTGGCGGCCCCGGGCGCTCCCTGCAATCACCCGCAACTTTTTGCCTTGCCCCGTTTCGATTAGTTAACTTCTTGAAAAAGCTAGCACAATGACAACAGACCGTCAAGCACGCCACGCTTGACAGCAGAGTCCGCTTAAGCATTTAATGCCCGGAATAGTTCAAAGGAGCTCATATGGAACGCAGCGATCTGGCCGGCTATGCCGCACGCAGCGATGCATCGCTCGGCCGCCGCTACCGGGAAGCCTACAAGGACGACCGGCCGGCTTTCGAGCGCGATCGCGACCGCATCATTCACTGTGCGGCCTTCCGGCGCCTTGAATACAAAACCCAGGTCTTCGTCAATCACGAAGGTGATTACTACCGGACGCGCCTTACGCATTCCCTCGAGGTCGCCCAGATCGGACGCGGCATTGCCAGGCGGCTGCAACTCAACGAAGATTTGGTCGAAACCCTCGCGCTGGCTCACGATCTAGGCCACACGCCGTTCGGCCACACCGGCGAGGAGGTACTCGATCGGCTGATGGCTCCCTACGGGGGGTTCGAGCACAATCGTCAGTCGTTGCGCATTGTCGAGCAGCTCGAAGAGCGTTATCCAGATTTCAACGGCCTGAACCTGACCTGGGAGACCCGCGAGGGGATCATCAAACACTCCAGCGATTACGACACGCCGCATCAGGCCGACCTGGGTGAATATCGATTTGACCTGCGGCCGACCCTGGAAGCCCAGATCATCGACCTGGCTGACGAGATTGCCTACAACAATCACGACATCGATGACGGCCTCAAGGCCGGCTACCTTGATCCGCAGGAACTGGACGGCATCGAATTGTGGAGCGAAGTCTCCGACCGGGTCAGGCGCAAGCATTCCGGTTTGCACGGCGAACGTCTGGTGTACCAGACCATCAGTCACCTGATCGGTTTTCTCATCCTCGACCTGGTCGAGCAGACCACCGCCAATTTAAGGCAGTCCCGGATCCATACGCTTGACGCGGTCAGGGCCCACTCCCGGACGCTGGTCGGCTTCAGCCCCGAGGTGGCGGAACAGAATCGGGCGCTCAAGCGCTTCCTGCGTGAGAAACTCTACCATCACTACAAGGTGGAGAGGATGCGCATCAAGGCCGAGCGCTTCCTGACGATGCTGTTCGAAAGCTATCTATCCTGTCCGGCGCTGCTTCCCGCAGCCTATCAGGCGCGCTTTGCCGAGCACGGCCAGGCCCGGGTGATCTGCGACTACCTGGCCGGCATGACGGACCGCTTCGCTCTTGATGAGTACAAGCGGCTGTTCGATCCGTACGAGCGGGTGTGAATTTCGTAATCCGTAAACCGTGAAGCATGATCCGTTGAGAGCGACCGATCACGAATTACGGAGACTGCTCACGGATTTCAGGGGAGGGATATCAGCTTTTTGTCGCCGGGGCGGTAGAGGAGGATCGTCTTGCCAAGAATCTGGGCTACGGCTGCACCAGTAGCCGCAGCCAGCTTTTCGGCCGCCTCGCGCCGGTCGAGCAGGCAACCTTCCTGCAGTTTGACCTTGACCAGTTCATGGGCGACCAGACCGTCGTTAAGGGCGGCGACCACGGTCTCCGAAATTTCGTCGCGGCCAAGCATCACCGTCGGGCGGAGGTTGTGACCGAGTCCGCGCAGGAAGCGGGCCTGCTTGCCGGTCAGGACAGGGGAGGGGGGCATGTTGTTCATGGCGGCACTCTATCATCAAGCAAGATGCGGGGAAAGCAAAAGATGTCATCAGATGTTTCGCTGCGCCTGACTATCGTTTGCGAAAACAGTGTGGGCAAACCGCTCCCGTTGCTGGGCGAACACGGTTTCGCCTGCCTGATCGACTGTCGGGCGGGGCGGATTCTCTTTGACACCGGCCGGGGGGCGACCCTGCTGCCGAACCTCAGCGTCATGGGGATCGATCCAGGCAGCATCGAAGCGATCGTCCTGAGCCATGGTCATGACGACCATACCGGCGGTCTGCTCCCGCTGCTGAAAGTCATCGGTCCGCGACCGGTTTATGCCCACCCCGGGATCTTCGCCGAACGCTATCATCAACGCACCGACGCCCGACGGGCCATCGGCATGCAGGCCTCCCTCGGTGAACTGGAGTCCGCGGGAGCCCGTCTGCGGCTGCTCGAAGAATTCACCGAGCTTGGGCATGGTCTCTGGTTCAGCGGCCCTATTCCGCGCAAGACCCGTTTTGAAACCGGCGACCCGGCTCTCGTCTGCATTGACGAACGCGGGGAGAATATTGCCGACCCGCTGGAGGATGACGCGGCCCTGGCCGTGCAAACGCCCAAAGGGCTGGTCGTCGTATTGGGTTGTGCCCACGCCGGGATGGTCAATACCGTTGAACATTTTCGCAGGCGTCTCGGAACGCTGCCGATCCATGTCATCATCGGGGGCACACACCTCGGTCCATCCTCCGCAGAGCAATTCGAGGCCACGGTGCATTATCTGCAGCAGCTCGGATCGACCAGGGTCTGCGCCTGTCATTGCACCGGCCTGCAACAGACCGCCATCCTGCAAAATCGTTTGCCGAAACGGGTGTTTTTCGCCAGCGTCGGCTCGGTCCTTGAAGTATAAGCATGACACGCGCGCGATTTCCGTATATTTTAGCGGTGTAGCTCGCCGACTTCATACATTCATTCTCGGGGGAGATGTAATGTCGCGGATTTTGTTGGCCGATGATTCCAAGTTCTTCAGAACGATCGAGCGTCAGTTTCTGCAGAAGACTCCCGCTGAGCTCGACGAGGTCGCCAGTAGCGACGAACTACTCGGCAAGATCCACAAAAACTGCCCGGATCTCGTGTTTATCGGCTTCTCCCTGCGTCCGCACGACGCGGCGGAAACCTGCCGGCAGATCAAGGCCAACCCGACACTGCGCTCCTTGCCCGTAGTCATCATCTGTGATCAAAACGACGCCGGACAGCTTGAAGCCGCCAAACGCGCCGGTTGCGACGCCGTCCTGATCAAGCCGCTTGATCGCACCAGTTTCCTGCGCATGGGACGCCAGTTCCTCAGTTCGATTCGCGAACACCGTCAGCCGTGCTTCATGCCGGTCCGTTTTTCCTGGCAAGGCAATGACATAACCGGCAAGTGCCTGGACATCAGCGGCGGGGGGATGTTCCTGGAAAGCCCGGCCGATATTCCGGTCGGGACGATTCTCATCCTCGAGTTCATACTGCCGAATGGCGTGAATCTGGCCAACAAGTGTCAGGGCGAAGTCATGTGGCAGAACCGCAAGCCGAATATGTACAAGCCGCATTATCCGGTGGGGATGGGGATTCGCTTCAAAGAGCAGAGCAAGCTCTTGACGGATGAGATTGCCAGATTCATGAAAACCTGACTTCCGGCATGTAGTCGGGGACACCATCAAGCCAAAAGAGGTCAACCGGTGAAAATCGTTATCGACACCAAGAAATGCCGCGGTTCAGGGGAGTGCGTCAAGGTCTGCCCCCACGGTGCCCTGCGCCTGGTTGAGGGGAAGGCCGTGGTCGATCGTGCCCGCTGTGACCTCGACGGCTTGTGCATCCCGGCCTGCCCGCACGAAGCCATTCACTTCGAGGAATAAACCCGTCCGATTCCTTCCTGCCTGCGGAGATCATCCGCCGGCGTCGATGGCCGCTTCCACAACATAACGCTTGATCTTCCGCGTCGTCGTCTTCGGAAATTCATCGTCGCGCAGGGTAAACTTGCGGATGCGTTTGTAGTCCGCCAGGTTGCGGCACGCCTTTAGCACCTCGCTGCGTATCAGTTCCTCGACAGCGGAGATCGTCATCGGGGCCAGGCCGTGCTCCCTGGCATAGGCATCGACCGTCTCCTGGTTGGGATGGATGATGGCGTAGACCTCTTCTGCCGTACTGCTGACCTTGTGCCCGTAGACCATCGCCTCGGCAATGAAGGGGCTGTGCAGCAATTCGATCTCGACCTCCTCAGGATAGACGTTTTTGCCGTTGGCGGTGACGATCAGGTTTTTGACGCGTCCACAGATAACCAGCATGCCGTCTTCATCGATACGGCCGAGATCCCCGGTGTGGTACCAGCCGTCGGTCAAAACCTCGGCAGTGGCTGCCGGGTTGTTGTAGTAACCGAGCATGACGTTCGGGCCCCGTGTCCAGATCTCGCCAACTCCCTCCTCGTTCGGTTCATGGATACGCACCTCGACTTCGGGGATCGGGATACCGACGGTCCCTAGCTTGCGCCGATTCGGGCGTTCGGCGGTAATGACCGGAGAGGTTTCGGTGATGCCGTAGCCCTGGTAGACGATAATCCCCAGAGCTATCAGCCCCTTGGCCACCTCGGGGTCGAGAGCGGCCCCGCCGCTGATAAAGGTCGGCGTCCCGCCCAGCGTTTCACGCACCTTGCGCACCACCAGCGGTCGGGTGAGGGCAAAGGAGAAAAGGGTGCGCGACAGAAGTTTCCCCTGAATATTCTTCTGCAGACGTTCGAGCAGCAGGCGAAAGACCGCCGGGACGCCGAGCAGGAAGCTGGGTTTGACCTCGAGGAGATTCTCGCCGAGTTTCTTGAGACTCTCTGCGAAACTGACCGTCCCGCCCAGCGACAGCGGCAGGAGGATGTCGCCGACCTGGCCGAAAACATGGTTGATCGGCAGGAAGGAGAGCATGCGGATATTGTCGTCGAGTTTGAAGATCGGTGCCAGGGTGGTGATGTTGCTGAGGATGTTGGTGTGGCTCAGCATTGCCCCCTTGGAGCGGCCTGTGGTTCCCGAGGTATAAAGGATGACCAGCGGATCATCGGCACGCCGGATGACATCCGGCGGCTGCCCGTCCTTCATGAACGTGTCGAGCGCTTCAATGCCGCCGTCCCTTACTTTTCTGCGCTCCCTGCCGATGCGTCCCTCCGCCTCGGCCCGGTCGCCGGTCTCCTGCCACGACAACCCCGGGGTCATCAGGTTCTGCAGGGTTTCGGCCGCCTCCTGCAGCCGTCGCACATCATCGCTGCGTATCTGGTAGTCGTGGATCAGGCGACGCCATTCGCCGATCACCTCGATCAGGGCCTTTTCCACCTGCGAAGTCAAACGAATCTTGCTCGACATGGGCGGGTAGAGCAGAACGATCTTTTCCAGGCCCGGCAGCTGCTTCAATAATTCGCGCGCCGTTTCCAGGTATTCTTCGGTCGTGAAGAGGAGCCGGGCATCACAGTCCTCGAGGATATGCCGCAGTTCGTTGCGTTTGAGTTCCTTGTCGACGGGGACAATGATGCCGTTGGCCTTGGTGATGCCGAAATAAGCGGCCACCCACATCGGCGATGCCGGAGCGAGGATGGCGGCGCGCTCCCCGACACCCAGCCCCCAGTCAGCCAACGCTTTTGCGATCCGGTCGGAATCGGTCCATAACTGGCGGTAGCTGTAACCGACCCACCGTCCCCCCACCTTGACGCGAAAAGCGGGCTTGTCGCCGAACTTCAGACAGCTGTCGCGCAGCATGTCGACAATCAGTTTCATGAAACCTCCGGGCTGATCAAAAAGAGCTCAAACCACTGCAACAGATTGATTTTAGTGACGCTACGCTTGCGCCGCAAGCGGAAAGCATCCCCTGCAATGTCAACCTTTTGATCTTTACTTGAAACGTCCTTTCCGCTATTTTTTAGTGTTTGCGAATCGCCCTTTGACTGGAACGAGCTTGATGGATCAGGCACACATTCGAAACTTCTCGATCATCGCGCACATCGACCACGGCAAGTCGACTCTGGCCGACCGTCTGCTCGAAGTGACCGGCGCCCTGAGCGCCCGCGAACGCACGGACCAGTTCCTCGACAAGATGGAGCTGGAGCGTGAACGCGGCATCACCATCAAGGCCCAGGCCGTTCGCCTGAATTATACGGCTGACAACGGTGAAGATTATATCCTCAATCTGATCGACACCCCCGGTCACGTCGATTTCACTTACGAGGTCAGCCGCTCCCTGGCGGCCTGCGAGGGCGCCCTGCTGGTGGTGGACGCTTCGCAAGGGGTGGAAGCCCAGACACTGGCCAATGTCTATCTCGCCCTCGATCAGGATCTGGAAATCCTGCCGGTCCTCAACAAGATCGACCTGCCGAGTGCCGAACCGGAACGGGTCCGCCATGAGATCGAAGAGATCATCGGTCTCGATGCTTCCGAAGCCGTTGCGGCCAGTGCCAAGGCAGGGATCGGCGTCCACGATATCCTCGAAGCGATCGTGAAGAAGATTCCGCCTCCCCAAGGCGACCCGGATGCGCCCCTGAAAGCGCTGATCTTCGATTCCTGGTATGACCCTTATCAGGGGGTCGTGGTGTTGATCCGCATCGTCGACGGCATCCTGCGCAAGGGCGACAAGATTCGCCTGATGGCCAGCAACCGCGAATACGAGGCGCTGCGCGTCGGGGTCTTTTCGCCGCATCCGTGTGAGATCGGCGAGCTTTCGGCGGGCGAGGTCGGCTTCATCACCGCAGCCATCAAGGTGGTGCAGGACGCCAAGGTCGGCGACACCATCACCCATGTGCGCCGCCCGGCGGAAACGGCCCTGGCCGGTTTTCAGGAAGTCAAGCCGATGGTTTTCTCCGGGCTCTACCCGGTCGATTCCAGCGAATACGATACGCTGCGCGACGCCATCGAGAAGCTGCGCCTCAACGATAGTTCCTTCTCCTTCGAGCCGGAAAATTCCATGGCGCTGGGCTTCGGCTTCCGTTGCGGTTTTCTCGGCCTTTTGCACATGGAGATCATCCAGGAGCGCCTGGAACGAGAATTCGGCGTCGACCTGATCACCACAGCGCCCACCGTTGTCTACAAGGTCACCACGGTCAAAGGCGAAACGCTGCAGATCGATAGCGCCAACAAACTGCCGGCGGTACAATACATCGACACCATCGAGGAACCGTTCATCCTTGCCTCGATCCACGTCCCCAACGAGTTTGTCGGTGCAGTCCTGGCGCTGTGCGAGGAGAAGCGCGGTGTGCAGCGCGAGATCAAGTACCTGACCTCCAGCCGGGTCATGGTCATCTATGAGTTGCCGCTCAATGAAATCGTCCTCGACTTCTATGACCGGCTCAAGACGCTGTCGCGCGGCTACGCCTCCCTCGACTATGAACATCTCGACTACCGGCAGAGCAATCTCGTCCGGCTTAACATCCTCATCAACGGTGATCCGGTCGACGCCCTGTCGCTGATCGTCCATGCCGACAAGGCACAATTCCGCGGCCGCGAACTGGTGAGCAAGATGAGGGAATTCATCCCGCGCCAGCAGTACGAAGTGGCGATCCAGGCGGCGATCGGCGGCAAAGTCATCGCCCGCGAGACAGTCAAAGCGTTGCGCAAGGACGTCACCGCCAAGTGCTACGGTGGCGACATCACCCGCAAGCGCAAGCTGCTGGAGAAGCAAAAAGAGGGCAAAAAGCGCATGAAGCAGGTGGGCAACGTGGAGCTGCCGCAGGAAGCGTTCCTGGCCATCCTCAAAGTCAAGGAGAGCAAGTGATGGCCTGGTTCCGTCGCAAATCAAAACCGGTCACAGGTAAGAAATCGGCACTGCGTGACTGGACCGAAGCGCTAATCGTTGCCGCAGTCCTCGCCCTGGTCATCCGCACCTTCATTGTCCAGGCCTTCAAGATTCCGTCCGGGTCGATGGAGGACACTTTGCTGATCGGCGATCACCTGCTGGTCAACAAATTCATCTACGGCATGCAGATTCCGGGAGTTGACGGGCGCTTCCTGACCATTCGTGAACCGGCACGCGGCGACATCGTCGTTTTCGAGTTTCCCGAGGATCGAGGAGAGTCGTTTTGGAAAAAACGTGATTTCATCAAGCGGGTCATCGGTCTCCCCGGCGACACCGTGGAGATCCGCGACAAGAAGGTCTTCGTCAACGGCCAGCTTTACGTTACCCCGGAGGCGGTTTACAAGGAGGGGACGATTATCGCCGGCGGGCGCGACAACCTGCCTCCGGTCAAGGTCCCGGCGGGACATTATTTTGTCATGGGCGACAATCGCGACCGCTCCTACGACAGTCGTTTCTGGGGCTTCGTCAGCAACGAGGAGTTGAAGGGGCTGGCCTTCATCAAATACTGGTCGTGGGACAGTGAGCGCTTCATGCCGCGTTTCGCGCGCATCGGGCGCTGGATAGAATAAGCACTATCTTTGCGATTGACGCCGCAAGCAACCTCTTGCTATAGTCCGTCGCGATCGTAACCGCACTCTCCAACCCCTTTTAAGTCGATCCCGTGAGGTCGGCAAAGGCGGCGAACATGTGTAACCGCGCTTGCGCGTCCCGTAAAGTCAACAACGCTGAGCCTTTCCATTATGCGGTGGGAAGGCTCTTTTTTGTCTACCCTCATCCGGCAAGGAGGCTCCATGGCGACCAGTGAAACCGTGCTTCTCGACCAGCCCGGCATCAACCGCGCATTGACCCGTATCGCCCATGAAATACTTGAACGCAATAAGGGTGTTGAGGCGCTGGCCCTGGTCGGCATCCGCTCCGGAGGGGACCACCTTGCGGCGCTTTTGCAAAAACGGATCAACGAGATTGAAAAGGTCGACGTCCCCCTGGGTGCCGTCGACATCACCATGTATCGCGACGATCTGGCCGCCCGCGGCAGCCTGCCGGTCGGCAAGACCGATATCCCGTTCGCACTCGACGGCAAGCGCATCGTCCTGGTCGATGACGTCCTCTATACCGGACGGACCATTCGCGCCGCGATGGACGCCCTGATCGACCTGGGGCGCCCGCGTTCCATCCAGTTGGCCGTATTGATCGACCGCGGTCATCGCGAACTGCCGATCCGCGCCGATTACGTCGGTCGCAACGTGCCGACCGCTCAGGAAGAGGACGTCAAGGTGACCTTCGATGATCATCGCCTGCCGGTGGAAGTCCGGCTGGTGAAACCCTAACGGCGGAAAGGGAGGAGATAAAATGTCATTCCGGCACAAGCACATCATTGCCCTGCGGGACCTGAACAAGGAGGAGATCGAACTCCTGATTTCGACGGCCGAGAGCATGCGCGAAATCAACAGCCGCGAGATCAAGAAGGTACCGACCCTGCGCGGCAAGACGATCATCAACCTCTTCTACGAGTCGTCGACGCGGACCCGCACCTCTTTCGAGATCGCCGCCAAGCGCCTTTCCGCGGACACCATCAATATCTCGCCGTCGACCAGTTCGGCGACCAAAGGCGAGACACTGGCCGACACCGCCCTGAACCTTCTGGCCATGGGACCGGACATCATCATCATGCGCCACGCCGTCTCCGGATCTCACTACTTCCTGGCCCAGAAAGTCAGCTGCTCGATCATCAACGCCGGCGACGGTGCCCACGAACACCCCTCGCAAGGTCTGCTGGACATGCTGACCATGAAGGACAAGTTCGGCCGCCTCGACGGACTGAAGGTGGCAATCGTCGGCGACATCACCCATAGCCGCGTGGCGCGCTCCAACATCCAGGGACTGACCAAACTGGGCTCCAGCGTCTTCGTCGCCGGTCCGCCGACCATGATCCCGCCTGGTGTCGAGAAACTCGGCGATGTCACGGTCTGCGGCACGATGAAGGAAGCGATCCAGGACGCCGACGTGGTGATGATGCTGCGCATCCAGCAGGAGCGGCAGGGGAAGACGCTGATGCCGAACACCCGTGAATATGCCCGCTACTTCGGCCTCAACCCGGTCAACCTCAAGCTGGCCAAGCCCGACGCCATGGTCATGCACCCGGGGCCGATCAACCGCGGTGTGGAGATGTCCTCCTACGTTGTCGACGGTGATCAGTCACACATCCTCAAACAGGTCGAAAACGGCGTGGCGGTGCGGATGTCGATGCTGTATCACGTCAGCGGCGGGGGCAGCATGGAGTAAAGGCAGGTTAAGGTTAAGGTTAAGGAATCGCTCGACCTCAACCTAAACCTCAACCTGATTTGAGAGTGCAGCGAACCAATCCTATCTTACCGAGGTGGTCATATGAATCTGCTGATCAAAGGCGGGCGGGTAATCGATCCGACCCAGAATATCGACGAAGTGCAGGACATCCAGATCGAGGGCGGTCTTATCAAGCAGGTCGGGAAGGGGCTGTCCGCCCCGGCCGGCACCGAGACGATCGACGCCTCCGGTTGCTATGTGACGCCCGGGCTCATCGACATGCACGTGCACCTGCGCGACCCCGGTCTCGAGTACAAGGAGGATATTGTCACCGGGACGAAGGCGGCCGTAGCCGGCGGTTTCACCTCGGTGTGCTGCATGCCGAACACCAAGCCGGTGATCGACTGCAAGGCGATCGCCGGCTATATCATCAACAAGGCCAAAGCCGAAGGTTTCTGCAACGTCTTCCCGGTCGGCACCATCACCCAGGGGATGGGCGGCGAGCGCATGTCGGAGATGGGAGAGCTCAAGGAAACCGGCTGCGTGGCGGTCTCCGACGACGGCAAGCCGGTCAGGAACAGCGAGTTGATGCGCCGTGCCCTGCAGTACGCGAGCGGCATCGGCATCCTGGTCATCTCCCATGCCGAGGATCTCGACCTGGTGGGGGAGGGGACGATGAACGAAGGGTACACCTCCACCGAACTTGGCCTCAAGGGGATTCCGCGCGTCGCCGAGGACATCGCCACCGCGCGGGAGGTGATGCTCGCCGAATACACCGGCGCCCCGGTGCACATCGCCCACGTCTCCACGGAAGGGTCGGTGAGCATCATCCGTGAGGGCAAGGCGCGCGGCGTCAGGGTGACCTGCGAGACCGCCCCACATTATTTTGCCCTGACCGACGATGCGGTACGTGGCTACAACACCAACGCCAAGATGAATCCGCCGCTGCGCGAGGTGACCGATGTCGCGGCGATCAAGGCGGGTTTGCAGGACGGCACCATCGACTGCATCGCCACCGATCACGCCCCGCATCACCTCGACGAGAAGGACGTGGAGTTCAACGAGGCCATGAACGGCATCGTCGGTCTGGAAACCTCCCTGCCGTTGTCCCTGGAGCTGGTTGCCAACGGTACCTTGACCCTTCAGCAAATGGTTGAAAAGATGTCTGTCAACCCTGCGAAAATCCTCGGTCTTGGGCGTGGCACCCTGAAAGCCGGTGCGCCGGCCGACGTGACCGTGATCGATCCCCAGCTGCAATGGACCGTCACCGCCGAGGGGTTGAACAGCAAATCGAAAAACTCGCCGTTTATCGGCCGGGCGATGAAGGGCGGGGCCAAGTACACGGTCGTTGGCGGAGAAGTCAAGTTCAAGCGGTAACTAACAGCAAATCAGAATTCAGAATACAGAATTCAGAGGAATTGCGAGACGTTTTGGCTTTTCAATCTGACTTCTGAATTCTGACTCCTGAATTTCCAAGGAGTTAACAGATGAAAGCAGCCTTGGCCCTGGCCGATGGCCGGGTCTTCTACGGCAAATCCCTCGGCGCCGTCGGCGAAATTGCCGGCGAAGTGGTCTTCAATACCAGCATGACCGGTTATCAGGAGATCCTCACCGATCCGTCCTACCGCGGCGAAATCGTGACCATGACGTATCCTTTGATCGGCAACTACGGGATCAACCTCGAGGATGTCGAGTCGTGGCAACCGCACCTTTCCGGCTTCATCGTCAAGGAGGCGAGCGACTTCCCGAGCAACTGGCGCTCCCGCCTGTCGCTCGATGCCTACCTGAAAGAAAACAATATCATCGGCCTGCAGGGGATCGACACCCGCGCCCTGGTGCGTCACATTCGCGATTTTGGCGCGCAAACCGGCATCATCTCGAGCATCGATACCGACCCGGTGAGCCTGGCGGCCAAGGCCAAGGCGGCACCCTCGATTGTCGGTCGCGACCTGGTGCGCGAGGTGACCTGCAAGGAGCCCTACCACTGGACCGAAGGCACCTGGAATCTCGATAACGGCTATCAACCCCGCCAGGGGGAGGCGCGCTTCAAAGTCATCGCCTACGACTTCGGCATCAAGCGCAATATCCTGCGCAATCTGGTCGGCAGCGGCTGCGACGTCACCGTGGTCCCGGCCGACTTCCCGGCAGCCAAGGTACTCGCCCTGCGCCCGGACGGAGTGTTCCTCAGCAACGGCCCCGGCGATCCGGAGCCAATCAGCTATGCTCAGGAGAACATCCGGCAGTTGCTCGGCAAGGTGCCGCTGTTCGGCATCTGCCTTGGCCATCAGCTGCTTTCCATCGCCCTGGGCGGGCATACCTACAAGCTCAAATTCGGCCACCGCGGCGGCAACCAGCCGGTACGGCGCGGCGACGGCCACAGCATCGAAATCACTTCCCAGAACCATGGCTTTGCCGTCGAACCGGGTTCCATCAAGGACACGGCGGTTGTGACCCACATCAATCTCAACGACAACACGGTCGAGGGACTGCATCACAGCCGCCTTCCGGCCTTCTCGGTGCAGTACCACCCCGAGGCTTCGCCGGGACCGCACGACGCCAGATATCTGTTCGACGAATTTATCAAGCTGATGGAAAAGCACAAAGCATCGTGATCCGTGAACTGTGATCCGCAGCATTGGGTCACGGATTACCGATCACTGATCACGAGAGGAAGAACATGCCAAAGAGAACTGACATCCAGAAGATCCTGATCATCGGTGCCGGGCCGATCATTATCGGCCAGGCATGCGAATTCGATTACTCCGGCACCCAGGCGTGCAAGGCTCTGAAGGAGGAGGGGTACACGGTCATCCTCCTCAACTCCAACCCGGCGACCATCATGACCGATCCCGGTTTCGCCGACCGCACCTACGTCGAGCCGGTCACGCCGGAAGTTCTGGCCCGCATCATCGAAAAGGAGCGCCCAGACGCGGTGCTGCCGACCCTTGGCGGGCAAACGGCCCTGAACACGGCGGTCGCCGTGGCCAAGAACGGAACCCTGGAAAAATTTGGCGTGGAACTGATCGGTGCCAAGCTGCCGGCCATCGAGAAGGCCGAGGACCGCACCTTGTTCAAGGCGGCGATGGAGAAGATCGGCGTTCCGGTGCCGCGCTCGGGACTGGCGCACAACTATCAGGAAGCAATGGAGGTGGTGAAGACGGTCGGCTTCCCGGCGATCATCCGTCCCTCCTTCACCCTCGGCGGAACCGGCGGCGGCATCGCCTACAACATGGAGGAGTACGAGCAGATGGCCATGGCCGGCATCGATGCCTCGCCGACCAGTGAAATCCTGGTCGAGGAATCGGTGATCGGCTGGAAGGAATACGAGCTTGAGGTCATGCGCGACCTTGCCGACAACGTGGTCATCATCTGCTCGATTGAAAACCTCGACCCGATGGGGGTGCACACCGGCGACTCGATCACCGTCGCCCCGGCGCAGACCCTCACCGACAAGGAGTACCAGCTGCTGCGCAACGCCTCGATCAAGATCATCCGCGAGATCGGCGTCGACACCGGCGGCTCCAACATCCAGTTCGCCATCAATCCGGCCAACGGCCGGATGATCGT
>CAZRTZ010000001.1:0-71941 GCA_964603155.1 uncultured Geobacteraceae bacterium | reverse complement strand
CGCGCTCCTCGGCGCTGGCCTCCAAGGCCACCGGCTTCCCGATCGCCAAGATCGCCGCCAAGCTCTCGGTCGGCTACACCCTTGACGAGATTCGCAACGACATCACGCGCGAGACCTATGCCTCCTTCGAGCCGACCATCGACTACGTGGTCACCAAGGTCCCGCGTTTCACCTTCGAGAAGTTCCCCCAGGCCGACGCCACCCTGACCACCCAGATGAAGTCGGTCGGGGAGGTGATGTCCATCGGCCGGACCTTCAAAGAGTCACTGCAGAAGGCTCTGCGCTCCATGGAGATCGGCTCCTTCGGCTTCGAGAGCCGGCTTTTCGAGGAACCCGGCGACTATCGGCGCAATCTCAGTCAGGAGGAGGCGCTTCTTTTAGAGAGCAGGCTGCGTGTGCCCAACTGGGAGCGGCTCTGGTATCTGGCCGATGCCCTGCGTGCCGGCTGGCCGGTGGAGAAAATCTGCGAGCCGACCGGGATCGACCCCTGGTTTGTCAACAATATCGCCCAGATCGTCGAGATGGAAGGACGCCTGATCCGGGCGACCGATCTGTTGCAGCAGCCACGCGGGGAAGTGTTCCGCGCCCTGCTGCGCGAGGCCAAGCAGTTTGGCTTCGCCGACCGTCGCCTGGCCCGGCTCTGGCGCACCACCGAGGACCGTATCCGCGAGTTGCGCCATGACCTCGGCATCCGCCCGGTCTACAAGCGGGTCGACACCTGCGGCGCGGAATTCGTCGCCTATACGCCGTACCTGTATTCGACCTATGAAGAGGAGTGCGAGGCAGCCCCCACCAAGCGCGACAAGATCATGATCCTCGGCGGTGGCCCGAATCGCATCGGCCAGGGGATCGAATTCGATTACTGCTGCGTCCACGGGGTCTTCGCTTTGGGAGAAGACGGTTTCGAAACGATCATGGTCAACTGCAATCCAGAGACGGTTTCGACGGACTACGACACTTCCGACCGCCTCTACTTCGAGCCGTTGACGCTGGAGGATGTCCTGGAAATCGTCCACATCGAGCAGCCGAAAGGGGTCATCGTCCAGTTCGGCGGGCAGACCCCGCTCAAACTGGCGGTCCCCCTGGAAAAGGCCGGGGTCCCGATCATCGGCACGTCGCCGGATGCCATCGACCGTGCCGAAGACCGCGAACGTTTCCAGGTCTTGCTGCACAAACTCGGCCTCAAGCAGCCCGACAACGGCACGGCCCGCTCGGTGGCCGAAGCCGAGACGGTGGCCAACCGCATCGGCTACCCGGTGGTGGTGCGCCCCTCCTACGTCCTTGGCGGACGGGCCATGGAGATCGTCTACGGCCTCGAGCAACTGCGCAACTACATGAAACACGCGGTCGCCGCCTCACCCGAGCATCCGATCCTGATCGACAAATTCCTCGAGGACGCCATTGAGATTGACGTCGATGCTCTGGCTGACGGCAACGAAGTCATCGTCGGCGGCATCATGCAGCACATCGAGGAGGCGGGCATCCACTCGGGCGACTCAGCCTGTTCTCTGCCGCCGATCTCGCTCAAGGCCGAACTGCTCGATGAAGTACGCCGTCAGACCCGCGCCCTCGGGCTCGAACTGGGAGTCAAGGGGCTGATGAACATCCAGTTCGCCGTCAAGGACGACGAACTCTATCTGCTGGAAGTCAACCCGCGCGCCAGCCGTACATCCCCCTTCGTCTCGAAAGCCACCGGGCGGCCGCTGGCCAAAATCGCCGCACGGGTGATGGCCGGCAAGAGTCTGCTGGAGTTGGGGGTGACCGAAGAGATCGTCCCCAGCCATATCTCGGTCAAGGAATCGGTCTTCCCCTTCGTCAAGTTCCCCGGTGTTGATACGCTTTTGGGCCCGGAGATGAAGTCGACCGGCGAAGTCATGGGGATCGACGTCGAATTCGGCAAGGCCTTCGCCAAGGCACAGCTGGCCGCCGGCGTACGCCTGCCGCGCTCCGGGCGGGTCTTCATCAGCGTCAAGGATGCCGACAAGCAGGCCCTCATCGATCCGGCCCGCAAGCTGGTTGCTGCCGGCTTCGAAATTGTCTCGACTCGCGGCACCTCCGCCTTCTTCCGCGATCACGGCGTGGCAACGACCCCGATCAACAAGGTCAAGGAGGGTCGGCCGCATATCGTCGATGCCATCAAGAACAGCGAGATCGCCATGGTCTTCAACACCACCTTCGGCGCCGAGTCGATCCAGGATTCCTTCTCGATCCGGCGGACGACCCTGATGAACAACATCGCCTACTTCACGACGGTTGCCGGCATGTGCGCTGCAGTGGATGGCATCCTTGCCATGCAGCGCGAAACCCTTGACGTGACCCCCTTGCAGGAGTATCATCCTTCCGTCGGGTAGGCAGCTACCCGGCTTGTTTTTTAAAGTCTATGTACGTTTCGGGCGGGAATTTCCCGCCCGAACGATTTTATTGGCGGAACGAGGTAAGGCATGTCGCAAACGATTCCGATGACCCCTGAGGGGTATCAGTGGCTTCAGGATGAGCTCAAGCGGCTGATTCGCGAGGAGCGCCCGCGCGTGGTCCAGGCCATTGCCGAAGCCCGCGGGCACGGCGACCTTTCAGAAAATGCCGAATATGACGCAGCCAAAGAGCGCCAGGGGTTCATCGAAGGGCGTATCAACGAGCTTAACGACAAGATCGCCCGGGCCCATGTGATTAACCCCGCCGAGATCGAGTCGGACAAAGTGGTATTCGGCGCGACCGTGACCCTGTTTGACACCGAGGGCGGCAACGAAGTCACTTACCGGATCGTCGGCGAACACGAAGCCGATATCAAGCAGGGGCGTCTCTCCATCAACAGCCCGGTGGCCAAGGCGCTGATCGGTCACAAGATCGACGACGAGGTCACCATCAAGGTTCCATCCGGCCTGCGGGTTTATGAAGTCATCGATATCAAGTACGCGTAAAGGCGAAGTCAGAAGTCAGAAGAAAACCTGAGCAAAATCAGAAGGATTCTGGATTCTGAATTCCCCATAGACGAGGAGATCCATGTCGCAGACAATTACAAAGGACATGACTTTCCATCAGGTCATGCGCATGAGCCCGGAAGTCCTCAAGGTTCTGGCCAAGTTCCAGCTCGGCTGCGTCGGCTGCATGGGAGCCCAGCATGAGACGCTGGAGAAGGGGGCGATGGCCCATGGTCTCGACATCGATGAACTGCTTCAGGAGTTGAACGCCATTTTCAACCGTTAACCGCCTTCTGCTTGTCACTTTCATGTCCATGAAGGGGAGGGGAGATGGCCGCTACTTCCCTTGCGACAACCCGTCAACTGCTCGCCACCCCGATCGCCAAATTGCGCGGCGTCGGTCCCCGCATCGCTGAAAAACTCCAGAAAATCGGCGTCCAGACCATCGAGGATGCCCTTTACACGTTGCCTCACCGTTACGAAGACCGTCGCGAATTCCGCCGCATCGCCATGCTGCGCGAGGGGCGGCACGAGGTCTTTGCCGGCGTAATTCTTGCCGCCGGCGAGGTGATGACCCAGCGGAGCCGGCGCAGGATCTACGAGGTGCTGGTGCGTGACGGCAGCGGGCAGGTAGCCCTGAAATGGTTCCATTACCGCAAGGAGTGGCTGGCCAAGCGCTTCCCCCTGGGACGTACAGGGGTTTTCTCCGGCGAAGTCAAGCGGTTCGGCAGCCAGCGTGAAGTTCATCATCCCGAGGTCGAACTCCTCGCCGAGGGGCAATCGCTCAACGCTTATCAAGGGGCCGACCCGCTGGCCTTCGGTCGCATTCTACCGGTTTATCCGCTCACCGAAGGGCTGACCCAGCAGGCCGCCCGGCGCATCTGGAAACAGGCCGTCGATCTGTTTGTCAGCCATGTCATAACCGCCATCCCCGGCAACCTGTTGGCCCGCCGCCGCCTCCTGCCGCTGGCCGAAGCGCTTGAGGCTGTGCATTGGCCGGCGCACAACGCCGATCTCGAGGCCCTGGAAGGTGGGGGCGATCAGGCTCGCCGCACCCTGGTTTACGACGAATTCTTCTTTTTGCAGCTCGGTCTGGCCCTGCGACGCCACGGGATTCTCCAGGAAACGGGCATTCCTTTCCGCGTCACTCATCGCTATACCAAACCTTTGGCCGAGTTGCTGCCTTATCGGCTGACCACAGCCCAGCGCCGCGTCCTCGGTGAAATCAAACAGGACCTGATGGCACCTCATCCGATGAACCGCCTGGTCCAGGGAGATGTCGGCTGCGGCAAGACCATTGTCGCCTTAATGGCCGCCTTGCTGGCCATTGAGAACGATACCCAGGTCGCGGTCGTCGCCCCGACAGAGATTCTCGCCGAGCAGCATTTCCTGCAGTTTCATCACTGGCTCGAACAACTCGGGCTTAAGGCTGTGCTGCTGCGTGGCCAGCAAGGGTCCGCAGAGCGGCGCACGATTCTGGCCGAGATTGAAAACGGCAGGGCGAATCTGGTGGTCGGTACCCATGCCGTTCTGCAGGAAGGGGTGACCTTCAGGCGGCTCGGACTGGGGGTCATCGATGAGCAACACCGGTTCGGGGTGCGGCAACGGGCGGTCCTGCGTCAAAAAGGAGAAAACCCCCATATTCTGGTCATGACCGCCACGCCGATTCCGCGCACTCTGTCGCTGACGGTTTACGGCGACCTGGCTCTCTCGGTGATCGACGAGCTTCCACCTGGACGAACGCCCGTGCGGACTTTGGTAGTGACCGAGCCGCAACGGCATCGCGCCTTCAAGCTAATTAAAAAGGAGATAGATTCAAATTATCAGATTTACGTGGTTTTTCCGCTTATCGAGGAGTCGGAAAAAAGCGATCTTAAGGCGGCAACTGAAGGACTTGAGCAGCTCAGGGTCCAGTTGCCGCAATGCCGCATCGGTTTGCTGCACGGGCGAATGAGCCCCGAGGAGAAGGAGGCGGTCATGAGTCGCTTCAAGGAGCGACAGATCGACATCCTGGTGGCGACAACGGTCATCGAGGTGGGGATCGACGTTCCGAACGCGACCATGATGGTGATCGAGCACGCCGAGCGCTTTGGCCTGGCACAGCTCCACCAGTTGCGCGGGCGAGTCGGGCGCGGCAGCGCACCAGGAATATGTTTGCTCATGAAATCAGTGCGTTGCAGCGACGACGGTGAGAAAAGACTGGAGGTTATGGCGCGAACCGCAGACGGCTTCAGGATCGCCGAGGCGGACCTGGAGATCCGCGGGCCGGGGGAGTTTCTCGGCACACGCCAATCGGGATTGCCGGATTTCCGCGTCGCCAACATTCTGCGTGATGGCCGCATCCTCGAGGAGGCGCGCCAGGATGCCTTTGCTGTTGCCGAATCTGACGACTTCCAGAGCGGCGCCACAGGGGAGATGCAAATCCTTGCCGAGGAGCTCAGGCATCGATGGGGGACCCGCCTGGGGCTGGCCAGCGTTGGCTGATTTCTCATTCCCACAAAAGTTTACATAATATATAGTCTCCCCGGAGTGACCCAGATAGAGAGAAGGGGAGCAGAGTAGAGACGGTGCCACCAATATACTTGACGGAGAGCCGTATTACGGATACGATCAACAAAGAAATCCCCTTAATCTTTCGCGAGGTTGGGCGGATTTTTGTTTCACCGGACCCCGGCTGTTGGCGCAGCTGGGGTTCAGTTTTTGAAACTTATTTTTCTAATAATCGGGCATCATTCATCCGTTAAAAATCGTGTAAATGTAACAGCGTTTCGCCTCTAATAATTGGCCCGGAAATTATGCCTTAACCACGCCCTCCCGTTCAAGGTCATCACTGACCTTTTTCCGCTTCTCCTCCATCCATGAGAGAACGTCCCGCACGGTGATCGCCGCGCGAACCATCCCGAACTTTTCGAAGGTTTCAGTCTCCTCGATGTCGATCATGACGATATTCCGAAGATACTGGGAACGGGAAATTCCGAACCGACTAGCCAGCCGATCAAGACGGGCAAGCTCGTCAGGCGTCATGCGGAAATTGACAATCTGCAAATTCTCGTGGGTCTTATCGGTCATGGCGTCACCTCAGAGGACAGTATGTAATCATGATGATTACTTGTCAAGGGGATTATCAGCCCACAGGGAGACGCAGCTAGGCGCAGATCGTCCAGGGCGACGAGCGCCAAAGACAGGCGCTCGCCCTTGGACGCCTGCAACTGCTACCCGCGCAGGGCGCGGGAGCTCCCCGTGGACTGATTGCACCGATGAATATCCGCAGTAAACGAGAAGGAGGGGAGAAAAAGCACAGGTTCACCATTGAGAGACACTTCGAGATCAGTCACCGGACCGTGAAGGGGATCATCACGCAAACATGCATCAACGAACTGTGACATAAAATCCCCGAGAAAAAACAGACGAGACTCGATTGACTCAAAGAGAAAAAGCTTGTCCTGATAGTTAAACAAAGCGATGTAGTGATTTTTTCTTTTCATGATGATTACCTCCTGATGATTTGAGTTTGTCGAAATAACGGCAAATCTGTTGAAATGCCGCCGCCCCTTGAAGAATGGAATACGAACCATGAGAAGCACGCGAACGGAAGCGGGAATAACCATTCGTCTGCTTTTCCGCCAACCGACCTAACCAACGAATTACGACCTTTGACCCACCGTAAACTTCCCCGGTGCACTGATCGACCACCGAGCAAAGGTCTTCGACTTCTTCCTCGGTCTTTTCATCGAGCTTCTGAACAAGGCCGCGCGAATTCCCCCAGAAGCGCCCGAAATCGACATAACCGGGAGGGACTAACTTCTGAGCCTCTTTGTCGAAATACTTGCAGAGGTAAGACCCGCTCCCCATGTCCCATGCAATCCAGTTCTCGCCACGCTTCGGGCCATGCCACCACAATTGATCGTCTGAACCGGAAATGATGCGACACCACGCCTCGGCAAGCTTCTGCCATGTCACAGGGTCAGGGGGACAAGTCAAAAAAACGTGATAATGCGGAGCATTACGCTTCTGGAACTCAAGTAACCAGAGATAGCCGACATCGGGAAGAAGCCGCCGTAATACCTTCAGCCAAGTATCAAGATGAGACTTGCAGACACGACCATTACGCGGCCAATCTTCGTGATAGGTCAGGCCGAACTGAGAGACGAGCGAAGGAACCGCATCGAGTGCCCGAAAGCGCAACCGCCGCCGAGAATGCCGGGAAAATGAATTGATAGAAGAGTCGGAACGATCAGGAGGAGGAGGATTGTTACCGGAACCGGGACGCCTCACACGAATAGACGAAGCAAAGACCTCAAAGCAGTCGCGGTGAGATATGCAACTAGAAACAAGCGACCCCTCAGCAGCGGCCGGCACCGGTCCTGCGGACGAGTCCGCCGCAGCAGAGGGGATCATGCAGCCCCCCGACGCTTACGACCAGGGCGACGACCAAGCGCCGCGTTGATCTCGACCGCCACGACATGAGAGGCCGACCAGGGATGACCGGACAACTTGAGAAGGCGTGCTGCTTCCTTGATCGACGCTTTGTGATCGGCACCGCCTAGACGAGCTTCATGGTAGAGGACGAGACAGCGAACACGGAACGACTCGCGCTGATCGGCGACAGGTGGTGCAGCTGGAACTGGTGCAGGTGGACTTGATACCGAAGTGACAACTGGAGAGAGAGCGATGCGCAGCTGATAGGAGGCCATTACAGCGACCTCCTACGATGTATCAATAAAAGTTTACATAATATAGATTATGCGACGTAAACTCTGAGTTGCGGGGCCAGTCCATCTCCACGCCCCGGCCTAGTAATACAGGGGCGCAAATTTCAATCCCCCTGCTTGTTACTACTCGCATATCTCATACTAACTATTTCTCTGCCTCTCATCGCTCGGCAACTTCTCTACGATATTTCAGCCAGTTAGCACCATACGGCGCGGGCCACGGCGCACGCGCTGCGACTGCCGCCCGTCGGCCAGCGCCGCCCCTTGAGGTGCTGCCATGAACCTTGAACGCAAGATCACCTTCCGTCTCGACACTTTTCGTTTTGATGAGCTTGATGACCTGGCACGTCGCGAAGGCTTCTCCGTCTCCGTGATCGTCCGTCACCTCGTCTGCCGTTTCCTCGAACAGGAACGCCGCGTAAAGGTCAACCGCCATGAGTGATCTGACCCTTTCCGCAACCTCGGCCAAGGCTCACCCCTTGCCAGATCGCTTCCAAACCCTCTACGGGCAAATTTCGGGATTCGACCCGTTCCATCAAGACGCGTTCCTCGACGTCAAGGTCACGGCGGCCAAGGATGGCTATGTCCTCCTCTCAGTTGCCATTCCGGAAAGTCTCACCCGTGGCTTCGTCACTTTCCTCGAATCCATGCACAATCTGATGCGCTGCGCCGATCAGCAGGCTATCCGGGCTGTTCGTGATTCCCGTCCGGTCGATGTGCAGGAAGTCGAATTGGCCCAACAACGCAACGATGATTTTCGGATCACGATCTGTTCACGTTTCGATGCCCTCATCCGTCAAGGCATTCTCCCTGCGGATGCGGTCAAAACGATCAACGCCGAACTCAAGGCCCAGAACCACCCGTGGGCTTCTCATGAGGCTGTGCGTTCGGTGCTTCAATCGGCGGGAAAGTTCAGGAGAAATCCACAGGGAAACCGCCGCAGGCGGTAGCGGCCCGAGGCGCCTCCATGGCGCGCAAGCGGGTCCGTTTCCCTGTGGGGCTTCTCCCCTTCCTAGTGGATGAGAGGACAAAAAAAGCCCCACGCTCAGGAGGGGGGGGGAGAGCGCGGGGCAAATACCCAGCTGATCTGATCAGCATGGGCGAAATCTATATATCAGTTTGGATTTTCTGGGGCAAGATGATTTCTGACAACGATCTGACGCTTTAGGGGAGTTGAAAATGTCGGACAACAATGCAACGATGACTGACAGCCAGAAATGGCAAGTCGGGATGGGAAACCCTATGCATAACAGTAAGTTAGCAAACAAAACCTATAGATTATGCGACGTTTCATAATTATTCACTTTACGTCCACCCGCCGAATCCCGTCCGGACGCCATGCCGGGGAGATCACGTGCGAACCCTTCTCCTCGGTTTCCAGGACGCTGGCAAAGGTGACGCTGAATTCGCCGAAGCGATCGTTCGCCTCGTCCATCGCCGCCGCCAGCAGAGCCTTCTTGCGCTCCTTTTCAAAGAGCGGCAGCTGCTCGGTCTCATGGATCAGGTTTGCAATCCGCACCCCCACCAGACGCACCGGCTGAGCCAGGTCGAAAGTATCGAGAAGCACCATTGCCTCGCGGTAGATTTCCAGGCTGTCGTTGGTCGGTGACGTCCTGGTCTGCTGCTTTCCCAGCGTCGTGAAGTCGCCGTAGCGAATCGTCAGGTGCACGGTTTTGCCGGTCACATGGTAGCGCCGTGCCCGTCGGCCGACCATCTCGGAGAGTTGCAGAATATATTTGGCCAGCCCCTCTCGCCCGGTGATGTCTTGGACGAGGGTCATACTGTGGCCGACGCTCTTGACCTCCTCCTCATCCTCTGGCGGAACCACCGGGGCATCATCGATCCCCCGTCCCATCATCACCAGTTTTTCGCCATTGACTCCAAACCGACGCGCGAGCATGTCGACCGGGGCACGCCCCAGTTGCCCGCACGTAAAGATATTGAGATCGGCCAACTGCTTCTCGACTTTCTTCCCGATCCCGCACAACTCCTTGACCGGCAGTCGCTCCAGAACGCCGGCAACCCGCTCCGGAGCAATAACCGTCAAACCATCGGGCTTTTGCATGTCCGAGGCGAGCTTGGCCAGCAGCTTGTTTGGGGCGATCCCTATCGAACAGGTCAGGCCCAGTTGATGACGGATCTGCGCCTTCAAACGATAGGCAATGGTTTCGGCGCTGCCGAAGAGATTGATGGAAGCGGTGACGTCGAGGAAGGCCTCATCAATAGAAAAGACTTCAACAAATGGAGTGTAATACTTCATTATGGCGACGATTTTACACGCAGTGTCGGTGTATTTGCGATTGTCACCGACCACGAAAATGAGCTGCGGGCATACCTGCCGGGCCTGCCAGGTGTTCATCCCCGTCTTGACCCCGAAGGCGCGGGCCTCATAGGAGGCCGTTGTCACTACCGTACGGCCGGTGCCGATGACCGCAATCGGCCTGCCGCGCAATTCGGGATGGCACTGCTGCTCCACCGATGCGAAAAAAGCGTTCATATCGCAGTGCATGATGACGCGGTCCCAACCGTTCATGCCACCGCCTGCTGCGCGACAAGCGTCCAGGTGCCCTCCAGCGGGGAGTAAACCAGTTCGAACAGGGACTCCCCATCGGTCACGGCAAAATGCTGCTCCAACCTGTCACCGACGCGATCCTGCCAGGCATAAGTCGTCTCGACCACCCTGTGCTGTCGGCGGTTGCGCTCGAACCAGACGAGTTTGATTCGCTTGCCCGGCTCGAAGATGACGGCGACGCGGACCGGCTCCCTGCGCGGCATCGCTTACTCCATCTTCCTGTAGACGCCGATGACCTTGCCGACAACCATCACTTCGCCGTCCTCGGGACGCACGATGATCGGCGCCATGGCCGGGTTTTCCGGTTGCAGACGGATGAACCCCGGTTCGCGGAAGAAACGCTTCAACGTCCCCTCCCCTTCGATCATGGCGACGACAATATCGCCGTTGTCCGCGCTGGCCTGAGGACGTACCAGCACGAGATCATGCGCGAAAATGCCGGCGTCGATCATCGATTCGCCCTGCACCCGGAGGAAAAAACACCCGGCGCCCCTGACCGCCAGCTGGTCGACGGCAAAGTACCCCTGGATATCCTCGATGGCGGGAGCGAGGGTCCCGGCACGCACCGCTCCGGCGATGGGGAGCGAGAGGGAGCGACTGGCCGGGGTCGTCAGGGCAATCCCCCGGTTAACGGGGTCGCGCTTGAGGTAGCCCTTCTTCTCCAGGGCGTCGAGATGCTTGCCCACCGGCAGCGTCCCGCTGACCTGAAGGAAAGCGGCGATCTCCCGCTGGGAGGGCGGATAACCGTGCGTATCCTGGTAGGAGGCGATAAACTGGAGAACCTGGCGCTGGCGATGCGTCAGATTATCGTGGCAGGCACCATTGGTATTCATATGAATACCATACCCGGGCAATGACGGTAAGTCAAGACACCTGCGTCCCCCTCCCCTGCACGGCTCCTGTCTTGCCTGTTTTTTAGGCTGAACTTCGGGATGAGCTTTCCCCTTGAAGTTGCCGGCATTTCTCCCTAATATCCGTTGGCTTCTGCTCTCGAGGCTCTGTCCCTCTCGGCAAAAATCCTCTGCAAATCGGCATCCGGAGTTGACATGCTACCACCACTTCCTGCGCAGCGGCGGCGTGATCGTCGCGTCATGTTCGCTGCATGAGCCTGCAAACGCTGAATCCGCAACAGCGCGAGGCCGTCCTGCATACCGAGGGTCCCCTGCTGCTCCTGGCCGGAGCCGGCTCCGGCAAGACCGGGGTGGTGACGCATCGCATCGCCCATCTGGTCGGGACCAAGGGGGTCGCGCCGGAGCAGGTGCTGGCCGTAACCTTCACCAACAAGGCCGCCAGGGAGATGCAGGAACGGGTGGCCAGACTGGTCGGCCCTAGACAAGCCGCCGCCATCACCCTCTCGACCTTCCACTCCCTCTGTGCGCGAATTCTGCGCAGCGACATCGAATCCCTGGGCTACAAGCGCAACTTCAGCATCTACGGGGCCAGTGACCAGCAGCATCTGGTTCGTGACCTGATGGCGGCGATCGACGCCGACCACGGTCTGAATGCCGACCACATCCTGTGGAAAATCTCCGATGCCAAGAACCGCCTGATCGCCCCGGACCGGCTGGGACCATGCATGGAGGGTGACGTAATCGGAGCCATGGTCAGGCGCGTCTATCCGGAGTATCAGAAGAGCCTGAAAAGCTACAATGCCCTGGATTTCGACGATCTGCTCATGCTCACCGTACGTCTGTTCGATGAGCATCCGCAGGTATTGGAACGCTACCAGGAACGGTTTCGCTATGTCATGGTCGACGAATACCAGGACACCAATGCGGCCCAGTTCGAACTGGTGCGCAGACTTGCCGGCAAATGGTGCAATCTTTGCGTGGTTGGCGACGATGACCAGTCGATCTACGGCTGGCGAGGTGCCGAGCCGGGGAACATTCTCGACTTCGAACGCCACTTCCCCGGAGCGAGGGTCATCCGCCTGGAGCAGAACTACCGCTCAACCGGCAACATCCTTGCCGCTGCCAACGCGGTGATCTGCCAGAATCAACAGCGCAAGGAGAAAAGGCTCTGGACCGCCGGTGATGCCGGCGACAAGGTTTCCCTGGTCACCTGCCAGGATGCCGACGACGAGGCCCGGGCCGTGGTGGAGCGGGTTCACCAGAACCTGCTGCAGCGGCAGATGCATTATCGCGATCATGCCATTTTGCTGCGCACCAACGCCCAGACCCTGGTCTTCGAGCAGGAACTGCGCCTGTCCCGCATCCCCTACGTTCTGATCGGCGGCCAGCAGTTCTTCGACCGCAAGGAAGTGCGTGATGCCATTGCCTACCTGCGTTTCCTGGTCAACCCGTTCGACGAGGTGAACCTGCTGCGCATCCTCAACTACCCGCGGCGCGGCATCGGACGAACCACTGCCGACCTGCTGATCCGCTCTTCGGTAAGCATGCAGCGGCCGCTCTGGCAGGTGATGCGCGATGCCGGGGCTGTCGAGACCATCAGTCCGAAGGCGGCCGAGGCCATCGCCGGCTTCGTCAACCTGGTCGAAAGCTACCGTAAACGTTACCGCACCGGAGGCGACCTCGCGGCGATCACCCGCAGCCTGTTCGACACGGTCGGCATTGCCGAGGAGTTGCGGCGGGCGCCGGAATCGCGGGAACAGGCGGATCGGCGCGTCGAAAACGTCGAGGAGATCGTCAATGCCATCGCCCGCTACATGGCCAGGGAAGCCAATCCGACTCTGACCGGCTTTTTGGAAACCGTGGCCCTGCTCGACCGTGATGAACCCGGCGATAACAGCAAGGAGAAAAAACTGGCCCAGGATGCGGTGGTCCTGATGAGCCTGCATTCCAGCAAGGGGCTGGAATTCCCCCAGGTTTTCCTCCCCGGCTGCGAGGAAGGCTTCCTGCCGCATAAAAAATCGGTCAGCGAAACCTATGATGTCGATGAAGAGCGGCGCCTGTTCTACGTCGGAGTGACCCGTGCCCGCACAAAGCTGACCCTGCTGCATGCCCAGGAGCGCAAGAAGTACGGCAAGATGGAACCCCGCGACCGAAGCCGTTTCATCGATGAGATTCCACAGGAGCTGCTGCGCCCGGAATGCCGGGACATCATGGTCAGCGAGGCCTGCGACGAGGGGGGCTCTTTATCCGCCATGTTCGACCGGGTCATGGCCTTGAAAGGGAACTAAAAATCCCCCGGCCCTTGGGGCCGGGGGATGACAGCCGCTGTTCATCATCCAGAACAGATCACTTTACCGTTGCGGCAGCTTGGCGACTTCGGCCGATGGTGGATTCTCCGCCGCCAGAACCGGTTTCCCGCCGGAAAAAGCCACGATCGGCTCACCTCTGCCCAGGGCCGCGTCAAGCAGGGTGACGATGTCTTCAAGCGCGACTTCGGCCGATTGCGGGTGCATTTGCAGATATTCGGACAGATCCCGGCTCATCGCCTGATAGCACGGACGGCCGAGATGTTCCATAAGCAGCAGGGTGCGCCGCCGAACCGGAAACTCATGATCGATCGAGGACGGACCGTATTTCCCCTTGCGCGGGTCGTAACTGATGAACTCGGCGAAATAGTTTTGCACCTCCAGGGCCTCCTGGTAGCCCTGGGCCGCAGCCAGATCCAGCAACTCCAGAGCCTCGACCGGATCGGCACCGATCCCTTCACCCTTCATGAGGAAGCTGCCATACATGAACTGCCCGGCGGCAGAACCGGCTTCGGCGGCGCGCCGATAGTAGCGGCAGGCCTTCTCGTCATCCTGCACCGCGATTTCGCCGTCATGATGGATACCGCCGAGTTCAAGCAGGGCATCGATGTCGCCCTGTGAGGCGGCTTTTTCCAGCCATTTGAGTGCCTGCCGCAGATTCTTCCGGACGCCCTGCCCCTGCAGGTAGCGGATGGCCGCGCGATATTGGCAACCTGGATCGCCCGCTTTCGCGCGCTGCAGCATTTCCCCGACCGGGAGCGGGCTTTCGATGAGCTTGCCTGGATGTCCTTGCATAGCCGCCTCCTTGCCCGTAGTTTTGTTGATATTATTATGCATACCGCATGCCAATAGGAGACTCGCCAGGTAAGGTATTATAGCGGACACAATACGTCAGAATAAGTCAATAAACGAGGGGCGTGACAAAAAAACACCGGGGATTGCTCCCCGGTGCCGGACCTGACGGACTGACAGAAAAAGACTCAGCTCTTGGAACGGGCGACGTACTTCACCAGGTTTTCGCTGCCACTCTCGCGAGCATAGTCGATGGCTGTTTTTCCGGACGCATCCTTGATGCCGGGGTCGGCTCCGGCGCTGCCGAGCAACTTGGCAATCTGCTCATATTTTTTGCGAATCCCCGCCACCAGGATGTCTTCGTCCCAGCCGCTGCCGGCCTCGGCAGAATTTGACACATATTGATACCGGGATTTGCAGGCATGCATCAGCGGAGTCTGCGATTGCCGGTCGACGAGATTGACGTCAGCTCCGGCCTCGACCAGAAGCTGTACCGACTTGCGTGCGCCAAGCTCCGCGGCCAAGGTCAGCGCCGTCCTTCCCGAAGCGTCGCGCGCGTTGACGTCGGCCCCGGCCTCGACCAGCAGCGAGGCCAGTTTGCAGGCCAGATTATCCGCGCCGGTGTGAACCTTCTCGGCGCTGTCGCCCCAGAGGTGTCCCAACATCCGCTCGTAAAGCACAAGCAGCGGGGTATTTCCTGCCGCGTTGCGCACGTTAACATCCGCCCCCTGCTTGATCAGCGCCGCGATCTCCGCGGAGAGGTTCTGTTCGGGAAGCAGGTCGAGCGCCGCCAGAATCAACTCCCCCTGCCCTCTCGGCGACAGCGTCTTGCTCTTCAGCTTGCGAACGGAAGGTGCCACCTGAGCCGCGCTCCCGCTGGCCAGGTCGCGATAAAGCGACTTGAAACGAAGGCGTTCCGCAGGGAGAACGACCCGGAAACCGAGATCGACATCATATGTGCCGTTGGTTGCCTTGTGGGCCGGCCGCACTATCGGCTTGAGATAGCCCCGCGCCTTGGCTTTCAAGCGCTCCGGGTCGTCACGATAGCTGCCGCCGCGAACGGAGTGGCGCAGCACCAGGTCGGGCTGGGACTGGCTGTTGCCGGGACGCTCATAATAGACATCCGCGCACCATTCGGCGACATTACCGGCCAAATCGTGAATCCCTTGCCGGGTCGGGCGCTTCTGGCCGACAGGTTGATACTGGTTGCCGCTGTTGGCCGCATACCAGGCATAGTCGACCAACTTGCCAGCCTCGCTGGTGCCAGGCCACTGCTGCCCTGCATTCCTGCCCGTGGCGGCAAATTCCCACTCATCCTCGTAAGGGAGGCGATAGGCGAGTTGACTTTCCCGGGAAAGCTGTGCAAGGAACTTTTCGGCATCGTCATGGGTTATGTTGACGACCGGGCAGTCGGGACACAATCCCTTGAAGGTTGAAGCCTTGCCGACAATCTTGAGGTATTGCGCCTGAGTGACCTCGTACCTGCCCATATAGAAGTCATTGATGCAGGTTTCCTCGACGGGGCTTTGAGAATCACTTTCAGCGACTGTGGCGGGTTGGTCCGGTACAAAACATCCGCCCTTGACCAGAACGAATTCCATACCGGTTGCCGGATCGGTGAAATCGGCGGCGATGGCTGGAGCGGCTATGGCCAGCAGTGATAGCAGCAGGGAGGAGACAAGTCTCTTGACGGGCATATCTGTATTCCGTTCAAGTCGGGCAGCCCCGGGTAAATCCGGGGCTGCCGGTTTGGCGGCCCCGGCGCGACTCGAACGCACGGCCTACCGCTTAGGAGGCGGTTGCTCTATCCAACTGAGCTACGGGGCCTGAAAAACAGTATTGAAAACTGAGCTACGAGACTGAGCTGAATCCTAGAACGTCAACAGACTAAAGACCTTGCCGGCCGGAAGCTTGTCGCGGCCGTGCAGGAACTCCAGCTCGGTCATGAAAGCGCACTCGACGATTTCGGCGCCGAGCCCTTCGACCAGTTTGACGACGGCCCCCACGGTGCCACCGGTCGCCAGCAGATCATCGGCAATAATGACACGATCGCCGGGCTTGAACGCATCCTCGTGGATTTCCAGGGTGTCGGTGCCGTATTCCAGATCGTAAGTAACCTTGCGGGTTCGGTACGGCAGTTTGCCTGGCTTGCGTACCAGGGTGATGCCGGCACCCAGTTTGTATGCCAGCGCCGAGCCGAGCACAAAGCCACGGGCTTCGACGCCGACGATCTTGTCGATGTGCTGCCCCACGTAGCGATGGGCGATCAGATCGACCATGCGGTGGAAGCTCCGGCCATCAGACAAGAGCGTGGTGATGTCCTTGAAAATAATGCCCTTTTTAGGAAAATCCGGGACATCCCGAATGATACGCTTCAATTCATCCATGCCGCCAACCTCCCCGATCACAGTGCCAGGTTATCCTCTTCCCTGATGATCTGCTGAATCTTCTGCAGCGCCTTCGACTCGATCTGGCGAATCCGCTCGCGTGTCACTCCGGACGACTGGCCTATCACGTCCAGGGTCTGCTGGGTGACATCGTCGAGTCCGAAACGCCGCTTGAGGATGCTCAGTTCATGCTCATTGAGGACGGCACGGATTCTGTCAAGCAGACGTTTTTCCGAGTCATTGAGCGGATCGTTATCGTCCTTGTCGGTGGTCAGGAACAACTCGCGGATCGGCCGGTACTTGTTGCGCCACTCGGCGAGATCCTCAGGATTCACCGAAGCCGTATCCTCGATGGTATCGATCAGGCTGTAATCACTGTTCTCGCCCATCGGATGCTCGAAAGAATAGGTCTTTTTGATCAGCACCATCAACCGGCGCACGTAGGCAGGATCAACCCCCATGGCATCGGCGACTTCCTTAACCTGCGGCTCGCGGTTGTGCTGCTGCTGGAGATTGCGCGTCACCTTGACCAGGCGGTTGATGTCATCGGAGACATGCACCGGCAGGCGGATCGTGCGGCTCTGGTTGACCAGCGCCCGCTCAATCGACTGGCGAATCCACCAGGTTGCGTAGGTGGAGAACCGACATTCCTTGCTGAGCTTGAAACGCTCGACCGCCTTGATCAGTCCGAGATTCCCCTCTTCGATCAAATCAAGAAACGGCAGACCGCGATTCATGTAGCGTTTGGCGATCTTGACCACCAGGCGCAGATTCGACTCGATCATCCGGTCACGCGCCGCCATATCGCCCTGGTCGATGCGCTGCGCCAAGTCCCGCTCCTGCTCGGCGGTCAGCAGTGTGGTTTTCTGGATGTCCCGCAGATAAAGCTTGATGGCGTCACGCCCGTGGTCGGCATATTCGCCCTCATCGTCGCTGCTGCCATTGTCTTCTTCCAGGGCCGGGTCGTCGTCGAAAGCAGCCTCTGCAGGAAAGGCCTCATCGTCACCTTCGACATCAAGGTCATCTTCGGCGCCGAGATCATCGGGCTCGATATCCTCGTCCTCGATATCGATCTCGAGTTTGTCAATTTCACCCGGGGTCTTTTCCATGTCAATTCACTTTCCATTGGGCAAAAAAACCGCCCTGAGTCTATGAAAGCCCATCCCTCATGGCAAGAAAAAAATCGGGTTGACGGCGGTCTTGCCTTTTCTGATTTCAAAGTGAAGTCGAGGGGTTTTGCCATCCGGCGGCGTACCGCTCAGGGCCACCTTCTCCCCCTGCCCGACAAAGCTGCCAACCTTGACAAGATTCTTGGCGTTGTAACCATAGACGGTAAAATAATTGTCGGCATGCTCAATAATCACCAGATTGCCATAGCCGCGGATGCCGCTGTTACTGTAAATCACCTTGCCGGCGGCAGCGGCCGTAACCGGTGTGCCATACGGAACGGCAATCTCCAGCCCCTTGCTGTTCTTGCCGTCCGCCGCGCCGAATTCTCCGACCACCTGCCCGCGAGCCGGCCACAAGAAGGTACCGGGAACCGGTGGCGGCCCCTGAACCTTCTCGTCGGGAAGAGGTTTGGCCGCCGCCGGTTTTTTGACTTTATCCGACTCCTTGCCAGGCACTGTCGTCCTGGTTGCGGATTTGCCCGCCGCTTTCGGCGGCGGTGGAACTTTCGGGGCTGGAGGCGCTTTGGGCGGGTCAGTGGGCTGGACCTTGCGCACCTTGTCGGCTCCGGGGATGTAGATACGCTGCCCGGCGGTCAGCTGCGTCGGGTCCTTGATCCCGTTGATGGCCGCCAGCTCCTTTTCATCCTGACCATAGGTCTTGGCGATCCGGTAAAAGGTCTGTCCTGGCTTGACAACGTGATAGACCCCCCGCGAGACGCATCCGGCCACGATCAAGAGCAAGAGAGCGGCAAGCCCGTAACGGAGCATCGTCAGCCCTCGTCGCTCCAGCCGTAGTCTCCCACCAGCGGCACGAAACGACAACCGAGCAGGCGCTCCTCGCGAAACGTGCTTTCACCGGTGCGCGTGATCCTGATCAGTATCTGCGTACTACGATCACCGACCGGAATAACCAGCCGGCCGCCGATGGCCAGCTGTTTGAGGAACGGCTGCGGAACCGACGGAGCGCCGGCGGTCACCATGATCCCGTCAAAGGGAGCCTCCTCTTCCCAGCCGAAAGTCCCGTCGGTCAGGCGGACATTGACCCGGGCGAATCCGCACGCGTCAAGGGTGCGCCGGGCCTGACGGGCCAGAGCGGGTATCCGCTCCAGGGAGAACACCTGTCTGGCCAAAAGTGCGAGCACGGCAGCCTGGTATCCGGACCCGGTGCCGACCTCGAGAACCTTCTCGTCACCCTTGAGCTGCAAGGACTCACTCATCAGTGCAACCATGTAGGGTTGCGAAATGGTCTGTCGTTCGCCAATCGGCAGGGGGAAATCCGTGTAAGCCTGAGAAGCGAGCGCTTCCGGGACAAACAGGTGGCGGGGAACCTTGGTCATCGCTTCGATGACCCGGGGGTCGTTGACCCCGCGAGCCTTGATTTGCTCTTCGACCATGCGCCGCCGGGCGATATTGTAATCACGCATCGGGACCATCCCCGCCGTTGTTGTTCTCCGGGCACCAACTGCGCAGGCGTTCGAACGCGGCGTAGTTGGTAAGGTCGAGATGCAGCGGGGTCACGGAGACATAGCCGTGCTCAATGGCATGCGAATCCGTCCCGGACAGTTCCTGAAAAGCCAGCTCTCCCGCCCCGATCCAGTAGTAGGAACGGCCGCGCGGATCGACGTTACGTACCACCGCATCGGCATAACGGCGCTTTCCCTGACGCGTCAGGCGCATCCCCAAAGGCTCGCCCTTCGGGATGTTCACATTGAGAAAAGTATCGGTGGGCAGGCCATGTTCCAGAATCTGCCGGGCCAGCCGGACAACCCAGCCTCCGCACCAGCGATAGTCTTCGGCATGGAAACGATCCGCGGCGAGAGACACGGCCAGAGCCGGCACCCCCATCAGCGTCGCTTCCATGGCGGCCGCCACGGTTCCGGAGTAGGTCAGATCATCACCCAGATTCCCCCCCTGATTGATCCCGGAGACGACCAGCGCGGGTTTTTCCTGCAGCAGGCCGTGAATGCCGAGATTCACGCAATCGGTCGGGGTACCGTCAACCGCCCACCAGCCGGGGGCCTGGATCGCAGCCCGAAGCGGTGAATGAAGGGTCAGGGCGTGACTGACGGCACTGCGCTCGCGGTCCGGCGCCACCACCACCACGCGGCCGAGATCCTGCAAGGCACAAACCATCTCCCGAAGCCCGGGGGAGTGGATGCCGTCGTCGTTTGTGGCCAGAATCAGCACAAAATTCAGCGAGTGTGAACAGATTTCGGATGAGCTGCCAGAGAGTTGCGCAAGCGGCAGAGATCCTGCTTCAATTCGGCAAGCAGACGGCGCTCCTTGCCACCACCGAGCGGCAAGAACAGCTGCCCGTCGGCCGATGCGGGGAGTGGCAGATCGGCAGGTATTGATGCAGGCGCAGTTGCAGGGGGTGCTTCCACGGGCTGGGGCGAGGTTGTCGCCTTGCGCCGCAACAGGTTACGGGCACCGGCAATGGTGTAGCCCTGGGCGTAAAGCAAATCCTTCAGACGCAGGATCAGTTCGATGTCGCGCTGGCGATAGAGGCGCTGCTGGTTGCGGTTTTTGGTCGGACGGATCGCTGAAATCTCACTTTCCCAGTAACGCAGAACGTGAGGCTTTACGCCGGTGAGGTCAGCGACCTCACCGATTTTGAAATAGAGCTTGTCGGGAATCTGCGGGTCCATGGGTCGTCAGGACCGGAGTGACTACTCCTCCTTGGTGTTAATGGAGGATTTGAGAACCTGACTGGGCTTGAACGTCAGGATGCGGCGCGAAGTGATTTCGATTTCCTCGCCGGTCTGGGGATTACGGCCGCGACGGGTCGATTTGTCCTTGACAACAAAATTGCCGAAGCCGGCAATCTTGATCTTCTCACCACGTTCAAGAGTGTCTTTCATGAGGTCGAAAACCATTTCCACAATCTCGGCCGACTCTTTCTTAGAGAATCCGGTCTTGAGATAGACGTTTTCGACGAGATCAGCCTTGGTCATGGAAAACCACCTCCTGAAAATATCCGCTTGAATTCTGGGCGGTTATAGCACAAAGCCTGAAGCGGCAGCAACAGTTTTTTATCTCAGTTCCGCTCCGAGAGACTTTTTCATGGCCTGAACCAGGCGGGTGTGCAACTCCTGCACGAGTTCATCGGTCAGGGTCCGGTCGAGCGCACGATAGCGGGCGCGAATGGCCAGGCTCTTCTTGCCCGGCGGAAGCGCTGCACCCCGGTAAACATCGAACAGCACCACGCTTTCCAGGTCCTTGAGACGCACCTGCCCCAGAGTTTCGAAAACCTGCCTGGCCGTAACCGACTCATCGACCAGGAAAGCGCTGTCGCGTTCGATATCAGGATAACGGGACAGGGGACGGAATCCGGGGTGATTGCCGGCAGCGGCAAAAAGTGCATCGGCGTCCAGGTCGAGCAGCAGGACCGGCTGGCTGATGTCGAAGGCCCGCAGCACTTGCGGGTGGATTTCACCGAGCGTCCCCAGCGCAAGTTTGCCGGAGGTGAGAGCACACGACTTGCCGGGATGGAGGAAGCGTTCGCCATGTTCCGGGAGCCACTGCACGTCCTTGACGCGCAATTGCCCGACCAGTTCTTCAGCAATCCCCTTGATATCGAAGAAATCGACGTTATCGCCATGCTGCGCCCACCCTTCGACCTCCCGACGGCCAGTCAGCAAGGCCGTCAAGCGCAACTGCTCCCGGGGAAGTTCTTCGCCCGGCAAAGGCAGAAAAACTGAGCGCAGTTCGAATAACGCCAGGTCGCTGGTACGGTAAGCGATGTTGCGCGCTGCCGTTTCCAGCAGGCTCGGGATCAGGGAGGTGCGCATGACCGCCTGCTCCTCGGTCAGCGGATTGAGAACCGCCACATGCGCACGCCGGGGATCGTCTTCGCCAAGTTTCAGGCGATCGACTGAATTAGCCGCCACGAAAGAATAATTGATCGCCTCTGCGAATCCCAGGCTGACGATCAGATCGCGCAGTTTGCCCTCCAGTTGCAGATGGCGCGGAAGCGGCTGGTCGTGCATCTTGCCGGTCGGCATGGTCACCGGAATCCGCTCATAACCGATCAGACGCGCCACCTCTTCAATCAAATCGATTTCACGTTCCACATCCGGCCGGAAATGCGGCACATCGACGCGCAGCGAACCGTCCGGCTGGACTTCTCCGCACAAACCGATGCCGCCGAGCACCTGGCGGATTTCCTCACTTGTCACGGTCAGGCCGAGCAGTTTACTGGCACGCGCGGCCGTAACCGTCAAACGGCGCTTGGGCAGAGCCTGCGGGTATTGATCAACCACACCGCCGGCAACTTTCCCCCCGGCCAATGTGGCGATCAGCGCCGCGGCCCGGTCGAGAGCGACCGGTACGATATCGACATCGCCGCCGCGCTCGAAGCGATGGGAAGATTCCGTATGCAGGCCGAGGCGTTTGCTGGTGCGGCGAATGGCCCCAGGGTTGAAATAGGCACTCTCCAGCAGGATATTGACAGTTTCAGGGCGAACCTCGGAATTTTCTCCACCCATGATCCCGGCCAGCGCGACCGGCCCTGCTCCATCGCAGATCACCAGATCATCGGCCAGCAGATTATGGACCTGACCGTCCAGGGTTGTGAAGGTGTCCCCGTCGGCTGCGCGCCGTACGACGATACGCCGCTCGCGCAGCCTGTCGAAATCGAATGCATGTAACGGTTGCCCCAGCTCCATCATCACGAAGTTGGTCACATCCACCACGTTATTGATCGAGCGCATGCCGACAGACTCCAGACGCTTGACCAGCCAGGAGGGTGACGGCCCGATGACCACGCCCTCGATCAGGCGCGCCGCGTAGCGCGGGCAAAACTCGGCATCCTCGATGGTGACCGAAGTCCTGTCGCAGGCCGGCGTGGTGCTTTCGGCCATCGAAATGTCCGGCAGGCGCAAGGCTCCCTTTGTCATCCCGGCCACTTCGCGGGCGACGCCGACCACGCTCAGGCAGTCGGGACGATTCGGTGTCAGGCCCAGCTCGAAACGGACATCCTTGAGGCCGAGCACATCAAAGACCGGTTTGCCAAGCGGCAGTCCGGAGGGGAGGATCAGAATCCCCTCGGAGCGGGCGGCCAGACCGAGTTCGCTGACCGAGCAGAGCATCCCGCACGATTCCTGACCGCGAATCTTCGACTTTTTAATCTTCAACCCGCCCGGCAGGTCGGTGCCGGCCTGGGCAAGGGCGACCAGGTCGCCGGACTTGTGGTTCGTGGCGCCGCAGACGACCTGAAGCGTTTCGCTGCCGGTTTCGACGGTACACAGAGTCAGACGGTCGGCATCAGGATGCGGCCGGACATCGGCCAGCCGGGCGACGATGACGCTGTCCAACCCCTCCCCAAGACGCTCCATGGCATCGACTTCGAGCCCTGCCATGGTAAGGCGATGAGCCAGTTCCTCGGGGGAAAGGTCGATCTCCACATACTCTTTCAGCCAGTTCAAGGTGACTTTCATGACAAACCCTTTTGGAATACAGAATTCAGAATTCAGGAGTTCAAATCAAACCAGAACCTGCTGTTTTCGAAAATTTCTTGTATTCTGAATTCTGACCTCTGAATTCCGCGCTTCGCCCTTAGAATTGCCGCAAAAAGCGCAGATCGTTCTCGTAAAACAAGCGTAGATCGTTCACCCCGTACTTGAGCATGGCGATGCGCTCGATCCCCATGCCGAAGGCAAACCCGGAATAGATTTCAGGATCGTAGCCGACAGCCTTGAACACCTCGGGGTCGATCATGCCGCTGCCGAGAATCTCCAGCCAACCGGAATTCTTGCAGACCCGGCAACCGCTGCCGCCGCAAATGACGCACTGGATATCGACTTCGGCGCTCGGCTCGGTGAAGGGAAAGAACGATGGCCGGAAGCGCACGCCGGTTCCGGCACCGAAATACTCGGTGATGAAGGCGGTCAGAATCCCCTTGAGATCACCGAAAGTCACGTGCCGGTCGACCAGGAAGCCCTCGATCTGGTGAAACATCGGGCTATGGGTGATATCGGAGTCGCGGCGGTAGACCGTTCCGGGCGCCACGACACGCACCGGCGGCTGCGTATTGAGCATGGTGCGGATCTGCACCGGAGAGGTGTGGGTGCGCAGCACAACATCATCGGACACATAGAAGGTATCCTGCATGTCGCGGGCAGGATGATCGCGGGGAATATTGAGCGCTTCAAAATTATAAAAATCCCGCTCGACCTCCGGCCCCTCGGCCACACCGAAACCGAGCCGTGCGAAAATATCCACCAGATCCTCGGTGACCTGGGTGATCGGATGCTTGTAGCCGCGGCGCTGGCGTCGACCAGGGAGGGTGACATCGACCTGTTCGGCAGAGAGGCGCCGCTGCAATTCGCGTTGGCGAATCTCCTCCAGGCACGCATCGAACAGGGCTTCGAGGCTTTCCTTGACCAGATTGGCCCGGGCACCAAAGGCGGGCCGCTGCTCAGCCGGCAATTCGCTCATCCCCTTCAGCAAACCGGTCAACTCCCCTTTCCTGCCGAGGAATCTGGCCCGCACCTGTTGCAGATCGTGCTCGGAGGTCACCGCGGCCGCTGCTTGCCGGGCGTGCTGCTCGAGCGCAGCCAATTGTTCGTTCATTGCCATCACATCCTTTGCTGGAACAAAGTCGATCCCCGAAAAAAAAAGAGATGGGCCGCAGCCCATCTCTTCTCGCGCGATCAGACGCTTACTGCAGTCGGGTCTTGGCCTGGCTGACCACGGCGCTGAACCCGGGGGGGTCGGTCACCGCGAGCTGCGCCAGGATCTTGCGGTCCAGGGCGATCCCGGCCTGCTTGATCCCGAACACCAGACGGCTGTACGACAGGCCGTTTTCGCGGGCTGCCGCGTTGATCCTGGCAATCCACAGGGCGCGAAAATCGCGCTTGCGGACCTTGCGATCACGGAACGCATAGTTCAGGGCACGATCGACGGCCTCGGTTGCGCTGCGAAACAGCTTGCTGCGCGCGCCACGGTAACCTTTGGCCAGTTTCAGTACCTTGTTACGTCTGCGTCTCGCTTTGAATCCTCTTTTTGCTCTTGGCATGGTGTAGCTCCTTCGTTGGATTCTGCGGGTAACCCGCTTCTGGATCTGAAGGGGGAGACAGGACCCCTCAGTTCACAGTCGATAAATTTACATGTACGGAATCAGCTGCTGAATGTTCTTGGCGTCGCTGGAGTGAACCAGCGCGGAACGCCGCAGGCCACGCTTGCGCTTGGTGGTCTTCTTGGTCAGAATATGGCTGGAAAACGCCTTGCTGCGACGAATCTTGCCACTGCCGGTCTTGCCAAAACGCTTGGCGGCTCCACGGTTGGTTTTAATCTTTGGCATCGCCTTCTCCTTGCTATCGCTGGACGCGAAATAGACGGTTTGATGTTTATTTCTTCGGAGCAATCACCAGGGTCATGAAACGCCCGGCCATCCCTGCCTGAGACTCCGGCTGCCCGATATCGGCCACTTCGGTCACCAGCCGCTCGACCAGACGCTGGCCGAATTCCGGATGGGTGACCTCACGGCCACGGAACATGATGGTCACCTTGACCTTGTTCCCTTCCTCAAGGAAACGCCGGGCATTCTTCACTTTGAACTGGAAGTCGTGCTCCTCGGTCTTGGGACGCATCTTGACTTCCTTGATTTCCACACGGGCCTGCTTCTTCTTGGCCTCGGCGGCACGTTTGCTCTGTTGATACTTGAACTTACCATAGTCCATAATCCGGCAAACCGGCGGCTGGGCCTCAGGAGCCACCTCGACCAGGTCGAGTCCACGCTGCTCCGCAGCAGCCAGCGCATCGGCAATCGACAGAATGCCGAGCTGGCCACCCTCGTCATCGATCACCCGAACCTCGCGGGCACGGATCATATCATTAATGTTGGTCTTGTCCTTGACTATGGCACACCTCCTGAAAAAAGCTGTTGCGGTGACTGCCTGTAACCGGCGAAAGCTTTACGCTCTCACCGACTGCATGTTCTTACTTATACTGCCGGCACTCTTCGGCCACCAGACGGGCAAAACCAAGCGGCGTCATCGCCTCGAGATTCTCCCCGGAGCGATGCCGCGGCGCCACCGTGCCGCTGGCCAACTCCTTGTCGCCGATCACCAGCATGTACGGAATCTTCTCCAACTGCGCTTCGCGTATCTTGAAACTCAACTTCTCGTTGCGCAAATCGACCTGTACCCGGACTCCCTCAGCACGCAGCAGGTCACAGACCTCCTGGACATAAGCAGCCTGGGCATCGGTCACATTGACGATTCTCGCTTGAACCGGAGAGATCCACAACGGGAAGTTGCCGGCAAAGTGCTCGATCAGGACCCCGATAAAACGTTCAATGGCCCCCAGGATGACCCGGTGGACCATGACCGGCCGATGCCGTTCGCCGTCACTGCCGACATAGGTAAGATCGAAGCGCTCTGGGAGCGTAAAATCGCACTGGATAGTAGCACACTGCCATTTTCTGTCAAGCGCGTCCTTGAGCTTGATGTCGATCTTTGGCCCGTAAAAGGCACCATCTCCCTCGTTGATTTCAAAGGGCTGACCCGAATCTTTCAAGGCACCCAGCAGTGCGTTGGTCGCCAGTTCCCAGGCCTCATCGCTGCCGATGGACTTTTCCGGCCGGGTTGAGAGTTCCATCTCGTACTCGAAGCCGAAAATGCCCATCACTTCGCGAACGAAACTCAAAACCCCCTTGATCTCACCATCGAGCTGCTCGGGAGCACAGAGGATGTGCGCATCGTCCTGCGTGAAACCGCGCACGCGCAAGAGGCCGTGCAGTACGCCGCTCTTCTCATGGCGGTGTACGGTGCCCAATTCGAAAAAGCGTAACGGCAGGTCACGATAGGAGCGCAGCTTCGACTTGTAAATAAGCATATGGGCGAGACAGTTCATCGGCTTGATCCCGTAGCCCTGCTCGTCCACCTCGGTGAAATACATGTTTTCCCGGTAATTGTCGAAATGACCGGAAATCTTCCACAATTCGGTGCGCAGAATCTGCGGCCCCATGACGATGTCGTAGCCGCGCTTCAAGTGCTCGCGACGCTCGAAATCCTCGATCAAGGTGCGCAGAAGCGCTCCTTTCGGATGCCAGATCACCAGTCCGGCGCCGGCTTCATCACTGAAAGAGAAGAGATCCAGTTCGCGCCCGAGCTTGCGATGGTCGCGGCGTTTGGCCTCCTCGAGCCTCTCGAGATAAAGATTGAGTTCCTTCTGCTCGGTGAATGCTGTCGCGTAAATACGCTGCAGCATGGCGTTCTTCTCGTCGCCACGCCAGTAGGCACCGGCTACGCTGGTCAGCTTGAAGGCCTTGAGCAGACCGGTCGAAGGGATATGGGGGCCACGGCAAAGGTCAACGAAGCTCCCCTGGCGATACAGCGACACCTCCTCGGCGCCGAGATCGCGAATCAATTCGACCTTGTAGCGCTCTCCCATCGTTTCGAAGAGCTGGATTGCTTCGGCGCTGGAAATGGTCTGGCGCTCGATCTGCAGATCGGCCGCCGCCAGTTCCGCCATCTTCTTTTCGATCTGCTCGAAATCCTCAGGGCTGAAGGTGTGATCGGGACTGTAAAAGTCGTAGTAGAAACCGTTCTCGATCGCCGGGCCGATAGTGACCTGGACCTTCGTACCGAACAGTTCCTTGACCGCATGAGCCATCAGGTGCGCCGTGGAATGACGGTAGATTTCCAGACCTTCAGGGGTATTCAGCGTAATCAGCTGCAGACGGGAATCTTGCAGGATTGGCGCGGTCGCATCGATCAGCTCGTCGTTGAGCCGCGCCGCGACCGTCTGCCTGGCCAGTCGCTCCCCGATACCGCGGGCAACGGCCAACGGCGTGGTTCCGGCAGGAACTTCGCGGACGCTGCCATCCGGCAGAGTTATCTGAATCTGCGCCATAGCTTTGACTCCATATAACGAAAAGAGGCATCCAGAGATGCCTCAGCACGGCGTTCCGGGCCGGTACGGGTGGTAGGCACGGGCGGGATTGAACCGCCGACCCCTACCGTGTCAAGGTAGTGCTCTCCCACTGAGCTACGTGCCTGTATCCGTCACCCAAAATGCGGACCACTGTTTAACAGATGGGCCGCCAACCTGTCAAGCGCTAAATTCTGCGATTTTCGAAGAATTGCGGATCTTCACCGCCCTGCATGCCGCCGCTCGAAATCAAGCAGCCACCCCTTGGTCGCCAACCCGCCACCGCCGGAATAGCCGCCAGGCAAACCTCCGGCGGCAATGACACGATGGCAGGGAAGAATGATCGGCAGCGGATTGGCCGCCATGACCTGGCCGACCGCGCGAGCAGCGCCGGGGGAGCCGGCCAGCCGTGCCACCTCGCCGTAGCTGCGCACCTCCCCGAACGGGATGGCGCACAACGCTTCAAGGACGCGCAGGCTGAAAGGTGGCCAGTCCGGCATTTTCAGCGGCAGTTCGAACGTCGTGCGCCTGGCGGCAAAATACTCCGCGAACTGAATCCTGGCTTCAGCAAGCACCGGGCAATCAACCGCCTCTTCCGACAGAATGGCTGCCGTTCCGACGCCGATCGTAACCTGCGTCAGCAAGCCAGTCTGGGCACGCAGAGAAAGGACGCCGATCGGGGTCGACAGGGTGGCAACGTGCTCAACCGGCATGAGCCTGCTCCCGGCGGCGCCGTGAGATACGCGCCGATACCAGCTCCCAGAGCTTGCTGACTTCTCCGACCCGGCACAACCAGCAGCCCGCCAGGTAACTGACGCTGCCGCAGGCAACCGCCCCCAACAGCAGCATCAGGCGCTGCCAGAAAACGCCCTTGACCTGCCAGTCAACCAGCCCGAGCAGGCCAATGGAAACCACCGACATGGCCAGCAGGCCGGGCAGCAACCGCAAAGAGAAGTTGAACAAATGACGCAAGGCGATCCCCTGCAGTCGCCGGTCGAGCAGCCAGAGCAGCGCAAGGGCATTAAATACCGAGGAGACGGTCAAGGCCAGGGCCAGGCCTGCGTGCTGCATCGGGCGCATCAGGAGCAGACTGGCGACAATACTTACCAGCAAGGTCCAGAACGATACCCAAACCGGAGTCCGCGTATCCTGAAGTGCGTAAAAGGTCGGCGCCACGACCCTGCTGATGCCGACAAAAACCAGGCCCGGAGCATACCAGGCCAGGGCCCTGGCCGATTGCGCAACATCATACGCCGTGAAGGCCCCGCCAAGAAAAAACAGGCTATAGATCGCCTCCGCACAGAAAACCATGCCGAGGGCGGCAGGCAGAGTCACAAGCAGAATCAGTGCCAGAGAAAAACGCAGCGATTCGCGAAAACCATCCTGATCTTTGGCGGCAAGCTGCCGGCTCATGCTTGGCAGGACCGCCTGGGCCAGCGAAACCACGAAAATCCCTTGCGGGAACTCGAACAGGCGCTGTCCGTAATAGAGCCAGGAAACCGTCCCTTCCTCGAGCAGCGAAGCAAAGAGCCTGGTGACGACGACATTGATCTGGTAGATGGCTACGCCGACGATCCCCGGGATCATGAGCCTGCTGACCCGACGCACCGACGGATGACGGAAACGAAAATCGAATTTCAAGTCGTAGTTGTAGCGATACAGGACGGGCAGTTGCATAATCAGTTGCACGACCCCGCCGATCAGCACACCTACAGCCAGGGCGACGATCGGCGTCGAGAATAACGGTGCAAGCCACAGTGCCGCAGCGATCATGGCCAGGTTAAGGAATACCGGCGAGAGCGAAGGTGACAGGAAGTGACCGTGAACATTGAGGACCCCGGCCAGCAACGCCACCAGACTGACGAAAAAGATGTAGGGAAACATGATGCGGTTGAGCAGATCTGTCAGCTCAAGTTTGCCCGGCACATCGCCGAAACCGTAGCCGATCAGCTGCACCACCCAGGGGGAAGCCAGAACACCGAGAATGGTCACAGCGGCCAGCACCATGACCAGCAAGGTCCAGCATATCCGGAACACCTCGCGACTCGCCTCGACACCGTCTCTGTGATGCACTTCGGCAAAAGTCGGCACAAAGGCTGCGGTCAGCGATCCTTCCGCAAAGAAACGTCGCAGCAGATTGGGGATGGTAAATGCCACAAAAAACGCATCGGCGGCATAGCCTGCACCGAACACCGCAGCCACAACCATGTCGCGCAGTAATCCGGCAACCCGGCTCAGACCGGTGGCCAACGCCATGATGCCCGTCGCCCTGGCAATCCGCCGTTTTTCCTGCATAGAAGCCGTTAAAACTCCCGAAAAATATGATTATTTTTTGTTAATACCGTATTTTTTTTAGCTAACACTATGATATTCAATAACATTTAAAGAAAGATTTGACATTTTTTATCTTGACTGGCTTGCATGGCAATGTTATAAAGCATCTCGCAAGCCGGTATTATACCGGCAGATCGTTCCCGGAGGATACACTGTGGCTAACCACAAATCGGCAGAAAAACGCAATCGGCAGAACAAAATTCGCAATGCACGCAATACCCATATCCGCTCTACCATGCGCACCTACGTCAAAAAAGTGCGTGTAGCCGTCGCTGAAGGGGACAGCGAAGTCGCCCAGGCCATGCTCGAAAAGGCAGTTCCCTGCATCGACAAGGCGGCGACCAAAGGGGTCATTCACAAGGCAACCGCCAGCCGCAAGATCAGTCGCCTTACCAAGCTGGTCAATACCATGGTGGCGAAGCCTTAAGTACTGGTCATTTCAGTCAGAGTCGGACTTTGCCAGGAGCCGCGCAAGCGGCTCCTTTTTTTATCTGCGCCCGGCGACCGGCCTGGCGGCCAGTACCGACAGCAACTGCTCGAGATAAGCCCTGGAATCACCGCTTGACTTGAGCGCCTGATCCACTTCCAAAAGACGCGGGTAGATGGCACGGAGTTGCTCATCATCATAACGATCGGCCTGGGCCAGCAGATTATTCAGAAAATACGGATTGATACCGATACGCCGCGCCAACTCCTTTTGCGGCACACCTTGCGCCAGCAGCGCCTTGGTCTTCCACAGCTGGCGGAATTGCCGGATCAGCATGGTCAGGATAACCAAGGGCGGCTGACCGTCCGCGAGAAGACGGTCAAGCTGTCGCAGCGCCTCGCCCTTTTGCCCGGCGCAAAGGGCGTCAATCATGGCAAAGACGCTTTCGATCCGGGTGTCGGCCACAATCGCCGCGACATCATCCTCCTCGAAAAAGTCCCGATCGCCGGCATAACTGGTCAGTTTATCGATCTCGCCGACAATCTCCGCCAGGTTGGCTCCCACCCTGCGGCAGAACAATTTCAAGGCCGGAGCAGTAAAGGTCCGGCCGCAGCTTTTCGCCTGATCGCGAACAAACTGGGGGATCTGGTTATCGTAAAGCTTGCGAAATTCGACAATCTCCCCCGCCTGGGCAAATTTCTGAAAAAACTTGCGCCGTTTGTCGATTGTTGACGCGGTGACCAGCAACCGGGTTTCGTCAACGGGGTTATCGAGGTAGGAGGAAAACTGTTCCAACTGGTCGGCGGGAGCTTCGTTGACGTTTTTGACAATCACCACACGGCGGTCGGCAAACACCGGCAGCGTCCGGGCCTGATCGACCAGATCGGCCCCCTTCATATCGCGACCGTACAGCACGGTCAGGTTGAAATCACGGGATTCGCAGGGGACCAGAGAACTGACAAGCTTGACGGCCTGGTCCAGGAAATAACTCTCTTCACTGCAAAGAAGAAGCAGCGGCGGAAGACGATCTGCACGCACCGCCTGGGTGAACTGTTCAAAGGTCATGACGACCGGTCAGAAATTTTCCAGGAGACGGGCAACCAGATCTTCGGCCAGACGCCGGGAAGCGGTACGGGCCGCCAGGCTTTCGCCGGCCTGTTGCTGGCTCTTGTTATCCTGGGCCGAGTAAACCTCGCTGCGCGACAAACTGCCCTGCCAGAGGACCTTGCCGTCCGAGCGCCGGACCAGTTGCGCGGTCGCCGCCACACTCGCACTGTATTCGCTGATCTCGTCCTTCGGGTTGTAGGCCAGGTTGGAACTGGAAAAAGAAGTAATCGTCCCGCCCAGACGCAGGTCGGCACTGCCGCAACGTTCGGTCAACTCGACCAGACGCAGCCGCGAGAACTGAACACTGACTTCGTCAGTCAGGATGGAATCGAGGTAAGGCTCGGTGGTGCGGTTGGCAAACAGCTCCACGCAAAGCGTTCGCCCCCCCTCCCCGGCCCACTTGTCGCCGCCCCCGGGCACATGGTAACCACAACCGGCCGCCAGCACGACCACGGACAAAAGCCAGCCAAACGTGCGCGCACTCATCCCGCCACCACACTGACCAGGCGCCCGGGCACCACGACAACCTTGCGCACGGTCAGCCCTTCGAGGAAACGGACGACGTTGACATCGGCCAGAGCCGCGGCCTGCACCGCCGCCTCATCGGCATCGGCCGGGACGGTCACCTTGCCGCGCACCTTGCCGTTAACCTGCACCACGATCAGCACCGAGGCCGCAGTCAGGGCCGCTTCATCGCAAACCGGCCAGCCATGGGCTTCAAGGCCGTCCCGGTAGCCAAACGTCCACCACAACTCCTCGGCAACATGGGGAACGAACGGCCCGAGCAGCCTCACCACCGTTTCCAGCGCCTCACGCAGGACTGCGGGAGATTGCTTCTTCCCCGGCCAGGCGCTGATGGCGTTGATCAATTCCATGATCGCCGCGATGGCCGTATTGAATTGAAAGCGGCCGTCGACATCGTCGGTGACCTTGCGTATGGTGCGATGCACCTGACGGCGCAAGTCACGGGCGGATTCGTCGAGCGCTGCGGGATCGAGACCGCCTGCCCCCCGGACTACGTCAAGGTGGTCGTAAACCAGTCGCCAGACGCGGTGCAGGAAACGCGAGCACCCCTCGACCCCCTGATCGTTCCACTCCAGCCCCTTCTCCGGCGGCGCCGCGAACAAGGTGAACAGGCGTGCGGTATCCGCCCCGTAGCGGGAAATCAGCCCATCGGGATCGATTACGTTCTTCTTCGATTTGCTCATTTTTTCATTGCGCCCCACCACGACCTGAGTCGCGCACCGGGAGCAACGGTCGCCATCAACCTCCTCCGGATACAGCCAGCCGTGCTCCGGACAGGAACGCGTCTCCATGCAGACCATCCCCTGCGTCAGCAGATTGCTGAACGGCTCGTCACCGCTGATCATGCCAAGATCGCGCATAACCTTGGTCCAGAAACGGGCGTAGAGCAGATGCATGACGGCGTGCTCGACGCCGCCGATATACTGATCGACCGGCATCCAGTAATCGGCAGCCTGGCGCTCCACCGGTCCGCCGAGAAAGTCCGGACAGGCGTATCTCAGGAAATACCAGGAGCTCTCCACGAACGTATCGAAGGTGTCGGTTTCCCGTCTGGCCGAAGCGCCGCAGCATGGACAGCTGGTTTTGACGAAACTTTCCAGCTTGGCCAGGGGGCTGCCACCCTCGCCGGTGAAGGCCACATCGGTGGGGAGAACCACCGGCAGCTGATCTTCGGGAACGGGCACGGTGCCGCAGCTATCGCAGTAAACCACCGGAATCGGCGTTCCCCAATAGCGTTGGCGTGAAACCAGCCAGTCGCGCAGACGGTAGTTGACGGTGCGCCGGCCATGACCCTGCTCCTCCAGGTGCTCGGCAATACGCTGCTTGCCGGTTTCATTATCGAGTCCGTCGAACGGTCCGGAATTGACCATGATGCCGGCATCCACCCAGGCTGCGGTCATCGTCTCCGGGGCGAGGGTGTCCCCCGCTGGCTGGATGACCACCTGGAGCGGCAGGCGGTATTTGCGGGCGAACTCGAAATCGCGCTGATCATGAGTGGGCACGGCCATGACCGCACCGGTGCCATAATCCATCAGAACGAAATTGGCCAGGTACACCGGCATCTGCCGACCGGTGAGAGGATTGATGCAGTAACTGCCGGTGAAAACCCCTTCCTTCTCGAATTCGTCGCTGGTACGCAGCAGTCGATCGACACCCTGGAGCTTGCTTACGAAGGCCTCCACTTCTGCCCGCCGTTCGGGTACGGTCAAGGCCAGGGCCAGGGGATGTTCAGGCGCCAAGCTCATGAAGGTCGCGCCGTACAAGGTGTCGGGACGCGTGGTAAATACCCGGACCTTTTCGCTATGCCCGGCTACTGCGAAGTCGATCTCGCACCCCTGGCTGCGACCGATCCAGTTGCGCTGCATGATCAACACCGGCTCCGGCCAGCCCGGCAGGCGCTGGGTGTAATCCAGCAACTCTTCGGCGTAAGCGGTGATACGGAAGAACCACTGGTCGAGCTCCTTTTGGATGACGGCACTGTCGCAGCGCCAGCAACTGCCCTCCTCCACCTGTTCGTTGGCCAGCACGGTTTCACAACTCGGGCACCAGTTGACCGCAGCGCTCTTCTTGTAAGCCAGCCCCTTCTCGAGCATGCGCAGAAAAATCAGCTGCTCCCAGCGGTAATAATCGGGGGTACAAGTCGCCAGTTCGCGGTCCCAATCATAGGACAGGCCCATCTTCTTGAGCTGTACCCGCATGTTGGCGATATTTTCCGTAGTCCAGACGGCCGGATGGATGCCGTGCTGAATCGCGGCGTTTTCAGCGGGCATGCCGAAGGCATCCCACCCCATCGGGTGCAGAACGTTATATCCCTGCAGGCGCTTGAAGCGGGCCACTACGTCACCGATCGAGTAGTTGCGCACGTGGCCCATGTGAATGCGCCCTGACGGATAAGGGAACATTTCCAGCAAGTAATACTTCGGCCGGTCGGAGCGAACCTCGGCACGAAAACTTGCGGCATCTTCCCAGTGTTGCTGCCAGCGGCGCTCAATCTCCGCCGGGTTGTAACGCTCCTGCATAGCTCCTCCACCGTCGGATGACGGATATGAAACGTGAAAACCGGCCTGCGCCGGTTGCTGAGCAAAACAGTCACCCGGGCCCGCCGTGGCGGGACCCAAAACCGTGATTACTTGGCCCGGTAGGTGATCCGGCCGCGCGTCAGATCGTAAGGGGAAAGCTCTACCGTCACCCGGTCTCCCGGGAGAATCCGGATGTAATACTTGCGCATTTTTCCGGAAATATGGGCCAACACAACATGCTCGTTGTCGAGTTTGACCCGGAACATTGCATTAGGGAGCGGTTCGACGACCGTCCCTTCGACTTCAATTGATTCTTCTTTGGACAAGCTGGCCTCCTTGCGAAGCGGATGAGATCAGAGAGAAAGCAGTTGCTTAACCGTATCCAGAATCTGCGTGGTCTGAATCGGCTTGGTGATGTAGGCATTGGCCCCGAGAGCAAGCGCACGGTCGCGATCTTCCGAGGCCCCTTCGGTGGTGATGATGATGATCGGCACGGTCTTGTAATTGGGATCGTTGCGAACCATGCTGACCAGTTTCAGTCCATCCATGATCGGCATGTTGATATCGGTCAGGATCAGGTCAAATTTTTCGCTATTGAGCTTCTTGAGCCCGTCCACCCCGTCGTTGGCCTCGACAATCTGGAAGTTGCGGATGCGTTTGAGGGCAAACACGATCAACTGCCGCATGGTTGGCGAGTCTTCAACAACAAGCACTTTCAGCGCGGTCATGAAAGAATTCTCCCCCTGGCTACTTGGTCAACAGGTCGATGAAGCCCTGAATGGTCGACAACTTGCGCTCCGATTCCGAGTACAGCCGCGAGGAAAACACCGCGGTCGCCGCATGTCCGGCCAGCAGACTGAACAACTCGTAATCGACATTGGTAAACTTGTCTTTCTGAACCAGCAGTTTGTAGATGACGATCACACCGATAACGTGTTCCTTGATTTTGAGCGGAATGCAGACCAGCGGCTGCTGAAAGTCCCGCTCATACCCTTCAAGGGTCTCGATAAAATAGTTATCGCCGGTTTTTACCGATTCGCCGATGATCCCCTGCCCGACCTGCACCGAGGGCAGCTGCTTGAGCTCAAGACCTTCACAGGCGACGGGTTCGAGACGGTTGGTCTTTTCGTCGAGCAGCAGAACGCCAAACTCCTCGGCACCAACCAGGTTGATGACGATCTCCAGGATGACCTGCAGAACTTCCTTGAAATCAAGCGTCGAGTGCAACTGGAAGGAGGCGATATAGAGATTCGCCAGCATGTTGTTCTCTTCTTCGATTTCAACATAGCGGTGGGCGAAATCCTGATTTTCCTCCTCGACCTGACGGATGCGGCCGAGAATTTCGTCCTTCTCCCGTTCCAGTTCCTCGATCTTCTGCAGCAAGCGGTCGGATTCCGGCGTCATTTCGGCGGCGCCGACCTGAGCTATGTCCTTGAGAGATTCCTCCAGCTTGAGGATGCGGTAACGCAGACGTTCGTTTTCCTTGAGGAGATCCTGAGTGAACTCAGCCCCCTTCTTGAACATCTGAAGGAAGTCCTCGGCCCGGTTCAAAGTGTTTTTGTCATCCGGCTGGCTCATCTACATGACTCCCGCGACCGGCAAAGCGGTCGAACCGTAACAATCGGCAAATGTTAGCAATCCTGGCAAAAAATATCCAGAGCAAATGCAGTTCACGCCACGAAGCGGCAGTACTTGAGAATTTCCCGGCAAACCATGGGCAATGGCAAGATCGCATCAACCACGCCGGTGGCAATGGCTTCCTTGGGCATGCCGAAGACCACGCAACTTTCTTCCGCTTCGGCAAATACGCTGCCGCCATGTTCCTTGATGGTCACGACACCTTTTGAGCCGTCATTGCCCATTCCGGTCAGAACTACGCCAAGAAGACGCCGACCGAAAATCGGCGCAGCGTATTGGAAAAGGACATCCGCCGAAGGCACGTAGCGGTGACTTTCGAGCGGCTGGCAGATTCTGGCGATGGCGCCATTCCCCTGGCGCACCAACTCCAGATTGTAACCGCCCGGGGCGATCAGCACGCGTCCGGGCAGGACCGCATCGCCATCGGCGGCCTCACGTATTTCCAGGGCAGAAAAACGGTTCAGGCGTTCAGCAAAGGCACGGGTAAAGTCTGGCGGCATGTGCTGGGCGACGACGAAGGCAATCGGCACCGGCTTGGTCACCGCGGAAAAGATGGCCTGCAGGGCGGGCGGCCCTCCGGTCGAGGAAGCGATGGCGACCACGGGGAAATCTGTCGTTTCCTTGGCCGGCAGCACCTCTTGCTGGACGACGGCCGGACGCAGGCGGGAGAGCGACTGGCGCCGGCTGAGGACATTGCGCAGATTGGCCCTGGTGACCTCGCTGACCTTTTCCAAAAGGAGGTCGCGCATATTCATCAAGGCCGGCGTCACCTGCGCCGTCGGCTTGGGCACGAACTCGACAGCCCCAAGTTCGAGGGCCTTGAAGACGTTTTCATCGTCGGATCGGGATGAAACAACGATAACCGGCGTCGGCTGCTTTTGCATGATGATGCGCAGCAGCGAGAAACCGTCCATGCGCGGCATTTCCAGATCGAGCGTCACCAGATCCGGCTTGAGCCGCAAAACCTTGTATAAACCCTCTTCACCGTCGCAGGCGTAGCCGACGATTTCAACATTGGGAAGGTCTTCGAGCATCTTGACGATAGCCCGGCGGTTGAAGGCCGAGTCATCGATGACCAGCACTCTGAGTTTGTCCTGGCTCACGGTGCACCTCCAGTAACCAGGCGTGCTTCGGCCGGCTTCTGATAGACCATGTCGTGCTTGAAATGCCGCAATTTGAACGCGGTGCTGATATTCATCAGCGACTCGGAATGTCCCAGCAGCAAAAACCCTTCCGGATGCAGGCGCTGATGGAAGGTGTCGACCACCTTCTTCTTGCCGGCCTGATCGAAGTAAATGATGACATTCCGGCAGAAAACCACGTCCATCCGGCCCAGAAGGGTCACCCGCGCGGCATCGAACAGATTGAGGTGGCTGATTGAAACCAGGCTGCGCACTTCGTCGCGCACCCGCCATTTACCGTTACCGTCGGATACGAAGAAGCGCTGTCGATAGACCGCGTCCGTGGTTCGAAACGCCGACTCACCGTAGACAGCCTGTCTTGCCATGTGCAGCACGCGCTGACTGATGTCGGTGCCGATGACCTCGACACGCCAATCCTTAAGCCACGGCAGGTCGAGCAGCAGCATGGCGATAGTGTAGGGCTCCTCGCCGGAAGAACAGCCGGCACTCCAGATGCGCAGATGCCGATTGCCAGACTTCTCCTTGCGCTCACGCAATTCCTGAAGAATTTCGTCGCTGAAGGTCCGCAACTGGAAATCTTCGCGGAAAAAATAGGTTTCGTTGGTGGTCAGCAGATCGATAAGCTCAGACAGCTCCTGATCCTTGCCGGGGCTGTAGCGTAAAAAATAGTAATAATCCTTGAACGATTTGAGACTGTGCGCCTGCAGGCGCCTTGCCAGGCGTTTTTCCAGAAGGTATTTGGAATCTTCGGTGAAATGCAGCCCACACAGCTGGTAGACGAAGTCCCGCAGCAGACGGAACTCCTCGGCATTCATGACTATTTCAGGGGTGATAAACAGCATGGCCGACGTTTACGTGAGGCTGCCGAGGAGATCACGCAACTGCTGTACGACAGTCTGATCCTGCTCGCCCGACAATCTTTGCTCCAGCAAGGGGGCAGCATCCCTGCCGAGTTTGATGGTAAGCAGGTAAGCGCCGTGGCTGCGAACCAATTGCGAAGAATGGTTCAGCAAGTCAGCCCCCCGGGACTGGAACCACACGCGATCGCCATACCGGCCGAGCAGGTTCAGGGCGACATTGACCACATCGTCGTCGGCATAAGAACAGGCCTTCAGAAACTCCGGGCAGGCGCCTTCACCAAGAAGCTCCGCGAGGGTTTCCATTGCGGCGATGCAAACCAGACCGACCGGATCCGTCAAACGCTCTGCGATCATCCGGCATTCGGCGGCACCGCCCAGGCGGCCTATACTGCGTACGGCAGCGACCCGAACCCACAGGTCTTCGTCACATAGCGCCAGACGCAGACTGTCGAGTGCCTCCAGGCTGCCACACGTACCAAGTACTTCGGCAGCTATTCTGCGCACTTCGGCATCTTCGTCAGTCAATGCCAGCTGAATGGCCAGCCAATGGTCGTTGGCTGCTTCGGCGGTGAGGGCGCGCAGAGCGGCACGCCGCACCTCGGTCGACGGGTCCTTGAGCGCCATGGCGAGGCGCTGCGCAACCATGTGCTGGTCGGAAAACCTGCCCAATACGGCAACGGCCGCACTACGCTGAATGGAAGAGGCGTTGCTGAAACACGGCTCAAGGGCTGACAGCAACTCAGCAGGAAACCGCTGCCCCAGGATACCGAGGGCCTGAACAGCAGCATCCCGCACATCGGCATCGTCGTGCTGCAGACAAGCCGCGAGAGCCGGTAATTCGGAGGCGTCACCGACCCTGCCAAGGGTATGGGCTGCCATCTGGGTCAACCGTGCATCACTTCTGCCCAAAGCTTCAGACAACAACGGCGTCGCAGCGTGACACCCCGCCTCACCAAAGACCCAGGCCAGATAGGCGCGTTCCAAATCGGATGACTGCTGCCAGACATCGATAAGCCGTTGCGGGTGAACAGTACCGATATGCACGAGCGCGAAAAGCACATCATGCTGCAGGCTTTCTTCCGAGAGCAGCTCAAGAAGCGGCTTGACAGCGCGCGGCTCTGCCAGCCACCCCAGGATTCGGATTGCCGCCAGCCGTTTGCCGTTGTCCTGCTGGGGGTCGAGATAGGCGAGAATGCTATCCGCCGTCGCCGAAAAATTCCGCTGTGAAAAGAATTCTCTGATTTCGTGAGGATAACGGTCGGCAAGGGCGACGATGCCCAGCAGACTGGCATCACGGACGTTACGCATCGGATCAGTCAATCCGGCCAGCAACTCTTCGGCAGCGGTCACATCACCCACTTTGCTAAGGCACTCGATCAGCGCCTTGCGCAACAGCTTTTCATCGCGAAATGGCAACAGGCTGGCAAGCGGAATGGTTTTGCCGATCCGCCCAAGGGCTTCGAGAATGGCGAAGCGCAGCAGGATGTCGGGATAGCGCATGGCATCCAGCAGTGCCGGCACGGCTTCAGCAGACTGCAACTTGCCGAGGTTTTCAGCCGCCGCAGCGCGCACATTGCCGTCTTCATCGCCTAGAGCGGCAAGGAGGACCGGAATGGCCCGCAAATCGGCAATTTCGCCAAGGATGTCGACTATGAACTTGCGGACGTCGTGATCAGGGGATTGTGCCTGGGCCAGCAACATCGGTACGGCGTCACTGCCCATGCGCACCAGCATGTCAACCGCGGCGTTGCGCAATCCTGCGTTGTCACCGGCATGGAGCAGGTCGATTATCCGCTCAACCAGTTGACGGCTCGACGGCAGAGAGAGGAACAGGTCCGTGGCGGCCTTGCGGACCCGCCAGCTGGGGTCGCCGAACGCATTGAACAACAGATCCAGATCGGACTCCGCACCACCGGCTGAAAGTCTGCGCAGTCCGTCCAGGCGCAGCTCTTCGTCGGCAGAGGTCAACAGCCCCCGAGTATGCTCGTCAGCCATGGGACACCTCCTCAGCCAACGCTACAGATTCAACTCGCGGCGCCGCCGCTGCAAAAGATCGACGAAGGCTGCCTCGAGAATCTTGGCCTGCTGAATTTTTGGATCAGGGAAACGACTCACAAACAGCTTGCGGGCTTCCTGGATCTCTTCGGCCAGCAGCCGGGTCCAGTTGCCGTTGCGAATCCCCTCGTCAACCCGCTCCTGACAATAGAGGGCGATATCGGAAACGATGATCCTGGCCAGACGCCCCGCACGTTCCGTGTCAGGCGACCCCTGATCGCCGCTGACCTGCTTGTCCTCGGCGGACTGGATCTCCTGATTCACCTTCTGGATATAGTCCAGTGACTGCTCGACTGCGGCCTTGTCGGACAGGGCCTCGCCCGGACGGGACTCCTCATTGACCGAGGGTTCGGTCGCAGGGGTTGCCCCCACCAGCAGACGGTTGATCTTTGGAACCAGATCGTCGGGGATATGGTGTTTCTCGATATAATCATCGGCCCCGTATAGCGAGGAGGGCGACCGCTTGTAGGCCATCTTGTTATAGACCGAAGAGAGCAGGATGATTTTTACCTCTCCAAGGCCCGGACGCCGCCGAACCTTTTCAACGACTTCGAAGGCGTAGAGACCCTGCAGGGCAACATCGACCACCGCCACGTGCGGCGGCGTCGTTTCCATCAGCGCCAACACCTCCTTCCCCTCGTGGCCGATCTGATAGCTGATTCCCGCCCGATCAAGAATGGCTGCAACGGTGGAGCACAACTCCTTGTCGCTGTGGGCGACCATGACGCGCGTTGTGCTCGAAACGCTGCTCGGCAGACGGGGGAACTCAACCTGAAAAGCGGTCCGGCAACGCGCACAGCGCAAAGTCAAACGCTTTCCTGCCAGTTTGGCCCCGTCAAGTTTGAAGCGGGCGGCACATGAGGGACAGGTGACGATCATTCAGACAACCTCGAAAGATGCTTCGGAATAAATTATGTGCAAGGAGAGGCAACCGCCCCGTCTAATCCATTTGCTTCAGGGCAATCTGCTCGTCGGAAGAGAGTATGCGGTCAAGATCGAGGACCATGACCAGATCTTCCCCGCGGCGAGCCACCCCGAGGAAAAACTCGGCCTCCGGCCCTTTAAGGAACTGCGGAGAGGGTGCAACATCCTGCCGGCCGTAACGGCGCACTTCCAGAACTTCATCCACAAGCAGACCGATGATTCGCCCGGAAACCGCACAGATGACGATCCGGTGCTTGCGCGTGTCAACGGAACTGGGCTGATCGAAACGTTTACGCAGATCAGCGACGGGGATGACGGCTCCGCGCAGGTTGATGACGCCTTCGATAAAACGTGGGGCCTTCGGAACGATCGTCAGTTTTTGCGGGCGAATGATTTCGCGAATGCGCATGATATCGAGAGCATACAACTCACTGCCGACCCTGAAACAGGCCAGCTGGATATCCTGGCGTTCGGCAACGGCCGGGCTCGACGTCTGGAGAAATCCCCCTGCGCTCATAGCCCCGGCTCAGGCAAGAAAGCGTTGAATTGTTTCTATGACCATTGCCGACTTGAACGGTTTGGTGATGTACCAGTCGGCACCGACCTGTTCGCCCCTGACCATATCCTCACGACTTTTCTTGGCCGTAAGCATGATCACCGGGATATGCCGGGTCGCTTCATTGCCCTTGATCTGCCGGCAGACCTCGAAGCCGTCCATCTCCGGAAGCATGATATCGAGCAGAACCAGATCCGGTTTCGATGAAGCGATGGACTCCAGTGCCGAACGACCGTCTGCGACCCCCTTGACCTCATAACCGCGCGACGTGAGCAGAATACTCTCCAGCTTCAACAGGCTCTCTTCGTCTTCGACGATCAGAATTCTCTTTTTGGACACTTTCTCTGTCTCCTTTCCCCGGAAAATCAGGCATTCACAATTTCAAGCACACTGGCAAGATTGAGCATAATGATCATCCGCCCCTGACAACGACCGATGCCGGTGATCATGCTGCGGTCGATGCCGGCGATCACCGCGGGGGGCGGCTCGATACGGTCGGCGGAAATCTTCACAACCTGGTTGATCCTGTCGACCAGCAGACCGACCGTGATCTCTCCATCGCGGCAGACGATAATTCTGACGCCTGAACCAGGCTCGACCTTGCCCATCTGGAAACGCTGCTTCAGGTCAAAAATCGGCACAACCACGCCACGCAACGAAATCAGGCCGAGAATAAAACCTGGAACACGGGGGATGTCCGTATATTCCCGCGGTTTAATTATCTCGCTAATTCGATTAATGTCCAGTGCGTACTCTTCGTTGCCGAGTTGAAAAGCCAGAAACTGGCTCTCCTCGCTCTCTTCTACCGTTCCGTGGGACACCAGCGCGGTCTGATAGACTTCCTCGCTGGCGAACTGATCACCTGCGCTGCCGGCGAAGAGACGATCCAGCGCGGAAACATCACGACTCGTGCTTCCTGCGGCAATCTCTCCCGGCACGACTGCGGGAATAGTGCTGACGGCAACGGCATTCTGTCCCGGCGCGAGGGGCTGAGTGCCTTGAATTTCCACAGCGACAGGAACGGCATCAGGAGAGGAAACCGTCGTTTTCCCGTCAGCCGGCTTCTTCCCCCCGACATTGCCGCTTTTGGCTTTCTTGCGAATTTCCGCGATATCCATGAGCAACATCCCCGTACGGCCGTCAGCCGTGTGGCAGCGCCTCCAGCTCCAGCATGACCCCCTCCATGACCATTTCGTCAATGAGCCGGCACTCCCGGCCAAACCCCTCGAGAAGTGCCAGCGACGCAGCATGATTGATCTTGCGGGGGATTCCCCCGGAATATTGGTGCAGCATGGCTGCGGCACCCCGGCTGAACAGGCCCGGCCCGCCACCGGCGGCAACGACACGGTAATCGAGGTATTCCACAGTCTCCTCAAGGGAGAGGGGACCGAGGTCATAACTCATGCCGATCCGCTGGCGCAACGGCTCGTAGGCCCGATGCCGCAAGCGCTGGCGTAGCTCGCCCTGGCCGATGAGCACCACGCAGATCAGGTTGCGATCGTCAAGCTGGAAGTTGGTCAGCAGACGAATCTCGTCGAACGTCTCCTTGTGCGGGACCAACTGCGCTTCATCGATGACCAGCACCGGACAGACCCCCTGCTCGAAGCAGCTGAACAGCGCCGTACCGATCTGCTCCAAAAGGTCGGCCTTGAAACGGGCCGGCTCGGTAATACCTAAACGCAGGGCCAAAGCCCGAAGAAATTCAAGCGGCGTCAGACGCGGGTTGATGATCAGCATCACCCGGTAGCGGTCATCGAGCGCATCGATGAGAGCGCGCGAAAGCGTGGTTTTGCCACAGCCGATCTCGCCGGTCAGCAGAACCATGTCGCGTTCTTCCACCGCATATTGCAGGCGAGCCATGGCCTCGCGATGCCCGCGGCTCATAAACAGGAAGCGCGGGTCCGGTGTCTTGCTGAACGGCCGTTCGACAAAGCCGTAGAACGACTCATACATGGCTGCTGGTCTCGCCGCGCAGTGCCTCTCCCATCAGACCGGCAACATCGAGAACCAGAATCGTCTTTTGATTCCCCAGTTCGGCGGCACCGGCAATCCCCTTGACAAAGGACAGTGCCTTGCCCAGGGATTTGATGACAACATCCTGCTGGCCGAGCAACTCATCGACAACGAAGCCGATGCGCTTGTCCGCCAGACCGACCACGGCGACGAAGAAGCGCTGCGCCGATTCCTCTCCCGGAGTAGCCAGGTTGAAGGCACGATCGAGCCTCAGCAGTGGCAGGGTACTCTCGCGCAGTTCCAAAACCTCGCGCCGCTCGATGGTGCGAATCGCCTTATTATCGATCATCAGCGTTTCCTGCACCGAGTTGATCGGCACGGCATAGGTCTGCCCGGCGACGCGCACGATCAGCGCCTTGATGATGGCCAAAGTGATCGGCAGGGTGATGATCATGGCCGTTCCCCTGCCAACCTCGCTCTGCAACTCGATCATCCCCGACAGATTGGTGATGTTGTTCTTGACGACGTCCATGCCGACACCGCGCCCGGACAGATCGCTGACCTCATCGCGCGTAGAAAATCCGGGGAGGAAAAGAAGTTCATAAACTTCTTCGCGAGTCAACTCCTGAGCGGCATCGATCAAACCGCGTGCAACCGCCTTGCGCCGGACTTTCTCAGGATCGATCCCCCGGCCATCGTCACGCACTTCGATGACGACATGGTTGCCCTTTTGCGCCGCCCACAGGGAGATGGCCCCTTTTTCGGGCTTGCCGGCTGCCAGACGCTCCTCCGGGGTTTCCAGACCATGGTCGATGGCATTGCGAATAATATGCATCAGCGGGTCGGAAACATCCTCGATGATCAGTTTGTCGAGTTCGGTCTCGGCTCCGCGGATGTCCAGATCGATCCTCTTCCCCTGTTCGTTGGAAACCCTCCGCACGATCCTGGTCATCTTCTCGAACAGCTGGCCGACCGGAACCATGCGCACGTCCATGACCCCCTTTTGCAGATCGTGGAGCCGGCGTTCGAGCATCCGGGTCGCCTTGGCCAGTTCTCCCGACAGTTCCTTGTCGCCGGAAGCACGCAGCCGTTCGTAGATTCCGGAAATGGCTCCCTTGGACAGGACCAGTTCGCCGACGATGTTCATCAGCAGGTCGAGCTTGTCGATGTCGACACGCACCGTCCGGCTGATCGACCGCAGCGACCCACCCTCCCCTTCGGCAAGTCTTTCGGAAGTCTGCATCTGAGGTTCATCAGCAGGGACCTCTTCCACGATGGGCGCGGCGGAGACGGTGGTTTGCTGTCCACAGATGCGGATTTCAAGGTGTTCCCGGCCGAGCAGCGCGCGGATGTCCGCAGCATCACGCTCGCTGCCGTACAGCAACTGGAAGGAGATTCTCTCGCCGATGTCGCCGACCGAAGGCAGGGTACTGATGACTTCCCCTTGCTGCTTGAGCTGCTGGGTCAGCTCGGCCAGCTCCTGATCGAAACTGGACAGATCGAAATCGACCAGGATCAGGTAAATGTTCCGCTTCTTGCGGAAGTTCTCCAGCAGCCGGTGCTCTTCGTACTCGGTAAGGACATTGAGAACGGCGGGGTCGATCGCCAACTCGGCCAAAGGGTCGTTCGTGGCCGCGGGAGCCTTCCCCGCCTGGTCGATGCGAGCGAAACAGGCCGTCAGATCGAAGGTGAAGTGCTCGTCCTCGCTCTTGCCGTTGATCAGGCGGGCCAGTGTCTCCACGGCGAAGAACAGGATGTCGATGGTCCCGGAAGTGAACGGAACGCGCCCGAGACGCATCTGGTCCAGCAAACTCTCCATGCGATGCGAGAGCTGGGAAAGATCGTCGAAGCCGAACATGCCGGCCAGACCCTTGATCGAATGGGCACCGCGAAAAATGCTGTTGAGGAGATCAGGATCGCAGTCGCCGCGCTCGAGGGAATCGCCAAGACCGACCAGATCGAGGTTGAGCGCCTCGATGATCTCCTCAGCTTCACTGATGAACTCTTTGAGGGCTTCCGAAGAGCGCTGCTGACTCAAGGCTCGGCTCCGGTCAGGCCAGGAATTTACGTACCAACTCCTGGAGCTGGTGCGGTGCGAAGGGTTTGACCAGGTAGGCATTGGCCCCGAGGGCCAGTCCTTTTTCCCGATCACGATCACTCCCTTCGGTGCTGATGATAAACAGCGGGGTGTGACGATAGTTCTCGTTGTTGCGGATGAAGCTGACCAGTTCCAGTCCGTTGATGTCCGGCATGTTGATGTCGGTGATGATCAGGTCGACCTTTTCCCGCGGCAGGATGCGCAACGCCTCGAAACCATTGGCGGCTTCGACGGTCTCATACTCTCCCATCGCGGAGATGGTCGAAACAATCAGTGAACGCATCGTTGGTGAATCTTCGGCTATCAGGATCTTTTTCAGCACGTGGACAAGCTCCTCGCCGTTTCAGACTGCCGCGCGGCCATCGGCCAGACGACGTTCCTGTAAAGCCTTTTCCATGGCCAGCCCGGCCTCGGACAAAAAGACCTCCAGGGCCTCAGTGTCACCGATCTCCTTCTGCTCGGGAAGATTGTCCCCATAGAGAATGGCAACGATCCGGCCCTCGCTGACCAGCGGGCCGAGGAATACCTCACCGGCTCGTCCGCCACCTAGCTGGGCAAAAAGGTAGTTATCCCATTGGCAGTCACGGGGAGTGACCTTGGCCGGCTTCATCGATCCCAGAACCTCGCTGAACAGGGTCGGCTCGCCGATGGGGATGCGGGTGTTGCGCACCAGGGTTTCCGGAGACTGGTTAACCAGTTCGATGCCGAACTGGCCGAGACCGACGATCTCCTGCTCCTTGACCAGGAAGATGACGGCCCTATTCATCAGTTCACTGGCAAAGCGCAGAATCAGAAGAATGATCCCCCCGCCCAGCGACGGGTTGTTCAACTCCTCGAGCATGCTGCGCAGCAGGTGCAGCCCCGGCGACTGGCGGGTTTGCCGGAGAGTCAATCCTGACGCTTCACCCAGCTCACGATAGAGCTCAACCCCGATGTTGAACAGCTGCTTGTCCGCGGCCGATGCGGAAGGGGCATCATGATCCGCCTGCTCCCGGAGTTCCATGCCGACCATATCGTCGCTGTCCTGAAGCAACACCTCAAGGTCGACCAACGATTCACCTCGCTCCTCGACGTCCTCCCCGCGATGACGTTTTTCGTCGTAGAGCCGGCTCCCCTCCATCGCCAGCCACTGCGGGTTGAGGCCGCTGTCCAGCATGAAGTGCAACGGGTTGAGGATTGTCGCCGCCAGTTCCTCCGGTTCGCCCAACTCGAAGGAAAAATCTCCTTCATTCCAGGCGAAGAAGCTGTAGACGATACGTTCGGTCTGTTCGCGCACCAGTTTGTCGATTGCATCCCGGGGGACGCCGAATTCATCGACCACGATATCGCCGATGCGCCGCCCGCCGCCACGGGGGCCTTGCTGGGTCTGCACCGCTTTCTTCAGGGTGGCGAAATCAATCAGGCCGCCGCGCAGCAGCAGATCGCCGATATTCTCTGGGAAGGTCGTCGCCGTCGCCCGGATGACCTGGCCGGCACGAAAAACAATCTTGCCCGAGCGGTCCCGACTGTTGAGTTCGAGGACACCGGATTTGCGGCTCAGGCTGACGATCTGGAGAATCTCTCCGAGACCGAGATCTTCGAGGTTGCCGACAAGGCTCATGAATCACTCACCAAAGATGATGCCGAGATATTCTTACGACAACATAACAGTTGGAAATTAAATAGAATAAATATATCCCACGGTCTGCGCGAAGTAAAGCGCAATCAACGCTGCCGGTCCTCGAAACGCAGCTTGATCGGGCAGCCGGAGAATCCGAAAGCTTTGCGCAGACAATTGACCAGATAACGCTGGTAGGAAAAGTGCACTCCTTCCGCCTTGTTGACAAAAATCACGAACGACGGCGGGCACGTGCCGGTCTGGGTTATGTAAAAGAATTTCAGACGCTTGCCGTGATAGACCGGTGGCTGATGCGCCTTCTGGGCCTCCTCAAGGACCCTGTTAAGGGCCGAGGTGGTGATTTGCCGGGCGTACTCATCGGCGACCTTCTCGACGTCGGCCATAATCTTGCTGACGCGCAGGCCGGTCAGGGCCGAAACGAAATGGATCGGAACTTCCGGCAGGAACTTGAAGGCCTCGCGCAGATCCTTGACATACTGGCCGGCCGTGCTGTGATCCTTGGGAACCAGATCCCACTTATTGACGACCAGCACTACGGCACGACCACGTTCAGCCGCATAGCCGGCAATCGTCAGGTCCTGATCGGTGATCCCTTCGCGGCCATCGATCACCATGAGCGCGATGTCGGCACGGTCGAGCGCCTTCAAGGCCTGAATTACGGAATATTTCTCGAGTTTGAGGGCCACCCTCCCCTTGCGGCGGATTCCGGCCGTATCGATCAGCACATAGCGGCGCCGATTGTAGGCAAAGGGGGTATCGACGCTGTCACGCGTCGTGCCGGCTACCGGGTTGGCGACCATCCGCTCGAAACCGAGCAGACGATTCACCAGCGAGGATTTGCCGACATTCGGCCGGCCGATGATCGCCAGCCGGGTCTCCTCACTGTCCCCGCGCGGAGCCGGCGACGGGGGGAGCAGCGCGATAATCTGCTCAACCAGATCGCCTACACCAGGGCCATGCTCGGCGGAAACCGGCCACAGCTCGTCGATACCGAGCACATAAAAATCGCCGATCCCGGCTTCCTGAGAGGGCCCGTCGACTTTGTTGACGGCAAACAGTACTGGCTTGTCGACCTGGCGCAGGCGGCTGGCTACCTCCTGATCGGCAGGCGTCAACCCCTCGCGGCCATCCATCAGAAAAACGATGACATCGGCTTCTTCGACCGCCAGTTGCGACTGTTCGCGCATCTGGGTCAACAACCGGTCTTCGCTGGCCGGCTCGAAGCCGCCGGTATCGACCAGAGTGAAAGGTCGCTCGAAACGGGTGACCAGGGCATAGTTGCGATCGCGGGTCACGCCGGGAAAGTCTTCGACAATCGCCAGACGACGGCCAAGAATGCGGTTGAACAGGGTCGACTTGCCGACGTTCGGCCGGCCGACGATTGCGACAATGGCACTCATATCAAATAAAATCCATGTAGTTATTCGCCAAGATAGCCAAACTCTCTTAAAGCGCGGTCCGAACCGGTCCAGCCGGCCTCAACCCGCACAAACAACTCCAGAAACACCCTTACCCCGAGCAGCGCTTCGATGGCCTGCCGTGCCTCCTGGCCAATCCGGCGGATCATCCCACCGCCCTTGCCGACCACGATGCGCTTGTGCATCTCACGCTCCACGCAGATCACGGCGTTGATCACCACCAGATTGCGCTCCGCTTCCTCGTGAAAATCCTCGACTCTCACGGCAACGCCGTAGGGCACTTCGTCGCGGGTATGGGCAAGCACCCGTTCACGGATCAGTTCCGCAGCGATAAAACGCTCGGGGAGATCGGTTACCTGATCGTCAGGATAGTAGCGCGGCCCCTCGGGGAGATGCTTCAGGACAACCTCGACCAGGTGATCGCAACCGGAACCGGTCAGAGCCGAAACCGGGATGATCTCGGCAAATTCGCGCAACTGTCCGTACGCGGCCAACAGCGGCAGCAGCCGTTCCGGACCGACCTGGTCACATTTGTTCACAATCAGCAGGACCGGTGCGTCACCCTGCCTCAACACCTCGGTCACCAGCGGTTCCTCATCCACCGGCCGATCGGCTTCCACCAGCCAGAGGATCAGATCGACTTCGCGGCAGGCCTCGCGCGCCTGCTCGACCATGATCTTGTTCAGACGCGAACGGGCGGCGTGCAGCCCCGGGGTATCGACGAACAGCAGCTGACCGTCCGGGCGGCTGACAATCCCCAGGATGCGGTTGCGCGTCGTCTGCGGCTTGTTGGAAGTAATCGCGATTTTCTGTCCGACCAGGCGATTGAGCAGGGTCGACTTGCCAACGTTGGACCGGCCGACGAGGGCAACAAAACCGGAGCGGTAAAGAACGGTATCACTCATCTGCTGTCTGCTCCAAGTTACGCAGCGCCTCACCGGCGGCAATCTGCTCTGCGCGTTTTTTGCTCCCACCCGTCCCGGTACCGAGGACCCGGCCATTGACCAGCACTTCGACTTCGTAACTGCGCTGATGATCAGGACCGCTGGCTGCAACCAGCCGGTAAGCGGGGCGGGTCTGCTGACGCGCCTGTAAAAATTCCTGCAGGCGGGTTTTGGCATCCGCCTCACCGGCACCAATCGAGACGTGCAAAGCAGCCCCGAACAATCGTTCCACAACAGCAGCGGCGGAGTGGTAGCCGCCATCGAGAAAAATCGCCCCCAGGACTGCTTCCAGCGCATCCGCCAGCAGGTTGTCCTTATCGCTGCCGCCGCTGCGCTCCTCACCCCGGCCAAGGCGCAGGTAATCTCCGAGATGCAGGGAACGGCCGAGTGCCGCCAGACTTGTCGCGTTGACCAGATCGGCCCGATGGTGCGTCAGGCTGCCTTCGGCGGCATCGGGAAAGTGCCGCAGCAGGCAGGCACTGACCACCAGAGACAGAACCGCATCACCCAGGAACTCCAGGCGTTCGTTGTCGATTGCCGACGCAGTCGCGGCCTCGTTCGCATAGGACCGGTGAGTCAGTGCCTCGACCAGACGGAAGCGGTCAGTGAAGCGGTAGCCTAGATTTTCCTCAAGCAGGTCGAGGGTAATGTTGAGGGGTTCTCTTCCCATTCGCTAGCGGATCCGTCCAATCGGCGCAAATTAGTTATATTAGCTCAGGCAGCGTTCAAGAGGCAAACATTACCGCCATGCCGGCAATTATCCACACGGCCTTTCTCCTTGATTCCCTCCCCGCCCCCCCCTATAATGCGCCAAATCCATTTAATACGCGAATTCATGGCTTTTTTCATTACATTGGAAGGGATCGAGGGGAGCGGCAAATCGACACAGATCCGTCGCCTCCATGCCCACCTGACCGCCCAGGGGATACCGGCAATGCTCACTCGCGAGCCAGGCGGTTGCGCCATTGCCGATGCCATCCGGGCGATCCTGCTCGACCCCGCCAATCAGGCAATGACCGCCCGCACCGAACTGCTCCTCTATGCAGCGGCCCGGGCCCAGCACGTGGAACAGGTGATCCGACCTGCCCTGGCCGCCGGAACGACGGTTTTGTGTGATCGCTTTGTCGATGCCACCACTGCCTATCAGGGCGGCGGCCGCAACCTCGATCACCAACTGATAGAAGAACTCAATGCCATCGCCTGCAACGGTCTGTGTCCCGATCTGACCCTGCTGCTCGATTTTGCCGTCGAGGACGGGCTGTTGCGGGCCAGGCAGCGCAACCAGGACGACAACCTGCTCGCCGAAGGGCGCTTCGAGCTGGAAACCCTCGATTTCCACCGGCGTGTCCGCCAGACCTATCTGGATCTCGCCGGCCGGGAAGAGCGTTTCCGTGTGATCGACGCCATCGGCGGTGCCGACGTGGTTACGAGCCGCATCGTCACGACTGTCGACCGGTTCTTTGCCGAGCGAGGCGTGTCGTGAACTTTGCCCACATCATCGGCCATGAGCGCCAGAAAGAGGTGCTGGAGAGGGCTGTGCGCCAAGGCAGGCTGGCGCATGCCTACCTGTTTGCCGGTCCTGAGGGGGTCGGCAAACGACTGATGGTGCTGGCACTGGTGCGAACCTTATTCTGTGTCGAGGAGCGTGGCTGCGGAGAATGTCCGCCCTGCCGCAAGGTCGACCATCACAACCACCCCGACCTGCATATTCTCGAACCTGACGGCAGCAGCATCAAGATCGAACAGGTTCGCAACATACAGCGCGATCTCAACCTGCGCCCCCATGAAGCCAAGCGCAAGGTCTGCCTGATTGAGGCGGCGGAACTCATGACTGTCGGTGCCGCCAATGCCCTTCTCAAAACCCTGGAGGAGCCGCGCGGTGACACGCTGCTCATTCTGCTCAGCAGCCAGCCGCAGCGCCTCCTCGAAACCATCCGTTCGCGCTGCCAGCCGCTGTGCTTCGCCCGCCAGCCACTGGAACTGCTGCGCGACGCCCTGCAGTCACAACTCGGGGTCAGCGATGCCGAAGCGCACGTGCTGGCAGCCCTGGCTGACGGCAGCTTCAAAAAGGCTTTCGGCAAGGATCGCCAGCTTTACCTCGAAGAGCGGCGCAACCTGCTAAAGACCTTGACCGGCCTCTCCCCAGGCAGTATTTTGCCCATTCTGGAGTTTGCCGAACAGCTTGCGGCCGACAAGACCGCACTGCCCGACATCCTGGAAATTTTCCAGGCGTTTTATCGTGACGTACTGCTCGCCGTTCACGGCCGCGATGCCGCCGAACTTGTCAACCTGGATCTCGTCGAAAAAGTACGCCGGGTCGCAGCACGCGAAAATGCCGCGGGCATTCTCCTGAAACTGGAGGCGCTGGGCCAAGCCCACCGTCAGCTGGAACGTAATCTGAATACCCAGCTGGTCGTGGAAAACCTGTTGCTGAAACTGGCCGCCTGAAGCCGGCCTCCTCATTCATCGCCCTAACTAAATAAATACGGGATATTCATGCCGCGCATTGTTTCCGTCAAATTCCACCACGCCGGGCGGCACTATGATTTCAATGCCCAGGCGTTGCAACTCGGCCCCGGCAACCGTGTCGTGGTCGAGACCGATCGCGGCCGTGCCCTGGCCGTGGTCGTCAGTGAACCGCGGGAAATCCTCCCGGACCAGGCACCGGAAGGTCTCAAGTCGATCCTGCGCATCGCCTCCGACGAGGATGTTGCCCAAGCCGCCGCCAATACCGGCCGCGAGCGCGACGCGCTGCGTTTCTGCCGGGAGCGCGTCCAGTCCCGCGGCATGGAAATGAAGATGGTGCGGGCAGAGTACGCCTTCGACGGCTCGAAAATCGTCTTCTATTTCACCGCTGAAGGGCGGATCGATTTTCGTGAACTGGTCAAGGACCTGGCCCATCATTTTCACACCCGCATCGAGATGCGGCAGATCGGCGTTCGCGACGAAGCCAAACTGGTTGGCGGACTCGGCATCTGCGGCCGGGAGTTGTGCTGTTGCTCCTTCCTGACCGAGTTCTACCCGGTTTCCGTGAAAATGGCCAAGGAGCAGGGATTGGCCCTTAACCCGGTCAAAATCTCAGGGCAGTGCGGGCGCCTGCTTTGCTGTTTAAGCTATGAATTCGAGGCCTACTGCGACTTGCGCAAAGGGATGCCCAAGTGCGGCAAGAAGGTGGGTTGGAATAACCAGGAATGGGAAGTCGTCGCCCAGAACGTCCTCAGCCGGCAGGTCACCCTGCGTCACCCCGATGGCGCAACGCGGGTTATCTCCATGGAAGAGTATGAATCCGGCCAGCCGCATGCCGATGTCCAGCAAGCGCCGCGACCCGGCAGCAACCAGCCGCGCCAGGAGAACCGTCCCCAGCGCAATCGCCAGCCCCAGCCCGCGTCCAAGCCGGCGCCGCCAACTCCGCCAACTCCGCCAACTCCGCCAACTCCGCCAACTCCGCCGCAACCTGTAGCGGCTGAAGCTGAACGCGTCGAGGGTGATGAGCAGGCAAAGTCAGCCGGCAAGCGTCGCCGGCGGCGCCGCCGCCGCGGCAATCGTCCTGGAACCGCCGGGGAACAAGGAGAGTGACCATGACTGCGCCGCAACACTTCTGCCTGACGACGCCGATCTATTACGTCAATGATGTTCCGCATATCGGCCACGCCTACACCACCCTGGCCTGCGACGTCCTCGCCCGCTACCTGCGTGGTCGCGGCGCCGAAGTCTTCTTCCTGACCGGCACCGACGAGCACGGCCAGAAGGTCGAAAAAGCCGCACAGGCCAAGGGAGAGACTCCGCTGGAACTGGCTGACCGCGTGGTCAAGCGTTTCCAGTCGCTGTGGGAAAAACTCAATATCGACTATACCGATTTCATCCGCACCTCGCAGGAACGGCACAAACACGCGGTGCAGGAGATTTTCCGCACCATACAGGCCAGGGGAGATATCTATCTCGGCGAATACGAGGACTGGTACTGCACCCCCTGCGAGACGTTCTGGACGGAAACCCAGTTGATGGACGGCAACTGCCCCGACTGCGGCCGGCCCACGGAAAAGCTCAAGGAAGCCTCTTACTTCTTCCGCATGAGCAAGTATCAGGAACAGTTGCTGGCGCACATCGAGGCCAATCCCGACTTTATTCAGCCGAAGAGCCGTCGCAACGAGATTTTAAGCTTCGTGCGCGAAGGGCTGCGCGACCTGTCCATCTCGCGCACCAGCTTTTCCTGGGGGATTCCGGTCCCGGGCGACGAGAAGCACGTCATCTATGTGTGGTTCGATGCCCTGACCAATTACATCAGCGCTCTCGGCTACCCCGGCGATGACAACGGTAATTTCGAGAAATTCTGGCCGTGCGACGTACACGTTATCGGCAAGGACATCCTGCGCTTCCATACCGTCTACTGGCCGACCTTCCTGATGGCCGCCGGCATTCCGCTGCCGAAGAAAGTCTTTGCCCACGGCTGGTGGACCGTCGAGGGGCAGAAGATGAGCAAGAGCCTGGCCAACGTGGTCGAGCCGAACATGCTGATCGACAAGTACGGCGTTGACGCCATCCGTTACTTCCTGCTGCGCGAGGTTCCCTTCGGGCTGGACGGCGACTTCTCCCACGCCGCACTGGTGCACCGCATCAACTCCGACCTGGCCAACGACCTTGGCAACCTGGTGAGCCGTTCCACGGCGATGCTCAACAAGTATTTCGGCGGCACCCTTCCCGCCTCTGGCAAGGACACCGACCTGGAGACCATCCTGCAGGGGCGCTTCACCTCGACCATAGTGCAAGTCGATGCGCAGATGGCCGATCTGGCGTTCAACAAGGCCCTGCAGTCGATCTGGGAACTGGTCGGGGCCGCCAACAAGTACATCGACGAAACGTCACCCTGGGCTCTGGCCAAGGATCCGGCCCGGGTTGAACGACTGGCGACCGTGATGTACACCCTCATCGAATCGGTCCGCCTTATCGGTATCCTGGTCACCCCGTTCATGCCGGACACCGGCACGAAGATTGCGGCGCTTTTGGGGCAGGAGCAGCCCGGGGCGCTGGCGTGGGGAGGGCTCTCTTCGGGAACCGTCATCACCAAGGCCGAACCGCTGTTCCCGCGGATTGAGACGGAATAGCAGGCATGGCTGCCAGTCGCCATGCCTGCATCGAATCGTAGAGTGTTAAGTTGCATTCGCAACTGGACCCATCCATTTGTGATGTACCCACTCAACGACTCAACCACTCGACAGCTCACTCGGTTATGAGCTGCCCAAATGACATGCTCACCCCCCTGATCGACACCCACGCCCATCTCGATTCCGCACAGTTCCACGGCGATGTTACCGGCGTGATCGCTCGCGCTGCGGAGGCCGGTGTCACGACCATCCTCACCGTCGGTTGCGATCTGTCCAGTTCACAAGCCAGCTGTGAACTGGCCGAACGCTATCCGAACGTGTGGGCCAGCATCGGCATCCATCCCCACGATACCGACACGATCGACGCCGCCGCTCTCGGCGAATTGCGCCGACTGGCGGCCCACCCGAAAGTTGTGGCCATCGGTGAGACCGGCCTCGATTTTTATCGCGACCGCTCCCCCCGCGATCTCCAGCGCAACGCCTTCCGTGCCCAGATTCGCCTGGCCAGGGAGCTCGACAAGCCGCTGATTGTCCACGATCGCGACGCCCACGACGAAGTTCTCGCCATTTTGCGTGAGGAGGGAGCCAGCGAGGTGGGCGGAGTCATGCACTGCTTCTCCGGCGACCTGGCCTTCGCCCGCGAGTGTCTGACCCTCGGCTTCTTCATCTCTTTCGCCGGACCGCTGACCTACCCGAAAAACAGTCTTGTCGAGGTTGCCGCGGCCCTGCCGGTCGATGTCATGCTGCTGGAAACCGACTGTCCCTACCTCTCTCCGCAAACGTGGCGGGGGAAGCGCTGTGAACCGGCCTACGTGCGTGCGACGGCTCAAGAACTGGCCCGTATCAAGGGGCTGACGCTGGATGATGTCGCGCGGGTCACTTCACTCAATGCCCACCGGCTTTTCGGCATCGGCTCGGTCGACCAGGCGACCAGGATCGCCTATCAGATTCGCAACAGTCTCTATCTCAACATCACCAACCGCTGCACCAATCACTGCACCTTCTGCGCGAAATTCAAGGATTTTACCGTCAAGGGTCATCAGCTCTGCCTGGAGCACGAACCGGGTGTCGCCGAGGTTATCGCCGCCATCGGCGACCCCTCCCGCTATGACGAGGTGGTCTTCTGCGGTTATGGTGAGCCGCTGCTGCGCCTGGATCTGATCAAGGAAGTTGCCGGCTGGCTGAAAAGTCGTGGCAAGAAAATCCGTATTAACACCGACGGCCAGGCCAACCTCGTGCACGGACGCAACATCCTGCCGGAGTTGCAGGGTTTGATCGACGTGATTAGCGTTTCGCTTAACGCCCCGGATTCCGTCAGCTACCAGGAGATATGCCAGTCCGCATTTGGAGAGGCCGGATATCACGCAATTCTCGATTTTCTTCGCGAAGCCAAAACCTACATTCCGACGGTGGTCGCCACCGCCGTAACTATCCCGGGAATCGACATTGCCACCTGCCGTGCGGTTGCGGATAGGTTGGGCGTGGAATTTCGCGAACGGATTTATAACGAGGTCGGCTAGAAAGGAGACGCCCATGTCTGAAACATTTAAAGCCCTGCTGGTCGAACAGCCCGAACCGAAGCGCTTTACCCGCAGTATTGTCACTCGCTCCACGGAAGATCTCGCCGCCGGCGAACTGATGGTGCGCGTGCGCTGGTCGTCGCTCAACTACAAGGACGCCCTCTCCGCCACCGGCCACCCCGGCGTCACCCGCAACTTCCCGCACACGCCCGGGATCGATGCCGCCGGCGAGGTGGTCAGCGACAGCAGCGGCCGTTTCCAAGCCGGGACTCCGGTCATTGTCACCGGCTTTGACCTCGGCATGGAAACCGACGGCGGCTACGGTCAGCTGATCCGCATCCCCTCTGCCTGGGCCCTCCCCCTCCCGGCCGGCCTCTCCCTACGTGACAGCATGGCGATAGGTACGGCCGGTCTGACGGCGGCCCTGTCGGTCCACGCCCTGGTCGGGCACGGGATCAGGCCGGAAGCCGGAGAAATCCTGGTGACCGGGGCGACCGGCGGCGTCGGTTGCGTGGCCGTGGCCCTGCTGGCCAGACTCGGCTACCAGGTGACGGCGGCGACCGGCAAACCGGAAGCGGCCGGGTTTCTCCAAACACTCGGCGCCACTCGGGTGATTCCGCGTGCGGAGGTCACCGCCAACTTCGAGCGGCCGATGCTCAAGGAACGCTGGAACGGTGTTGTCGATTGCGTCGGTGGGGAAACTTTGGTTGCGGCGATCAAGGCCACGCGCTACGGCGGGGCGGTCACCTGTTGCGGGCTGGTCGGCTCCCCTGACCTCAACGTCAACGTCTATCCTTTCATCCTGCGCGGCGTCAGCCTCTTCGGCATCGATTCGGTCCAGTGCCCCTTGCCGCTGCGCACCATCGTCTGGAACAAACTGGCCGGCGACTGGCGATTGACGCAACTGGAGAGCCTCGTTTCCGAATGCGCTCTTGACGGGCTTGAGGAAAGAATCGCCGCCATCCTCAAAGGACAGCTGCAGGGGCGGACGGTAGTCCGACTGGACTAGAGCGGGAAACTGTCAGCTCACAAAAAGGCCGGAATGTTCCGGCCTTTTTGCTTCGTTCAGGCGGTTGAATCGTTGAATGTTGTTGTGCTCGTTGAATCGTTTAGAGTCTTGGTCTTCTCTATTCAACCATTCAACGGTGCGGTAAGCAGCCCTTCAGCAATTCAGCGATATTCAGATCAACCCCCGGCTGGTCAATTCGTCTTTCACGTACGCATAAAAGACCGGCGCGGCAACCAGGCCGCGGAAGCCGAAGACCGCCTCCATGACCAGCATGGCGACCAGCAACTCCCAGGCCTTGCAACGGATGCGCGTGGCAATGATATGGGCGTTGAGGAAATATTCCAGCTTGTGAATGACCACCAGAAAAGTCAGCGAGGAGAGCGCCAGCCAGAAGGAGATGCTCAGGCTGACGGTAACGATCACCGTATTGGAAATCAGGTTGCCGATCACCGGCAGCATGCCGGCCATGAAAGTCACGCCGATCAGCACGTTGGTGTAAGGCAGTTCGTGCCCCATCAACGGCAGGGCTACGCCCAGGTAGAGCCAGGTCAGGAACGCATTGATCGCGGCGATCCGCACCTGGGCGAAAACCACCCGGCGGAAGGCGTCCCCGAAACGTTCAACCCTCTCGACCAGCACATCGGCCAGCGGCGCAACGCCACGTTCACGCGGCAAAACTTCGCGGAGAGAGAGAATGCCGCCGATTGCCATCCCCATGAACAACAGAACCGCCGTGCGCAGCGACTCATGGCCGACAATCTGCAGGTCGCCCGAGTGAGCCTTGAGCCAGGCGGCCATCGCCTGCTTCAATTCCTCGACATTCTGCGGCACGTTGTCTTCCACCCCTGGAGGAAGCAGGTCGCGGGAGGTCGCAATGATATCTGCCATGGAGGAAATCAGATTGGGTAAAGCCGCAGCGCTGCCGCGAATGAACGCGGCGGCGAGAAAGACCATTACCGTTAGCAGGGAAATGATGAACAGAGCCAAAAGGGTCGCGGCCACAACCTTGGCCCATCGACCTGCCAGGCGCTGCAGTCGCAGCAGATGTACAAGGAGGTAGACCAGCTCGTAGACGGCGAACCCGGCAAACAGTGCCGACAGCAGGCGAAATTTGACGGCTGTCACCAGCAGAACGCCGGCGATCACCCAGGAAGCGATTTCATAACGGGAAACTGCGGGGTCGGCGTTAGCCATTGCCTAGCGTTGCCCGGTGCGCCGGTCGACCAGGTAATTGCTGCCAGGCAGGGTCTTGACGTAATCCTTGACTTCGTTGGCGACCCGGGCGATTTCGATCGGAGAGGTGAAAGTGCGCCGGGTGTCGGAGACCACCGCGATCGAAATGGAAATCAGCGGGAAACGCCGGGAGACGCCGTAGCGGTCGGTCCCTTCGAGATAGCCGCGATTGCGGTCGACTTCGTCATAGAAGGTGGGAGCCGCCTGATCGAAGGCGGAGATAATCGCCTGGCAGACGACATCGATACTGTCGGGCGAGGTAATCAGGACAAAATCATCGCCGCCAATATGGCCGACGAAGTCCCCCGCATCACCATGGGTGTTTTTTGCCCTGTGAATGACCTCTCCGGTCATCTTGATCAGCTCGCTGCCGCGGGCATAGCCATAGCGATCATTGAAGGCCTTGAAATCATCCAGATCGATGTAACAAAGCGCAAATTTCTCGCCGTTCGTCATCTTGCCGTTAAGAACCTGCTCGATGGCGATGTTGCCGGGAAGACGCGTCAACGGGCTGGCATCCAGGCAGAGCAACTGACTCTCCTGGATTTTCTTCATCATGGCGCGGATATCGTTTTCCAGATTGTCACTGGCCGCGACCCCTTTGAAAACATCCTGATCGAGAACGACGTTGGCCAGCTGGTCGGTGGCAAGCTTGAGGCGCTTGAGCATGCGACTGGTCTGGCTGGAGGCGATCGACATACCGATCAGCCCGCCAAGAAAGCCGATCAGGCCGAGGAGCAGGACAGCCACCTGCCCGTTATGCAGCAACTCGCGGGTTCGCGCCACACTGCCGGTCGAAACGTCATTGATTTTGGCCAGCTGGTTGGCAACTTCCTGCAGCATGTACAGGGAAATCAACCAACCGATCGCAAACACTGCACACACGATCAGAAAGCTGGTCAGAATCTGGCGAATCAGGGTCGGCTGCATAAAGTTACAATCATCTCCGGTTACCTTAACGAAGCTCTATTACATTCAATATCCTGAAACTAACGACAACACCATTAAATTTCAATATTATAGCGACCTTGTCCATAGTAGCAACTAAATTCACCACTATAGTTCCATTCCCGATGGTCACGGCGTTCTCAACAAGTCAGCCGGAGCTGTCCCGATCCGAATGCGGCACCACGTCCAATGCCGAACAGGGCCGCCAGAAGAATGATCCAGCTCAGCTCTTCCAAGCCGGCTCCGTCAAGCCGCAACTCTCCGGTCAATCCGCCGACTTTACCGACGGCACCGCCCTCCCCCAACTCACGCCAATCGTGCCAGGATGTCGCCTGCCAGACCGCCTCGACCTGATTTGCCGCGGCCAGCAAGCTTCCGGGATCGTCAACCGGCTCCAGATGGCAGTGGTAGTACAGCATCGAGGTCACCCGCCGGAGCATGAAGGGAAACAACTGGACAAAACGCGGCCGACGCAGGACCCGGCCTGCAGCGACCAGCCGCGCAGGGGTGGTCACTTCCAGCAGGACCGGCAGCGACAAAGGCAGTTGCTCATCGAGATACATGCCAAGCGAGATGACATCCGGCGAGAGCGATGCCGCATGCCGACCCGGCGACAGGGCCCGCCAGCTGCCTGTCGCTGCCTGACAGGCGATCGCCGCAACCTCGAACCGCCCCTCATCCCCGGCCAGCAACCCGCAGTTTCCCAGGGCCCGCAACAGGGAGAGAAAGAACGGAATCTGCTGCAACCCGCCTCCCAGGAAAAGCACATCGAGATCCAGCGTGTCGCCTTCCTGCCAAACCAGTCTGCCGGCCGGTGGCGGGCGCAGGACGAAGGCCGGTGACGGCTTTTGAAAACGCCGCAGGGCCGCAGGGTCATCGCTGAGAGCGGGGGAGAAAAGCCCTTCCGTCTGTGTGCCGGGGAACTCCCGGCCACAGGCCAACAGGCGCTGACGCAGGTTCAGCAGAGAGTATGGGGAGAAACGACACGGGGAGAGGAAATCGAGGGTAAAGCGTAGTTTGGCCATATCGGCCCGCGAGAGCAAAGACGGGTACGAAGGGATCAAGCTCATGGCAATGTCCCGGAACGCGTTGATGTCATGGGTTATTTCTGCTAGATTGTTGATGATTTTGCAAGCATTTAGCATCACCGAAAGGATCAAAATGTTTTGCTTCGAACTACTCGCCACCGACCCCGCGACCCGGGCCCGACGGGGGCGCCTGCATACCCCCCACGGGGCCATCGAGACGCCGATTTTCATGCCGGTCGGCACCCACGGCGCACTCAAGGCGATGACTACCGCCCAGGTCCTTGAGACCGGGGCGCAGATTATCCTGTCCAATACCTACCACCTGCATCTCAAACCCGGCGAGCAACTGGTGGCCAAGGCCGGCGGACTGCACCGCTTCATGGCCTGGGACAAGCCGATCCTTACCGACAGCGGAGGTTTCCAGGTCTTCTCCCTGCCGAAAAAGGAGATCACCGAGGACGGCGTGTTCTTCGCCCACGAGGTCAGCGGCGAGCGCATCTTCCTCGGCCCGAAGGAGGCCACGACGATCCAGAACCAGCTTGGCGCCGACATCATCATGGCCTTCGACGAGTGCATCCCTTTCCCGGCCACCCACGCTTATGCCGCCAAATCGATCAAAAAGACGCTGCGCTGGGCCGAGGAGTGCATGAAGGCCCACCAGCGCCCGGATCAGGCGCTCTTCCCCATCGTCCAGGGGGGTGTCTACCCGGACCTGCGCAAGCAGTGCGCCGAGGCCCTGACGGCCCTGGATGCCATCGGCTACGCCATCGGCGGGGTCAGCGTCGGCGAGGGTCTGGAGTTGCTCAAGCAGGTGGTCGACTGCACCGAGCCGTTCCTCCCCGCGCACAAGCCACGTTACCTGATGGGGGTCGGCCTACCCGAGGACATCTTGGAGAGTATCGAGCGCGGCATGGACATGTTCGACTGCGTCATTCCGACCCGTTATGCCCGCAGCGCCACGCTCTTCACCCGGCGCGGCCGCATCCGCCTGACCAGCCGCCGCTACCGCCGCGACTTCTTCCCGGTCGATGCCGGCTGCAACTGCTACTGCTGCGCCAACTTCTCGCGCGCCTACCTGCACCACCTGTTCAACGCCAACGAGATCCTCTCGGCGACCCTTTCGGCGATCCACAACGTCCGTTTCTTCCTTGACCTCGCCGCCGGCGCGCGCACGGCGATCGAGGCAGGGCATTACGGGGAGTGGAAGCGGGAGTTCCTCGGGCAATATGGAAAAGACGACGGCAAGGGGGGCGAATGAAACAATTCAACACGGAGGCGCGGAGACGCTGAAAAACAAGGAATCAAACAACGTCCCGAGAAATGAGTCGTTGGGACTTGAGGGCTTTATCTCAGGTTCTTGATTTTCTCCGCGCCTCGGCGTCTCCGCGTTAGAACTTGCCTTATGACCGACGAAAGTCACGCCACCCGCATCATCGATCCCGACCTGGTGAAGCGCCTGCATCGGGCGTTGACCGCCGGCGGCGACGAACTCCACGTCGTCCTGCAGGATCCGGCGCCGGAAGTTCTGCGCAGCGCCTTGAAGAACCGCTCCTTAAGCGAAGAGCACCTGTTGGCGCTGCTCAAGCGGCGCGACCTGAGTGAAGACCTGCTCAAAGCCATCTATCAGCTCGAAATCAGCCGGGAGAGCCACCGTCTGCAACTCGCCCTGGTGCGCAATCCCGGGACTCCCGGGCCGGTGATCCTGGCACTTCTCCCCCACCTGCACCTCTTCGAACTGGTCGATCTTTGCTATCTCCCCGGGATTACCCCCGACCAGAAGTTCGCAGCAGAGCGTGCCATCCTGCAGCGCCTGCCGACGACGGAACTGGGCAACAAACTGACTCTGGCCCGGCGGGCCACGGCCACAGTCGTTGGCGAGATGCTCAAGGAGGGCGATCCTCGCCTGGTTGACATCTGCCTGACCAACCCGCACCTGCGAGAAGTGGCAATCCTGCAGTTTCTGAACAGCCAGGCCGCCAATGCGGACAGCATCTCCATGGTCGGTCGCAGCCAGAAATGGCAAACCCGGCCGAACCTGCGCATGGCGATGCTCAAAAACCCGCGCACCCCGGACATCTGGTTCGTGCAGTATCTACCCGGCCTGCGCACTCAGGACGCACGCAATCTACTGGCATCGCGGCGGCTGAACCCGCGGCAAAGAAAACTGGTCGAGGAAGAGTTGCTGCGGCGCGGGGGGAAATAGTTCGGGAGAGCGGTCTACAGACCGCGAACGCAGAAGAATCAGCAGCCGCAGCCGCAGTTGTGGCAGACTTTTTTACTGGATCCGTCCGGCTCGATGGTTTCCGGGGCGAAGGCGATGCGTGAAATGCCGCGGCGGATGTCTTCGAGAAGATCGCAGTGCTCGCTCTGGCCGATGACGTGGCCAAGGCAGGGACTTCCCAAGGAGCTGTCATTGGTACGCAGTCTTACGGTATTGAGCAGATCACCGTACCCCTTGACTTCGAGCACCCTGTCAAGCTCCTCATTGTAAGTAACTGATATACCATACCTTTCATAGTCAGCCGCCAGACCGGCAATGAAGTCCCTAATCTCCTGCTCCAGCACAGGCGGATGCCACTTCTTCCCCTTGAGACGATAACCGTACAGAACCACGCTGATCTCTTTCACCGCTGTCATCCTCTTACAGTTGATGAATCCAAGACGTGTCGCCGCTCCCCTCGCGCAGCACCTCGAGGCGGTCATCCAGCAGGCTGATCACCGTCGACGGGTCACCAAGCCGAATGCCGCCATCGACGACCACATCCAGCAACCGCCCCATCTGTTCGTGAATCTCCAGCGGATCGTGCAGCGGCGGCTCTCCGGAGACATTGGCGCTGGTGGTGACCAGCGGATGACCGAGCTCGCGGACAATGGCGAGGGCGATCGGGTCGTCGGGGATGCGGATTCCGACCGTTTTCTGCCTGGTCACCAGATTGACGGGGACCACCCGGGTCGCCTCCAGAACAAAAGTATATGGGCCGGGCAGATGCCGTTTCATCATTTTGAAGGCGAAGTTGCTGACCTGGGCGTAACGGGCGACATCGGACAGATCAGCACAGATGAAAGAGAACGGCTTCCGCTCATCCCGCTGCTTGATCTGGTAGATCGTCCGTACCCCGCGCCTTTCGAAGATGTCGCAGCCCAACCCATAGGTCGTGTCCGTGGGATAGGCTATGACCCCGCCTTTTCGCAACCGTTCGCAGACCTGCTGAATCAATCTGGGTTGCGGATTGTCAGGGTTGATCGAGAGCAGCATGCTTCACACCTTGTGAGTTTGACTACAGCAGGTAGCGCACACCTTCGAGGGCACGCAGGGCGGCATAGATCTGCGACAATTGCTTGCCGGTTTCCAGGTGAACCAGGACCGTTACACACTGATAGCGACCACCGGAGCTGAGCCGTGTGCGCACCGCGTCACCGGAGAGAGGGACAAAGCGACTGACGGCTGCTACGATCGCCGGACAAAAACCCTGATCATCGGCGACACCGAACACCTTGTACTCGTAAAGACAAGGGAAGGTCAACAACTCTTCGGGGCTACGCCGATCAGACATGCCGGTGGACTCCGGTGCCGGTATGGCCGAAGCCTCTGCCAGCCCGGCCGGTTTCGCCAAGTTCCTCAACTTCTTTAAAAGTTACCCGCGTAACCGGGGCGATCACCAGCTGGGCGATGCGGTCGCCGGGGGCGAAAACCACCGGCTGGTCGCCGTGATTGATGACAATCACGCCGACCTCGCCACGATAATCCGCATCGATGGTCCCTGGCGAATTGACCAGGGCGATCCCCTGCTTGAGAGCCAGCCCGGAACGCGGCCGGACCTGCCCTTCGAAGCCAGGTGGAATCTCGAGTGCCAGACCGGTTGGGATCAGAGCCCGTCCCCCCGGCGGCAGGACGACCTCTGCATCGAGCGCCGCATGCAAATCCATCCCCGCGGCGTGATCGGTCATATAACGTGGGATGATTGCCGAGGGCTTGAGCCTGACGCAATGAACCTTGACCATGGAGTGTTCCTTTCAAAAAAACAGCCGCGAGCGGTCGATCCTATCGCCCGTTTCGCGGCTGTTTACTGCCGTCAGAGAGAAACTACCTTATCAAAGATCAGCGGGCAGCTCCACGTCGAGGGTCTCCTTGCGGGAGAGTTTGATCTTCCCTTGCTTGTCGATGCCGATGCACTTCACCACCACCTCGTCCCCTTCCTTGAGGATGTCGGTGACCGCCTTGACCCGCTCCTTGTCCAACTCGGAGATGTGCACCAGCCCGTCGGTGCCGGGGAATATCTCGACGAAAGCGCCGAATTCCATGATGCGACGCACGGTGCCGCGGTAGAACTTGCCGACCTCGGCTTCCTGGGTCAGGTCACGGATCATCTTGATCGCCTTGCGGCAGGCTTCGCCGTCGTGCGAGGCGATGTTGATGCGACCGTCGTCTTCGATGTCAATGGCGCAGCCGGTGGCCTCGATGATGGCGCGCACATTCTTGCCGCCCGGGCCGATGACCGTGCGCACCTGGTCGGGCTTGACCTGGATGGTGGTGATACGCGGCGCGTACTTGGACAGTTCGGCGCGCGGCAGTTCGATGGCCTTGGCCATCTCGCCGAGGATGTGGATGCGGCCGGCCTTGGCCTGCTCCAGCGCCTGACGCATGATCTCCTTGGTCACCCCGGAGATCTTGATGTCCATCTGCAGGGCGGTCACGCCTTCGGCGGAGCCGGTCACCTTGAAGTCCATGTCGCCAAGGTGGTCTTCATCGCCGAGGATGTCGCTGAGCACCGCCACAGCATCCCCTTCCTTGACCAGACCCATGGCAATCCCGGCGATCGGACGGGCAACCGGCACGCCGGCGTCCATCAGAGCCATGGAGGCGCCGCACACCGAGGCCATTGACGACGAGCCGTTCGACTCGAGAATGTCGGAAACCACGCGAATGGTATAGGGGAATTTCTCGTGCGCGGGGAGGATTTTCGAGGCGCTGCGCTCGGCGAGGAAACCGTGGCCGATCTCGCGGCGCCCCGGGAAGAGACGCATGCTGGTCTCACCCACGGAGAACGGCGGGAAGTTGTAGTGCAGCAGGAATTTCTTGAATTCCATTCCCTGGACATTGTCCATGCGCTGTTCGTCGATGGCGGTGCCGAGGGTGGCGGCCACCAGTGCCTGAGTCTCGCCGCGGGTGAACAGGGCGCTGCCGTGGGCACGCGGCAGGACACCGACTTCACAGCTGATCGGGCGGATGGTGGTCATGTCGCGGCCATCGATGCGGATGCGGTCGCGGGTGACGATGGTGCGCAGCACCTTCTTCTCGACCTTGCCGATCAGTTCACCGATCTCCTTCTCACGCCCTTCATACTCGGCAGCCAGCTGCTCCTTGACCTCATTGCGGATGGCGTCGAGCGTGCCGTAGCGCTCCTGCTTGGCGAGAATCTTCATCGCCGCAGTGATCTTGCCTTCGGCCATTTCGGTAATTTTCGCCAGCAGGTCCTGGTCGACTTCCGGCTTGGCGAAGGGGCGCTTTTCGATGCCAACCAGTTTCGCCAGTTCGATCTGCATGTCGATCAGCGGCTGCAGCGCCTCGTGGCCGAAAAAGATGGCGTCGAGCATCTCCTCTTCGGAGAGGAAGTCGGCTTCACCCTCGACCATCATGACCGCATCACGCGAGCCGGCGATGACGATCTCAACATCGCTCTGCTTGATCTGCTCCAAGGTCGGATTGGCGACGAATTTCCCGTCGACCCGGCCGACGCGCACGGCGGCCAGCGGCCCGGCGAAGGGGATGTCGGAGACCTCGACGCAGGCGGAAGCCGCAACCATGGCCAGAGTGTCGGGATCGTTGATCATGTCTACCGAGATGACGGTCGGCATGATCTGGGTCTCGAACATGTACCCCTTCGGGAAAAGCGGACGCATCGGCCGGTCGATCAGACGGCAGATCAGCGTCTCCCGCTCGGTGGAACCGCGCTCGCGGCGGAAGAACGAGCCGGGGATCTTGCCGCCAGCGTAGAACTTCTCCTGATAGTTGACGGTCAACGGGAAGAAGTCCTGCCCTTCCCGCATCTTTTTGGCCGAAACCACGGTGCACAGAACCTTGGTCTCGCCGTAGGTGACAACCACGGCACCGTCGGCCTGGCGGGCCATTTTGCCGGTTTCGATCGTCAACGGCTGGCCGTTAAACTGGATTTCTACCTTGTGATAAGCCATCTTGCTGCTCCTCTTTCTGCCGGTTACCACCGGCCCTCGTAATGGAGGGGCTAAAACGTCAGGGGAGGATGGCCTGAGACAGACCCCGTTGCGGCCAGCCGCAAACAGACTCTCTCTCCGGACAACCTCCCACCTGGCCCCTCAAAATGCGGGCAGCAGCTCCACGATGAAGCTGCTGCCCTGTTCCTTAGCGGCGAATACCGAGCTCGGAAATGACCTTGCGATAACGCTCGACGTCGCGGCTCTTCAGGTAATCGAGCAGGCGGCGGCGCTGCCCGACGATCTTGAGCAGACCGCGGCGCGAATGATGGTCTTTCTTGTGGCTTCGGAAATGCTCCGTCAGGTAAGTGATGCGCTCGGAAAGCAGCGCAATCTGCACTTCCGGCGAGCCGGTATCCTTGTCGTGACTTCTGAATTTGCCGATGATTTCCTGTTTGCGTTCCGTGGCCAGCACCGCGCCATCTCCTTTGCTAGGTAATTGAGTTCTCTTTCAAGACTGGACTTTATAACACTATTAACGCGCAGTGTAAAGCCTTTATGCAGGCAGCACCGCGTCGGGGAAGACTTTGTGCAGCTCGAAGTCGCCGGGACGCCCCCCTACCCCTCCGGGCGCGAGGCTGGCCACAGCCGCCAACCGCCCCTCGACCTGCAGGCAGAGCAGCGCGCCGGGCTGCACGTCCGGCACGTCATCGACCTCGGCGAGCAAAGGCGCGACGCCGTTGGCAAGTCGGCACCAGGCGGCGGGGAGGACTGCGGCGGCGGGATAACCGGCCATGGCTGCGGCAGGCGTCAGCAGCGGCAGGGGCTGCCCCGACCCGGCCAGCCCCTGCAGTTCGACCAGGGTGTGACTATCGTCAACATGCAGCGCTCCGCAACGCACCCGTCGCAACCCGGTCATGTGGGCGCCGCAGCCAAGCCGCGCGCCGAGATCATGAATCAGCGTGCGGACATAGGTCCCCTTGCTGCAGACCACTCGCAAGGCGGCCAGCGGCGGAGTGAATGCGGTAATCTCGAGACGGGAGATCGTGACCGTGCGGGGAGTGCGCTCGATTTCGACGCCCTGTCGGGCCAGCTTGTAAAGCGGCACCCCGTCGCGCTTGAGGGCGGAAAACATCGGCGGCAGTTGCTCGATGGCACCGGTCAGGGGCTGACAGGCCGCCGTCAGGGCCTCCTGGGTGATGTGCTGCCAGGGCCGGCTTTCGAGAATCTGCCCGGTGGCATCCTGGGTATCGGTCACGGCACCCAGGGCAAAGCTGGCCAGGTATTCCTTCTCGTCGGCCATCAGGTATTCGACCAGGCGGGTGGCCGAACCGACGGCGACCGGCAGCAGTCCGGTGGCCAGCGGGTCGAGCGTGCCGCAATGCCCGACCTGGCGCGTCCCGCAAAAACGCCGCAATTGGCGGACCACGTCGAAGGAGGTCACCCCTTGCGGCTTATCAACCAATATGACCCCGTTCATCAGTGGCCGGCCAGCAACTCTCCCAGACGCTTGAAGACCAGGTCGCGTACGGCCGGCAGCTCCCCCTCGACCATCGCCCCTGCGGCATTATGGTGGCCGCCGCCGCTAAATTCGCGTGACAGGGCGCCAACATCGATCTTTCCTTTGGAGCGGAAGCCGACCTTGAAGCGAGCCGGTCCGACCTGACGAAAGAAGATCGCCACCTCGACCCCGCGAACCGAGCGCGGATAGTTGATGAAGCGGTCGGTATGTTCGGCAGTGGCGCCGGTTGCCGCGAACATGTCGCTGGTCACGGTAATCGCTGCGAAGGTACCGCAGGGCGCCACAGCCAGGGTCGGCAGCGCCAGAGCCAGCAGGCGCAGGCGCACCTCTTCCTGACTCTCGTAGAGTCCCGAAGCGATCTCCCAGGGGTCAACCCCCAGGGCGACCATCTCGCCGGCGACCCGGAAGGCCTCAGGATCGGCATTGGAATAACGGAATGATCCGGTATCCGAAAGAATCGTGGTGTAGATACAGGTGGCGACATCGCGGGAGATCGGCCAGCCGGCCTGCCGCAGCAGGCGGTAAACCAGCACGCCGGTGGCGCTGGCGTTCTCATCGACCCAGTAAAGATCGCCAAAGTTCTCCGAATGCGGATGATGATCGATATTGACCAGAGTCCGGCATACCCTGCGAATCCAGTCACCGGCCCGGCGCAATTCACCGGCATCGAGAACGATGCCGACATCGAAGTGCGTCCCGGCGGCAACGCCGGTGACGACCTGTTCCCAGCCGGGGAGAAACCGGTAATCGCCGGGAACGCCGTCGCGATTTAAAGCGACGACATCCTTTCCCCGTTCCCGCAGGGCATTGGCCAGAGCCAGGGTGGAAGCAATGGCATCGCCATCTGGGCTTTCGTGGCTGGCAACCAGAAAACGCTGGTTGCTGTCGAGGAGTTCGGCCAGTTGCTCAATCATGATCGTCTTCATCGCGCTTGATGTCGCGCAGTAGACTGTCAATGCGGTTGCCGTAGTCGATGGAACTGTCGTAATGGAAGAGCAGATCGGGGGTATAGCGCATCTGCAGCTGGCGGCCAAGCTGCTGACGAATGAAGGGGGTGGCGCTTTTCAACCCGGCCGCACAGTTGCGACGAGCCGCCTCATCGCCGATCACCGTATAGTAGACCCGGGCCAGATGCAGATCGGGTGTCACCTCGACGCCGGTGATAGTGACAAAACCGATACGCGGGTCGTTGAGCCCGCGCAAAAGCAAGGCGGAAATTTCCTTCTGAATCAGTTCGCCGACCCGATGAGCACGTTGACTGGGCAAAGGGATTGCACTCCGAGTTTAACAGTGGATGAATTCGACGTCGACCGAGACGATTTCCGCCAGCCCGAGCGATTCGACATAGTCTTCTATCCGCTGTAGCACCGGGGCGATCACCTGCTCGCCAGTGCTGACCATGACGAAACCGAGCACGGCGTTGCCGTGTGAATCCTGGTCATCGACTTCTGCCGCAGAGACCGGGAAACGCCTGCGGCAGCGGCCGAGAATGCTCTGCACGACGCTGCGCTTTTCCTTGAGACTCGACACCCCGTCCAGGTACAGGCCAAGCCGTAGGACACCGACAACCATCGATCCGCACGCTTACAGGGTGGACTTGACCTCGCGCAACTCGAACACCTCGATAACGTCGCCGGGCTTGATGTCGTTGTAGTTCTCCAGCCCGATGCCGCATTCGTAACCGCTGGCGACCTCGCGGACATCGTCCTTGAAACGACGCAGCGAGGAGAGCTTGCCCTGCCAGACCACGACGCTGTCGCGCAGTAGCCTGGCCTTGGCATTGCGCTGAATCTTGCCGTCCAGCACGTAGCAGCCGGCAATCGTGCCGATCTTGGTAATATTGAAGGCTTCGCGCACTTCGGCGCGGCCCAGGTGCTCTTCCTGGAAGGTCGGTGCGAGCAGACCCTCCATGGCGTTGCGCACGTCGTTGACCGCATCGTAGATGACGTTGTAGAGGCGGATATCGACCCCGTCGGCTTCGGCCTGCGCCGAGGCCTTGGGGGCCGGGCGGACGTTGAAGCCAAGGACGATGGCATCCGAAGCGGCGGCCAGGCTGATATCGGTTTCGGTGATGGCGCCGACCCCGGAGTGGATCACCAGCAGGCGGCAAGCCTCGGTCGACAGTTTGCCGAGCGATTCGGAAACCGCCTCGACAGAGCCCTGCACGTCAGCCTTGACAATGACGCGCAGTTCCTTGACATCACCCTGCTTGATCCGGGCATAGAGCTGCTCGAGCGAGATCTTGCTGCTCTTGGCCAGTTCCGCCTCGCGCAGCTTCTGGGCGCGGTGCTGGGCGACGTCCTTGGCTACCTTCTCGTCCTCGACGGCGTGGAATATCTCGCCGGCGTCGGGGACCCCCGCCAAACCGGTGACCTCCACCGGGAACGAGGGGCCGGCCTCCTTGACAGCCTGGCCGCGGTCGTCAGTCATCGAGCGGACCCGGCCCATGTGCACACCGGCAACGATCGGATCACCGATCTTCAAGGTCCCCTGCTGCACGAGCACGGTGGCGACCGGACCGCGACCCTTGTCGAGACGGGCCTCGACCACGGTCCCCTGGGCACGCTTGTCGGGATTGGCCTTGAGATCCAGAACCTCGGCCTGCAGCAGGATCATCTCCAGCAGCTGGTCGATATTCAGGCGCTTCTTGGCAGAGACATTGACGAAGATGGTATCACCGCCCCAATCCTCGGAGACCAGACCGAACTCGGTCAACTCCTGGCGAACCCGGTCGATGTTGGCTTCGGCCTTATCGATTTTGTTGACGGCAACCATGATCGGCACCTTGGCAGCGCGGGCATGGTTGATCGCCTCACGGGTCTGCGGCATAACGCCGTCGTCGGCGGCCACGACCAGGACGACGATATCCGTCACCTGGGCACCGCGAGCACGCATCGCCGTAAAGGCCTCGTGGCCAGGCGTATCGAGGAAGGTGATCTGCCGGCCGTTGATGGTGACGTCGTAGGCACCGATATGCTGGGTGATGCCGCCGAACTCGCCGGCCGTGACATTGGCCTCGCGAATGGCGTCGAGCAGACTGGTCTTGCCGTGGTCAACGTGACCCATGATGGTCACCACCGGCGGCCGGGACTTCAGGGTTCCTTCGGCCTCCTCCTGCTCCGGCGTACCGGTTACGGCCAACAGGCTCTCCTCGTCGAAGGCGACGTTTTCGACCTCATAGCTGAAATCGGCGGCGATGATCGATGCGGTCTCGAAATCGAGAGGGTGATTGATCGTCACCATCTGCCCCTGGCGCATCAGTTCCTTGATCAGGTCATTGGCCTTGACCCCCATGCGTTTGGCCAGTTCGCCGACGGTAATGACATCGGTGATGCGAATCTTGCGCTTGATCGCCTTGGAGACGGTAATTTCCGTCTTCTGCGACAGACGTGGAGCCTTCTTGAGCTTGCGGTAACGCTCCCCGGCATCCGGCTCATAGACCTGGCGGTCCTTGCGCCGGGCAGCGCCGGCACGTTCCTCGGCAGCGTCACTGCGCCCCTTCTTCTTTTTGCCCCCTCGCGCACCCCGACCGGCATCCTTGCCTGCTCCGGCCAGATCGGCAAGCGGTACGGCCGGTGCCGACGGCGCAAACGGCCGGGGCGGACGACCGGCACCCGGACCAGCAGGGCGCTCGCCGGGACGACCGGTACCCGGGCCGCCGGGACGATCACCGCGCGGGGGGCCGCCGGGACGATCACCGCGCGGGG